>CBIHRX010000011.1:0-48277 GCA_966212555.1 uncultured Massilia sp.
CGATGTATTCGGCGGCCACGTAGACATGGCTGCGGCGCCGCGCCGGCGCCGCGGGTTTCACGACGTGGGGACTGCGCACGCGCCCCATGATCCATTCCTCCATCACGAACCGCTCCATGTAGGCGCGGTCGCCGGCGAGGTCGATGGAAGGCGTCTTGAGGATGACGTGCCCGCCGCTGTCAGGGTCCTCGGCGAGGTAGACGTGGCTGCGGCTGCTGCCGTGCACCTCGCGCACGATGCGGTAGCCGTCGAGCTCCGCGCGCGGCGCCAGCAGCGGCGGCAGCGGCAGGCCCGCCATCTGGCGCAGCAGTTCGGACGCCTCGCGCGCCTGCAGCGATTCGATGCGCACCAGCTGCACGGTGAGATTGTCCGCGCTGCCGTTGGCGAGCGCGCGCTCGACGAGGCGGCACGCGGCCGCATCGAGGTCGGGCGCGTCCTTCAGTGCGGCGTGCACGTCGGCGCCCGTCACGTGCTCGTACACGCCATCCGTCGCCAGCATGAACAGGTCGCCCGCCTCCAATGCCACGGCGCGGTAGTCGATCTCGACCCGGTCCTGCACGCCCAGCGCGCGGCTCAGGTAACTCCGCTCGGGCGACACCCACACGCGGTGATCGGTCGTCAGCTGTTCCAGGCTGGCGCCCTGCCCGCCCGCGTGGACGCGGTAGATGCGCGCGTCGCCGACGTGGAACAGGTGCGCCGTGTTCGACTTGATGACCAGCGCGGAAAACGTGCAGACGTGGCCGCAGTCCTGGTCGATGCGGTCCTGTCCCTGCCGCGTGTGGGCATACAGCCAGGCGTTGACGGCCGTGAGCACCTTCTCGGCCGACGTCCTGACCGACCAGGCGTCGGTCGTCGCATAGTAGTCGTCGAGGAAGGCGGCGACGGCGGTCGCGCTGGCCACGTGGCTGACGGCGCTGCTGCTGATGCCGTCGGCCAGCGCGAGCGCCGCGCCCTTCGTCGAGGCGAGCGGCGCGCGCGGCAGCACCATGCCGTGGCAGTCCTGGTTGACGGCCTTGCGTCCGCGGTCCGTGTGCTGGCCGACGGACAGCGTCAAAGGCTGCGACATGGCTGCCGCGATCGGCTTAGTTGAACGAACGCTTCGGCGCCGTCTTCACGTGCGTCGAGTACAGCGTCAGGCCGGTGAACGCGAGGCCGCCGACGAGGTTGCCCAGTACGGTCGGGATCTCGTTCCAGATCAGGTAGTCGAGGAAGGTGAAGTGCGCACCGGTCAGGATCCCGAACGGGAACAGGAACATGTTCACCACCGAGTGCTCGAACGCCATCGCGAAGAACAGCATCACGGGCATCCACATGGCGATGACCTTGCCGCCGACGGTCGTCGAGATCATGGCGCCCACGACGCCCGTCGACACCATCCAGTTGCACAGCATGCCGCGGATGAACAGGGTCACCATGCCGGCGAAACCGTATTCCGCATAGCCGAGCGTGCGCTTCTCGCCGATCGTGCCGATCGTCTTGGCCAGCACGCCGCCGTCCGTGTGGAAGCCGAACGTGAAGATGTACGCCATCAGGAAGGCCACGGTGAACGCGCCGAGGAAGTTACCGGTGAAGACGATGCCCCAGTGCTTGATCACGCGCGGCAGCGTGACGCCCGGCCGCTTGTCGATGAGTGCCAGCGGCGTCAGGACGAACACGCCCGTCAGCAGGTCGAAGCCGAGCAGGTACAGCATGCAGAAGCCCACCGGGAACAGCAGCGCACCGATCAGCGGCACGCCGGTCGCGACCGAGCAGCTGACGGCGAACACCGCCGACAGGGCGAGGATGGCGCCCGCCATGTAGGCGCGGATCAGCGCATCGCGCGTGGACATGTAGATCTTGGACTCGCCCGCGTCGACCATCTTGGTCACGAATTCAGAAGGCACCAGGTATGCCATGAAGCTTCTCCCTAGGGGCCGCCGTGAGGCGGCGTGATTGATCGGTGATCCGGCGTCGATTGCGCCGTCACGGGGAGTCATGCAAGAAGCGGGCCCGCATCAGGCCGGGGCGATTCTCACGCGCCGGCGCACCGCGATCGTGCCCGCGCTGCCTGCTGGTGCAGCGGCGCACCATTGTTGGAGTGGACGCGCGCGCGCGTGCACACGAACGATGCAGGCCCGCCTTCGCGGGGCGCGCATTGCACCGGTCAGGCGCCGAACCAGGCCGCGCACGCTGCGTTCAGGCCCTCCGCACCGCCGTCGCCCGCCCACGCCACGTGGCCGTCGGGCCTTACCAGCACCGCGGACGGCAGCGACACGGGGCCGACGACGGGCAGTTCGCACACACCATCGCACGTCGCCTCGACCCGCCTGACGCGATCGTCGGCATAGTTTGCGGCAAAGTTCAGCAGCACCGGCCGCGCCTCGTGCAGCAGCGCGTAGACACGGGTCGGCCCGTCGGCCGTCACGATGTCCAGGTCGGGCATGCGCCGGCCAAGCAGCGGGTGGCCGGCGCCCAGGTCGTAGCGGACGTCCAGGCCCGCGATCATCGCGCCGAAGCGCTTGCGCGGTTCGTCCATCGCGAGCATCTCCGCGACGAATTCACCCAGCACGGGCGTGCGGTCGTCCGGACGCCGCAGCACGCCCTGCGCGATCGTGTTGTGCAGCACGCGCGCGGCGGCCGGATGGCGTTCGGCCTGGTACGTGTCGAGCAGCGAGTCCGGCATGATGCCCCTGGCGACCAGCGCGAGCTTCCACCCGAGGTTCACCGCATCCTGCACGCCGAGATTCAGGCCCTGCCCGCCCAGCGGCGGGTGAATGTGCGCGGCGTCCCCGGCCAGCAGGACCCGGCCCTGGCGATAGCGGTCCGCCTGGCGCACGGCGTCGGAAAAGCGCGACAGCCACGTGGGCGAATGGACGCCGAAATCGGTCCCGTAGATGGATTGCAGGCCCGCCGCGAGTTCCTCCAGCGTCGGCTCGCCGGTCGCCTGCGGGTCGCGTCCGGCCAGCACGACGCCGACCGTCTCGCCATCATCCATCATCGACATGGCGTGGCGCCCGGACGCATCCTCATGAAAGCCGAGCACCGGCTTCTCCGTCATCCGGACCTCGGCGATGATCCAGCTCGTCGACGCGTCCCAGCCGGGAAAGCCGATGCCGGCCAGCTTGCGGATCCGGCTGCGGCCCCCGTCGCAGCCGACCAGCCAGCGCGCACGCATGGGGGCGCCCTGCGTCGTCGTGACGTCGACGCCGCCGTCGTCGCACGCGATGCCCGCCACGTCGCGGTCGCGGTAGATCCGCACGTTCAACTCGTCGGCCCATGCCGCGAGCAGGCGTTCGGTCTTTTCCTGCGGCAGCGCGAGCAGGTAGTTGTGGCGGGTCGGGAAGTCGCCGATGTCGAGAGCGGCGTGAAAACTGACCCGCGGGTGGGTCTTGCCCGCGGCGAGGAAGCGGTCGACGATGCCGCGCTGGTCGAGCAGTTCGAGCGTGCGCGCGTGCAGCCCGCCGGCGCGGCCGCCCACGCGCGCCTGCGTCGGCTTGCGCTCCACGATGGCGGCGTCCACGCCCGCAAGGGCCAGTTCGGCGGCCAGCATCAGGCCCGTGGGGCCGGCGCCGACGATGATGACGTCATGGTCGATGGTCTGCATGTACATCCTCCTCGTGATCGGATGCCAATCCTACATCAACGGCGCGCCAATAAAAAACGGCGCGCCGCCCGAAGGCAAGCGCGCCGGTGGCAACAACGGGCCGGCACCGCCGTGCCGTCCCGTCCTACTCGTAAATCAGAAGTGGTACTCCGCCTTGATCATCGGCGTGCTGGCCGAGGCGCCCGGCACGCGCTTGCTGTCGTTGCCGAACTTGTTGTGCCAGTATTGATAGGCGACGCCGGCGCGGAAGGTCTTCGGCTTGGCGCCCAGCAGCGGGCCCAGGTCGTACAGCAGCTGCATGTCGATGTTCGTCTCCGGCGCCGTCTGGTTGCCGAATTCGTCCTTGCCTTTCGAGGCGATCCAGTTCGCGAAGCCTTCCCACGACCAGCCCGACGCCCCGATCGGGAACGCCCACACGGCGCCCAGCATCGGGTGCGTGTCGTAGCGGTAGCGCGAGACGCTGGTCTGCGTGAATTCGTTGTTCGGCGCGTTGCTCTCCCACAGGCCGTAGACACCCACGTTCAGCAGGCCCGGAACCTTGAACGCGAGCGTCGGGCCGACGACCAGCATGCGCTTCTTCGAGTTGTAGCCGGCGTCGTCCTTCGTGTTGGCGTCGAAGCCGACCGTCAGGCCGACGTCGCTCACGGGACCGTAGGCGAATTCCTTGCCGCTCACCTTGCCCAGCGAGACCGTGTTGCGGTACACGAGGTAGAACTCCTGCGCGCCCGAGCTGGCGCCCGGTGCCGACGGGTCGGTCTTGTTCGACAACAGGACGTCCAGGTTGAAGAAGTTGGTGCCGTAGGCATAACCGCTCACGTGGTTGATGTCGACGATGTTCTTGTGGATCTCCGCGCCGTTGAACGGTTCGCGGAAACGGCTGCCCGTGCGCACGCCGATCGACGTGTCGCTCCACTCGGCGGCCTGGACGGACGTTGCCGCGCACGCGCACAGCGCCACGGTCAGGACGGTTTTTTTCATGCTTTGCTCCCTTGGACGATAGTTGGATGGTCGTTGGTGGCGCCCGCGTCGCCGTGGCTTTCGGCCGGGATGTCGCGGGTACCGTTGAAGAAGAGGTTCAGTGCGACCGCGGCGACGGCGGTCAGCAGGATGCCCGACTCCAGCAACGGATGCAGGCTGTGGGCCATCTGTTGGGCCCAGCGGGGTGCCACCAGCGGGATCAGGCCGAAGCCGATCGACAGGGCGACAATATACAGGTTGTAGCGGTTGTTCCGGAAGTCCACGCGCGTCAGGATACGGATGCCTGCGGCGGCAACCATACCGAACATGACAAGACCGGCGCCGCCCAGCACGAATTGCGGGATCGCTTCGACGAGCGCAGCCATCTTCGGCAGCATGCCCAGCACGATCATGATGCAGCCGCCCGCCACGCAAACCCAGCGGCTCTTGACGCCGGTGACGGCGACGAGGCCCACGTTCTGCGAAAAGCTCGTGTGCGGAAAGGTGTTCAGCAGGCCGCCGATCAGCGTGCCCAGCCCGTCCGTGCGCAGGCCGGCGGCGAGCTGTTTCCGGTCGAGGTCCTTGCCCGTCAGTTCGGACAGCGCGAGGAACATGCCGGCCGACTCGATCATCACGACGATCATGACGACGGCGAACGTGACGATCATGACGAGGTCGAACGTGGGCGTGCCGAACGCCAGCGGCGTCACGAGCTGGAACCACGCGGCCTTGCCCACTTTGTCGAAGTTCATCTCGCCCAGCGCGAACGTCACGACGCAGCCGGCCACGATGCCCAGCAGGACGGAGATATTCGCCAGGAAGCCACGGCAGAACCGCACGAGGCACAGCACGACGGCCAGCACGAACGCGGCGATGCCGAGATGGTCCAGCGCGCCGTAGTTCGGGTTCGGCGTCATCGGCACGGGGCCGGCCAGCTTCAGCGCGGGCGCTTCGGCACCCGGCGGCAGTGCGGCGGCCGCCTGCGCGGCGCCGGCGCGGGCCGCATCGACCATCGCGGCCAGTTTCACGGTGTCGACGCTCTGGGCCGTGCTTTCCGGGCCGCCCATCGCCCAGCCCACGCCGACGCGCATCAGGGTCACGCCGATGATCAGGATGATGGTGCCCGTGACGACGGGCGGGAAGAACCGCAGCAATCGGCTCATCAGGGGCGCGAGCAGCAGCGCCACGGCACCGGCGCCGATGCCGGCGCCGAAGATCGCACGGGCCCCGTCGACGCCGGGGACCGCGTTCGCGATGGCGACCATCGGGCCGACGGCCGCGAAGGTCACGCCCATCATCACGGGCAGGCGGATGCCGAACCACGATGTCAGGCCAAGGGATTGAATGAGTGTCACGATACCGCAGCAGAACAGGTCGGCCGAGATCAGCATGCTGACCTGTTCGGGCGGGAGTTTCAGTGCGCGTCCCACGATGAGGGGGACGGCGATGGCGCCGGCGTACATGACGAGGACGTGCTGCAACCCGAGCGCACCGAGGCGCGCGAGCGGCAGCCGTTCGTCCACCGGATGGTGGCGGGACGGCTGGGTCATGCTTGTCTCCTAAATGTTTTTATGAACAACAAACAGCATGCCGCCCGCCACGCGTCGGCTGCCTGGGCCGGGCGCGCGAGCGTGTCCGCCGGCCCGCTGTGTGGGCCGTCGGACAGGGTACAACGGGTTAGTTGGTCGGGGCGCCCTCTTCGTACCAGCGCTTGATGAGATTGCGCTCATCCGGCGTGATCTGGGTGGCGTTGTTCAGGGGCATCTGCTTGGTCACGACGGCCTGCTGGTACATCTGCTGGGCGTGGCGCTTGATCGCGTCCGGCGAATCGAACGAGATGCCCTTGCTCGGCATGGCGGCCGAGTGGCACATCGCGCAGCGCTGGGCGACGACGCCTTTCACCTGGTCGAAACTCACGTTCTGCGCAGTGGCGCCGGCAGCGGCGGCACTGTTCACAGGCGCGGCGGACGCGATCACCGGCAGGTCCGCCTCGGGTTTCGGGGTCAGGTAGACGACGAGACCGACGAGGGCGGCCACGCCGAAGCCCGCGAATTCCCATGGCACGCGCTTGCCGTGCACGAGCGCCTTGTGGCGGGCGACGAAACTCTGGCGGATCAGGGCGCCGGTCAGCATCATGAGGACCAGCACGACCCAGTTGTGTTCACCCGAGTACAGCCAGCCGTAGTGGTTCGACAGCATCGCGAACAGCACGGGCAGCGTGAAATACGTGTTGTGGACGCTGCGCTGCTTGGCGCGCCAGCCGTAGATCGGGTCGACCGGCTGGCCGGCCTTCAGCTGCGCGACGACCTTGCGCTGGCCCGGGATGATCCAGAAGAACACGTTGGCGCTCATCGACGTGGCGAGCATCGCGCCCACCAGCAGGAAGGCGGCGCGGCCGGCGTACAGCTGGCACGCGAGCCAGGATGCGAACACGACGAACGCGAAGATGATCGCGCCGACGATGGCGTCGCCGTTCTTCTTGCGGCCGAACGTGCGGCAGATGGTGTCGTAGACGAGCCAGAACGCGACGAGGAAGCCCAGCGCGGTACCGACGGCGGCACCGGCCGTCCAGTCGTGCACCTGCTTGTCGACCATGAAGGTGCCGGCGTTGAATAAATACAGGACGGTGAACAGGCCGAAACCGGACAGCCACGTCGCGTAACTCTCCCAATAGAACCAGTGCAGGCCTTCGGGCATCTGTTTCGGGGCGACGAGGTATTTCTGCGGATGGTAGAAGCCACCGCCGTGCACGGCCCACAGTTCGCCGTCGACGCCTTTGTCGACGAGGTCGGGCGACGTCGGCTTGGTCAGGGAGTTATCGAGGAAGACGAAGTAGAACGAAGCGCCGATCCAGGCGATCGCGGTAATGACGTGGGTCCAGCGCAACAGCAGATTCACCCAGTCGAGCAAATAGGATTCCATGAGAGCCTCTTACAAAGGAAGCATGGCGCAAACGGCGCACCAGGCTGTCCCATCACCACAGCGGGCTCTGTGAGGGGCAAATCATCGCAACCACCGGCGCCGGGCTGGACCCTGCTGCCGATGCGCTCCGCGGCGACACAACAACTGTATACGATCTTTTTGAAAAAGGGTATGACTTTATGAGAAAAACAACGCGTCGTGCTTACGAGCCACGATACGTGGAATACGACCACGGGCTGACGAGCAGCGGCACGTGGTAATGGCCGGCCGCGTCGGCGATGCCGAATTCCAGCGGCACGACGTCGAGGAAGGCCGGCTCGGGCAGGTTCACGCCCTTTTCGCGGAAGTACGCCGCCACGCTGAACGTGAGGCGGTAGCGGCCGACCGCCATCGTCTCCGCATTCAGCAGCGGACCGCCGTCGTTGCGGCCGTCGCTATTGAGGGTGAGCGTCTTGATCGTGCGGGCGGCACCGCTCTCGTCGATCGCTTCGAGGGTGACGCGCATGCCGGCGGCCGGACAGCCGTTCATCGTATCGAGCACGTGGGTGCTGAGGTGTCCCATCTTGTTTCCTTTCTTGATGTAGGTAAATGTGAAAACTGAGAATTGCATACACTTTGTGTTTTCTTTTTTTCGAAAAGTGTATACACTTCAGACACGATGTCAATCACTTATTGTTCTGAGCGACCATGAGCCGAACCCGCACACCCCTGAAGATCGTCCCCCTGACCGACGACGTCCATGATACGCCCGCGTCCGCGCCGTCCGGCAGCGCCACGCAGCGCATCGTCGATTCCATCACCACCGCGATCGCCGAGCGCCGCCTGATGCCGGGCACGAAGCTGTCGGAACAGAAGATCGGCGACATCTTCAAGGTCTCGCGCACCGTCGTGCGCCAGGCGTTCAACCAGCTGTCGCGCGACCGCCTCGTCGTGCTGGAGCCGGCGCGCGGCGCCTTCGTCGCCACGCCCACGGCCGAGGAAGCGAACGACGTGTTCGAAGTGCGCGCCATCCTCGAGACGGCCGTGACGAAGCAGCTGTGCGCGACGATCACCGATGCGCAAGTCAAGCAGCTGCGCGAACACCTGGAGCTGGAACGCGCGGCCGTCAACAATGCCGAAGTGCCGGGCCGCACGCGCCTGCTGGGCGATTTCCACCTCGTGCTGGCGCAGATGCTCGGCAACCAGGTGCTCGTACAGATGCTGAGCGAGCTCTTGACGCGCTCCTCGCTGATCGCGCTGATGCGCCAGTCGTCGCAGTCGGCGGAAGAATCCCTGGACGAGCACGTGGCCATCGTCGACGCCTTCGAAAAGCGCGACGTCAAGGCGGCCGTGCGCCTCGTCTCGAAACACCTGGCCAACGTCCAGCACAACCTGCACCTCGATCCGCAGCGCGTGGACCTGGCCGACATCCTTCACCCGTAACCCCAGAAGAACAAGCCACCATGACCCAGCACTATCCACGTGACCTCGCCGGCTACGGCCGCGAGCAGCCGTACGCCGACTGGCCGGGCCGCGCCCGCGTCGCCGTGCAGTTCGTCCTGAACTATGAGGAAGGCGGCGAGAACAGCGTGCTGCACGGCGACGCCGGCAGCGAGCAATTCCTGTCCGAGATGTTCAACCCGGCCTCGTTCCCGGGCCGCCACCTGTCGATGGAAAGCATCTACGAATACGGCTCGCGCGTGGGCGTCTGGCGCATCCTGCGCGAATTCGAGAAGCGCGGCCTGCCGCTGACGATCTTCGGCGTCGGCATGGCGCTGGAACGCTCCCCCGACGTGACGGCCGCGTTCAAGGAACTGGGCCACGAGATCGCGTGTCACGGCCACCGCTGGATCAGCTACCAGAACGTCGACGAGGCGACCGAGCGTGCCGACATGGCGCGCGGCATGGACGCCATCGAACGCCTGACGGGCGAGCGTGCGCTGGGCTGGTACACGGGCCGCGACAGCCCCAACACGCGCCGCCTCGTCGCCGACTACGGCGGCTTCGAATACGACAGCGACTACTACGGCGACGACCTGCCGTTCTGGCTGAAGGTCCGCAAGACCGACGGCACCCAGGCCCCGCAACTGGTCGTGCCGTACACGCTTGACGCGAACGACATGCGCTTCGCCCTGCCCCAGGGTTTCTCGCACGGCGATCCGTTCCTCGCCTACCTGCGCGACGCGTTCGACGTGCACTACCAGGAAGGCGGCGAGCGCCCATCGATCCTCAGCATCGGCATGCATTGCCGCCTGCTGGGCCGGCCGGGACGCTTCCGTGCGCTGCAGCGCTTCCTGGACTACATCGAACAGCACGACCGCGTGTGGGTCGCGCGCCGCATCGACATCGCGCGCCACTGGAAGAGCGTGCATCCCTACAACCCCGACACCGCATTCGCGTGGGAGTAAAAACAATGTTAACCCTGGAGACACTCAACGCCGCCGACGAAGCGGGCTTCACTGCCCTGCTGGACGGCGTCTACGAACACTCGCCCTGGATCGCGGCGCGCGCCTGGGCCAAGCGCCCGTTCGCCACGCTGGCGCAACTGAAGCGCGGCCTCGTGGAAGCCGTGCGCGACGCGTCGCGCGAAGAACAACTTGGCCTGATCCGTGCTCACCCGGAGCTCGCGGGCAAGGCGATGGTCAGCAAGACGCTGACGGCGGAATCGACCAATGAACAGAACAAGGCCGGCCTGACGAACTGCACGCCGGAGGAATTCGCGACGATCCAGAAGCTGAACGCCGACTACAACGCGAAATTCGGCTTCCCATTCATCCTGGCCGTGCGCGGCCCGCGCGGCCTGGGCCTGCAAAAGGCGGAGATCATCGCCACGTTCGCACGGCGCCTCGCCAACGGCCCGGATTTCGAATTCGCCGAAGCGCTGCGCAACATCCACCGCATCGCCGAGATCCGCCTGGACGACAAGTTCGACCAGCACCCGGTCCTGGGCAACCTCGTGTGGGATTGGCACGAACAGCTGGCTGCCCACAGCGAACCCGGTTACGCCGAGCGCGGAGAACTGTGCGTGACCTACCTGACGGATGCGCACCGCGCGGCCGCCGCCCAGCTGGCGGCCTGGATGCGCGAGGACTGCGGTTTCGACGACGTCACGATCGACGCGGTCGGCAACGTGGTCGGCATCTATCATGGCGCCGATCCTTCCGCGCAGCGCCTGCTGACCGGTTCGCACTACGACACGGTGCGCAACGGCGGCAAGTACGACGGGCGCCTGGGGATCCTCGTGCCGATGGCCTGCGTGCGCGAACTGCACCGCCAGGGCAAGCGCCTGGCCTACGGCATCGAAGTCGTCGGCTTCGCGGAAGAGGAAGGCCAGCGTTACAAGGCCGTGTTCCTCGGGTCGGGCGCCCTGTGCGGCGGTTTCGACACCGACTGGCTCGATCAGAAGGATGCGGAGGGCGTCACGATGCGCGCCGCCATCGCCCACGCGGGCCTGAACGTGGACGACATCGCGGCGCTGAAACGCGATCCTTCCCGCTACCTCGGCTTCGTCGAGACGCACATCGAACAGGGTCCGGTGCTGAACGATCTCGACCTGCCGCTGGGCGTCGTCACGTCGATCAACGGCAGCGTACGATTCGTCGGCGAGATCGTCGGCGTCGCCAGTCACGCGGGTACGACGCCGATGACGATGCGCCGCGACGCGGCAGCCGCCGCCGCCGAACTGGTGCTGTTCGCGGAAAAGCGCGGCGGCGCCGTGCCGGACCTCGTCGCCACCGTCGGCATGCTGGAAGTCCCGAACGGCTCGATCAACGTCGTGCCGGGCCGGTGCCGCTTCTCGCTGGACGTGCGCGCCACGACCAACGAGGTGCGCGATGCCGCCGCCGGCGACATCCAGGCCGAACTGGCCGCGATCTGCGCCCGCCGCGGGCTGCAGTTCACGCTCGAAGAAACGATGCGCGCCGCCGCCGCCCCGTGCGCGGCCGAATGGCGCCAGCGCTGGGAACGCGCCGTCGAGACGCTCGGCCTGCCCGTGTTCCGCATGCCCAGCGGCGCCGGCCACGACGCGATGAAGATCCACGACATCCTGCCGCAGGCCATGCTGTTCCTGCGCGGACTGAACGCCGGCATCAGCCACAACCCGCTCGAATCCATCACCAACGACGACGCCGACCTGTGCGTCCGCGCTTTCCAGACCCTTCTCGACCAACTTGCCACGGAATTCTGACATGACCACGACCGACAACAACACCGCCGCCCCCTACGAGGCGCTCGACGCCTGGATCGACGCCCACTTCGACGAGGAGGTGCGCTTCCTGCAGGAGCTCGTGCGCGTGCCGACCGACACCCCGCCGGGCAACAACACGCCGCACGCCGAGCGCGCCGCCGACCTGCTGAAGGACTTCGGTTTCGAGGCCGAGAAGCATTCGGTGCCGGCGCCGGCCGTCAAGGCCGCCGGCCTGGAGACGATCACGAACCTGATCGTGCGCCGCAAGTACGGTCCGGGGCGCACCGTCGCGATGAACGCGCACGGCGACGTGGTGCCGCCGGGCGAAGGCTGGACCCATGACCCGTACGGCGGCGAAGTGGTCGACGGCCGGCTGTTCGGCCGCGCCGCCGCCGTCAGCAAATGCGATTTCGCCACCTTCACGTTCGCGACCCGCGCGCTGGAAGCGCTGGGCGCCCCGCTGAAGGGCGGCGTCGAACTGTACTTCACGTACGACGAGGAATTCGGCGGAGAGCTCGGTCCGGGCTGGCTGCTGCAGCAAGGCCTCGTCAAGCCGGACCTGCTGATCGCGGCCGGCTTCAGCTACCAGGTCGTCACGGCGCACAACGGCTGCCTGCAGATGGAAGTGACGGTCAACGGCAAGATGGGCCACGCGGCCGTGCCGGAAACGGGCGTCGACGCGCTGCAGGCCGCGACCCGCATCCTCGTCGCGCTGTACGACCAGAACACGCAATATAAAAAGGTGAAGAGCCAGGTCAAGGGCATCAACCACCCGTACCTGAACGTGGGCCTGATCGAAGGCGGCACCAACACGAACGTCGTGCCGGGCAAGGTCGTGCTGAAGCTGGACCGCCGCATGATCCCGGAAGAGAACCCGGCGGAAGTCGAAGCGACGATCCGCCAGGTGATCCAGGACGCCGTCGCCGACTGCCAGGGCATCACCATCGAGATCAAGCGCATGCTGCTGGCGAACGCGCTGCAACCGCTGGACGGCAACCGGCCGCTGGTCGACGCCCTGTCGCGCCACGCGACGAACGTGTTCGGCGAAGAGATCGGCGCGGCCGGCACGCCGCTGTACACGGATGCGCGCCTGTTCGGCGAAGCGGGCGTCCCGGCCGTGCTGTACGGCTGCGGCCCGCGCACGGTCGGCGAGAGCAACGCCAAGCGCGCCGACGAGCACATCGACCTGGAAGACCTGCGCCGCGCGACCAAGGTCGTCGCACGTACGCTGTTCGACCTGCTCGACTAAGGCTTCCTCCAGCCCTCGTGGCAGCGGGCGCTTCGGCGCCCGTTTTTTCATGCCCCCGCGAACGTCGCCAGATAGCGCGCCGGTATCTCGACGGGCACCACCATCCCCATCAACGTGGCCACGATCAGGCCCGCGGCGGCAATGCCGACGCACGCGAAGCCGGCAACGACCGCCCCGCCCCGCCGCAGCGCACACCCCAGGTGCACGGACAGCGCCGCCACCGCGAGAAAATAATATGGCACGAAGAACCACGCGAACGGCCACGCGTGCAACCCGGCCGCCGCGAAATAAAAATTCGTATCGAGCCCGCTCATGCGCCCCGCCAGCACGGCCACGACATGGATCGCCAGGAACAGCGCCACGTACGCGCCGGACCCCGCCTGCAGCCACGCGAGCACGCCGCGCCGCCGCTGCCGTCCCGCCCACAGCATGCGCAGGCCGCTCGCCGCCTGCAGCACGACGCACAGGAGCAGGACCGCTTCCGCGACAGGCTGCCGGTACACGCGGCGCGCGGCGTCCATGAAGCGCACGTGCGCGTCGACGCCGGCCAGCGCCGCCAGGTGGTTCGCGACGTGGACCGCCAGGAACACCGCGAGGACGGTGCCCGCAGCGCGATGCAGCGGACGCGGCGCAATCATCGCGGGCGCGCCGTCAGCCGCAGCGTCAATGGCGTCTCCGGCCGCAGGGTGATGTTGAAGACAGGCTTCGGCGGCGCCATCCCGGCCGGCACGTCGACCCGGTACCGCTGCAGGAACATCGCGGCGAGCAAGGTCATCTCCGCCAGCGCGAGATGCTGCCCCAGGCACACGCGCGGCCCCGTCCCGAACGGCATGAAGGCGCCACGCGGGATCGCCGGCGCGCCGGGTGCGAAGCGTTCGGGACGGAATTCCTGCGGTTCAGGGAACCAGCGCGGGTCGTGGTGCATCAGGTGCAGCGGTATGCCGAACATCGTCCGTGCCGGCAGTTGCCAGCCGCCCAGCGTGATCGGCCGTACCGAGCGGCGCGTGATGAGCACGGGCGCGGCGGGATACAGGCGCAAGGTCTCCTGCAGGGTGCGGCCCAGGTAGTCCAGCGCGGGCAGGTCGGCGGCCGTGGGCATCCTGCCCTGCAGGACGGCGTCGACCTCCGCGCGCGCGGCCGCCTGCGCGGACGGATTCGCGGCCATGCACCACGACCACCACGTCAGGGTCGCCGCCGTCGTCTCGTGGCCCGCCAGGAACGCCGTCATGCACTCGTCGCGCACGGCCTGAAGGGGCCAGGTCGCGGGATCTTCGATGTGCAGCGCCAGCAGGCGGGTGAGCAGGTCCTGCGGCCAGTCGGCCTGCGGCATGGCCATGCGCGCCCGCACGTGACCGTCGATCAACCGGTCGAGCGTGGCGAGCGCGCGGCGCTTGCGCCCCTTCCACGGCATCCAGTCGGGCCAGCTCTTCGGCCAGTACATCTCGGCATTCCCCGCGACCGCCGCGTCGTGCACGGCCCGTTCGGCGTCGCGGGTAGCGGCCGTCACGCCGCTGGAAAACGTCATCCGCATGATCACGTCCATGCCCAGCGACGTGAAAGCGCTCTCGATCGGCCAGGCCTCGCCGGACCGCGGCCATTGCGCGAACGCGGCGTCGGCGGCAGCGGCCATGGCGGGCACGAACGCCTGCACGGCTTTCGGCGTGAACGCGGGCTGCAGCGCATGCCGCTTCGTGCGCCAGGCGGCGCCTTCGGACGTGAGCGTGCTGTGGCCATGCACTTGCGCGAACACCTCGATGGCGCGCTCCCAGCGCACCAGCGCGTCGTGATGGTCGACGAGCAGTTCGCGCACCCGTTCGGGGTCGGTGACGAGGATCTGGTGCTCGGGCCAGATCCGCAGGTGCACCATGCCGCCGTACTCGTCGCGCCAGGCAGACAGCGCGCCGAGCAGGTCGCGCGACATCGCGCGCAGGAAGCGCCAGCCCGTCAGGCCGGACGGCGGTCCGGGAGGCCAGGTGCCGGGTGGATGGGATGCCGGCGGGCCGCTCGCCGCGCCGGCGTGGAAGGGGCAGGATGGGGGCGTCGTCGTTTTCATGCCTGGCATTCTCGAACGGGTGCGCGGCCCGGTATTGAACGGAAACGACATGCGGACGGGTTCACGGCGCAGGTGCGCCTGCGCGCGGCGTTCTCCGAACTGTACGACCAGGCCGGCCAGGCGCTGCTCAGCACCGTGCTGACGTACGGGACGTCCGACTGGGCCGTCGCGCCGGCCTGGAAGTGGCGTTCAGCGACTTCACGCTGGGGCCGGCCCTCGGCAAGGACCTGCACGACCTCGGCTGACTAGCGCGGGAACATCAGCCGCAGCAGGTCGTCCGCCACGGCTTCGAGCTGGGCCACGTCGCGGTACACGCGCTCCAGCACGACCATGCCGCGCGTCGTCGTCGCGATCAGGCGCGCGGCCGCGGCGGGCGGCAGCGCGAGCCGGCCCGCGGCGTCGGGCTGCGCCAGGCGGTCCGCCAGCGCGGCCTGCACATCGTCCAGCAGGCCACGCAACGCGGCGCGGATCGCGTCGTCCATCGCCGTCTCGTCCGTCGCCGTCTTGGTCGTCAGGCAACCGCGCGTCACCTCGTCGTCGTCGACGGCCGTCACCGTATCGATCGCGAAACGCAGGTAGCGCCGCAGCGCTTCCTCGGCCGTGGGGGCGGCCAGCGCCGCGCGCAGCCTGGCCAGGAACCACGTCCGGTAACGCCCGAACACGCGCAGGAACAACGCCTGCTTGTCGCCGTACGCGTGGTACAGCGACCCGCGCAGGACACCGGTCGCCTGGGCGACGTCCTGCATCGACGTGGCGCCGAAGCCGCGCCGCCAGAACAGCAGCATCGCGCGGTCGAGCACCTCGTCTTCATCGAATTGTTTTGTGCCTGCCATGGACCGGATTATCGGCATCCTTGACAGCCCTGTCAAGTTTGACTAACCTGTCAAACATCATCCACCGTCAAGGAACAGCATGGACACCCACCTCGACCGCGCCGCCGCCACGCGCGCCATCCTCGCCGGACTGTGCGCGAGCCTGGTCGGCATCGGCCTCGCACGCTTCGCCTACACGCCCCTCATCCCGCCGCTTCTCGAGGCGCCCGGGTTCGCGGCGCAGCCCGTCGTGGTCCTCGGCGCCGCCAACCTGGTCGGCTACCTGGCCGGCGCGCTGGCGGGCCGCCCAGGTAGCCGCGCGCCTGGGCGGCCGGCGCACCCTGCAGTGGATGATGGCGCTCGCTTCGCTCGCGTTCTTCGCCTGCGCCCTGCCCTTGTCCGTCGCCTGGTTCTTCGGCTGGCGCTTCCTATCGGGACTGTCCGGCGGCATCATCATGGTGCTGGCCGCGCTGAGCATCCTGCCGCAGGTGCCGCCGGAGCGCCGCGGCGTGGCCAGCGGCGCGATCTTCCTGGGCCTGGGCCTCGGCATCGCGGCCTCGGGGACCGTCGTGCCGCTGCTGCTGAACGAGGGCCTCGCCGCCACGTGGGCCGGGCTGGGCGCGCTGTCGCTGTTGCTCACCATCGCGAGCTGGCGCTGGTGGCCACACGCCTCCACCGCCGCACCGGCGGCCGGCGGCGGCCGCGCACCCGCGCACGCCGGCTTCGCGCTGAAACTGATCTATGCGCAGTACGCGCTGAAGGCCGTGGGCCTCGTGCCGATGATGGTGTTCCTCGTCGACTACGTGGCCCGCGGCCTGCACATGGGCACGCACACGGCGGCGCTGTTCTGGGTCGTCTACGGCATCGGCGCGACGGCCGGGCCGATGTTGTACGGCGTGCTGGGCGACCGCCTGGGGATCGGCACCGCGACGCGCATCGCGCTCGTCCTGCAGATCGTCGCCGCGGCCGTGCTGGTGCTCGCGCACGACCTGGCCGGCCTGCTCGCGGCCACGTTCGTCATCGGCACCTACCCGCCCGGAATCGTGCCGCTGACCCTCGGCCGCATCCGCCACACCTTGCCGCAGGACGTGCCCGCGCAGGGCGCCGCCTGGAGCCGTGCGACGACGATCTTCGCCCTGTTCCAGGCGCTCGCCGGCTACGCCTACTCCTGGCTGTTCGCGGCGACCGGCGGCAACCACCGGGTGTTGATGGAGATCGGCGCCGCGGCCCTTGCCGTCGCCCTGCTGTCGGACCTGCTGCTGGCGCGCGCGGCGTGGGCGGCCGTCGCCCGCACCAGGCCGGCGTGATAAGATCGAGGTTTGTCACCTCTGCAAGATTCATGGATCTTTCACACCTGCCCGGCAGTTTCAGGCTCGATCGATCTCGGAGCGCCACCATCCAGGTCTACGAACATCTGCGCGAGATGATCGTGACGCTGGTCCTGAAGCCAGGCACGGTCCTGCCGCGCAACGAGCTGGTCGGCTATTTCGGCGTTTCCCAGACGCCGATCCGCGACGCGCTCACCCGCCTGGACGACGAGCGTCTCGTCGAAGTCTTTCCCCAGCATCTCACCCGGGTGCGCAGCGTCGACCTCGACTCGGCGCGGCAGGCGCATTTCGCGCGCCTGTCGATCGAACTGGAGATCGTCCACGTCCTGGCGGAACGCCCCGATCCGGACCTCGAGAAATCGCTGCTGGCCCTCGTCGCCCAGCAACGCCTCGCCCTCAAGACGCGCGACCTCGAAGGCTTCACGACGGCGGACCAGACCTTCCACAAGAAACTGTACGGCACGGCCGACATGGCCGACCTGTGGACGGTGATCCGCAACCTGAGCGGCAACCTGGACCGGCTGCGCCGCCTCCATCTGCCGCTGAACAACAAGGCCCAATCGATCATCGCCGAACACGACGCCATCGCCCGCGCGATCGGCGCCGGCGACCAGGCGGCCGCCCAGGCCGCCGTGCGGGCGCACCTGTCGGGCACCCTGTCCGAACTGCGCGTCCTGCGCGACAACTACCCGGACTTCGTAGCGTAACTCCCTCCTTGACGCGCCGGTCCCGACGTTCGGCCGCCTCAACTAATCGCACAGTTGATCATTTGAAGCGGTAACACGTCGTCATATGAACACTAAAATATTAGCGCGCCAATACATCAAGGAGACAAAATGCGTTCCACCCATTCCGGCGGCCGTCCCGTCACGACCGCCATCGCCCGCGCCGCCGCGCTTGCCGCACTGGGCGCGCATGCGCTGCCCGCCCTGGCGCAGGACGGCGCCGCCGGTTCCGAACAAGGCTTGCAGACCGTCGTCGTCACGGCCCAGAAGCGTGCGCAGTCCATGCAGGACGTGCCGGTGGCCGTGAGCACGGTCGACGAGCGCGCCATCGAAAACCAGCAGATCGTCGACTTCAGCGACCTGACCCGCGTGGCCCCGTCGCTGACCATCAGCCAGAATCCCAACAATAGCAACATCATGCTGCGCGGCGTCGGCACGTTCGCATACAGCATCGGCATCGAATCCGCCGTATCCGTCATCGTGGACGACGTGTCGGTCATCCAGCAGCTGCAGGCGTTTTCCAACCTGAGCGACATCGCCCGCGTCGAGGTCCTGCGCGGTCCGCAGGGTACGCTGTTCGGCAAGAACTCGTCGGCGGGCGTGATCAACGTCGTCACCAAGGAATCGGCGCGGGAGCTCGAGGGCCACGGCCAGGTCAGCGTGACGAGCGACCACGAGCGCCGCGTGGAGGCCGGGATCTCGGGTCCGCTGACGGCGACGACGGGATACCGCCTGAACGCCTACGCCGGGCAGCGTGAAGGCGAGATCAGGAACCTGACGACGGGCGCGGACCTGAACGGCGACCGCAGCAAGGGACTGCGCGCGCGCCTCGACTTCAAGCCCACCGCCGCGCTGCAGGGCAAACTCATCGCGGACTACAACATGCGCCACACGGAAGGCCCCGTCACGACCTTCCTGGCCGTCCCGGCCGGCGCCAGGCAGCAGAACCTCGTGCCCATCGCGCCGGCCCTCGCGGGCGTGACGCCCGGGCCGGACAACCGCAACGTGCGCATGGACGATCCCGGCTACGCGCACAACGAGGCGGCGAGCCTGAGCGGCACCCTGAACTGGAAACTGGACCGGCACACGCTGACGTCCGTCAGCACGTACCAGGACTGGAAATTCGACCTGGTGAGCGACTACGATCTCACCGACGTCGACCTGGTGGGCGCGATCACGAAGGGCGCCCGCCACGGCGGCATCACCGGCAGCGGCCCGTACCACTCGCGCATGTTCACCCAGGAGCTGCGCCTGGCGTCCAACGGCGAAGGCGTCTTCAACTACCTGGGCGGCCTGTATTACGCGAAGACGCACAACGACCGCGCCTTCGTCCGCGGCCCCGCCTACTCGGTGGCGGACTGGGATGCCAGCACCGGCAACGAAGCCGTCGCGGCGTTCGGCCAGGCCGAATACCGCTTCACGACGGCCATGCGCCTGAACGCGGGCGTGCGCTTCAACCGCGAACGCATCGACGTGCGCTTCACCAACCGCGTGCCGGCGGCGCCGGTCACGTGGGCGGGCGCGAGCAGCGACGACGCCGTGACGGGCAAGATCGCCCTGCAGCACGACCTGTCCAGGGGCGTGATGGTCTACGGCTCGTTCGCGACCGGGTACAAGGGTGCCGGCTACGACGTCTCGACGGGCTTCGACGCGGCGCGCGCGCGCCAGCCCGTCGCGCCGGAAACGTCGCGCGCGTGGGAACTGGGCCTGAAGAGCCGCTTCCTGCAGAACCGCCTGCAGGTGAACGCCGCCCTGTTCGACACGGACTACAAGGACTTCCAGGCGCAGTCGCGCCGGCTCGACCCGGGCACCAACCTGACGACGAACGTCGTCACCAACGTGGGCGCGCTGCGCACGCGCGGCGCGGAACTGGAAGTGACGGGCAAGCCCGTCAACACGCTGCTGCTGGACGGGTCGGTGGCCTGGGTCGACGCCGTCATCACCCGCTTCCCCAACGCGAACTGCTATCCGGGCCAGACCGCCGCGCAGGGCTGCGTCGCGCTGGGCAACGCGACCGTGCAAGACCTCGCGGGCAAGCGCCTGGCGAATGCGCCGCGCCTGAAGCTGAACATGGGCGGCACCTGGTACTTCCCCGTCGGCGACAGCTACAGCGGCACGGCGAACCTGAACTACCAGTACCAGTCCCCGACGAGCTTCGACCTGGCCGGCAATCCGCTGACCGTCCAGGGCGGCTACGGCATCGTCAACGGCAGCATCGCGCTGGCCGACGCCGCGCACAACCTGAAAGTCACGCTATGGGTGAACAACCTGTTCGACAAGAGTTATTCGACCTTCATCGGCGACAACTACAGCTTCTACAGCGGCAGCCACGTCCTGTCGCAGCTGTTGCCGCGCAACTCGCAGCGCTATGCCGGCGTGCGCGTCAAGTACGAGTTCTGACCGGAGCGACGCCATGAAGCTGCTCATCTCCGTTCTGCTGCTGGTGCTGGCCTGCGCGGCCGCCGCCGGCCCCGCGTCCGCGCCGCTGCGCCCGGCCGTGCTGCTCACCGGTGCGCCGTACCGCGACGGCCAGGACCTGTCCGGCCAGTGGACGTATTCGAAAGACCTGTACAGGACGGGCCTCACCGACATCAACGGCTGGGTCGCCAAATCGCGCATGCAGCGCTACCGCGACCTGGACGTGGCCGCGGTCGAAGCGCGCGGCGGCACGGACTTCTTCGAGTTCGACCTGGACCGCGGGCCGCGGATTGCCATCCCGGGCGCCTGGAACGCCGCCGAGCCGGAATTGCGCTACTACGATGGACTGATCTGGTTCCAGCGCAAGTTCACGGCCCGCCCGGCGGGCGGCGGCCGCGCGTTCCTGCGCTTCGAAGCGGTGAACTATCGTGCGTACGTGTACCTCAACGGCAAGGAGATCGGGCGCCACGAAGGCGGCTTCACGCCGTTCGTGCTCGACGTGACCGATGCGCTGCGCGAGGGGGACAATCGCCTGACCGTCGGCGTCGATTCCACGCACGACGCCCAATCCATCCCGACCGCCATCACGGACTGGGACCTGTACGGCGGCATCACCCGGCCCGTGCGGCTGGTCTACACGCCCGCGACGTTCATCGACGACGCCACGCTGAGCCTGGGCGCGAACGGCCGGATCACCGGCGAGGTACGACTCCAGGGGCCGCGGGCGGCCGGCCAGGCGGTGGACGTCGTCATCGGCACCATCGCGCGCGCCACGGCCGTCGCGGACGCGCGCGGGCACGCCGTGTTCGACTTCGCCGCCCCGGCGACGCTCGCGCGCTGGTCGCCGGACAGCCCGACCCTGTACGACGTGCGTTTCACGGCCGCCGGCGACGCGGTGCGCGACCGCATCGGCTTTCGCACCATCGCCGTGCAGGGCAGCCAGATCCTGTTGAACGGCCGGCCCGTGTTCCTGCGCGGGGTATCGATGCACGAAGAGGAATTCGGCCCGCGGCCCGCGCGCAACATGACGGAACCGAACGCGCGCGCGCTGCTGCACGAGATCAAGCACGGCCTGCACGCCAACTACGTGCGGCTGTCGCATTATCCGCACTCGGAAACGACGTTGCGCCTGGCCGACGAAATCGGCCTGCTCGTCTGGAGCGAGATCCCGGTCTACTGGACCGTGGACTGGGACAACCCCGCCGTGCTGCGCAAGGCCCTGGCCATGCAGGCGGAGACGATCTACCGCGACCGCAACCGCGCGTCCGTGGTGCTGTGGAGCGTCGGTAACGAGACGCCCGTGTCGGAGGCGCGCACGCGCTTCCACGCCGCGATGGCCGACAACGTGCGCGCGCTCGACCCGACGCGCCTCGTGTCCGCGGCACTGCTCGTGAAGCGCCGCAAGATCGGCGGCGAGGACGTCACCGTGATCGACGACCCGCTGATGGACAAGCTGGACGTCCTGGCCGTCAACACCTATGCGGGTTGGTACGGCGACGACACGCTGGACGCCCTGCCGCATCTGCGGTGGTCGCTGCCGGCGGACCGGCCGCTGATCCTGTCCGAGTTCGGCGCCGATGCGCTGGCCGGCTACCACGATCCCGCGCGCAGGAAGTTCAGCGAAGAGTACCAGGCCGAGTACTACCGCAAGACGCTGGCGATGGCGGCGCGGCTGCCCACGCTGCGCGGCATGTCGCCGTGGGTCCTGAAGGATTTCCAGTCGCCGCGGCGCGAGCACCCGGTCTTCCAGAACGGCTGGAATCGCAAGGGCCTCGTGTCCGAGACCGGGGTCCGCAAGGAAGCGTTCGGCGTGCTCGCCGATTATTACCGCGCGCAGGCCGGCGGACGCTGAATCTCCCGGGGCGCAGGCGCTGTGGAAACGGCTGTGAGCAAAATGGCATCACGTCCTTGCTATACTTGCCGATCATGATCCCGACACAATCCATACCCTGCCCCGACCCGCTGGCACGCGCACCGCGTGCCGCGCCCGACGGCCCGCCCACGGACTGGCTGCGCCTGCCCCCGGCATCGCTGCAGGGCGCGCTCGTCGCCGTCGTCGGGCGCGACGTCCGCAACGTGACCATGAGGGACACCCAGCGCCTGTCGCACTTCCCGTCGTCGCCGCTCGTGTCGCTGTCCTGGTACCGCGACATCGACGCGGGAGAAATCCGCGTGGAAGATGGGGCCGCGGTATGGCGGCCGTTCGGCACGTCGTGCGTCGTCGCCGGCACCCAGGCGCATCCCACGACGACGTGGGCGCCGACGACGGGCCGCGGCTGCATGGCCCTGTTCCAGGCCGATGCCGCGCAGGCGCTGTTCGGCCTGGACCTCGCGCGCGTGCAGGACCGCTTCGTGCCCGCCCACGACGTCATGGGCCCCGAATGGACGCCGCTATGGGACGACCTGCTTGCCGGCCGCGACGCGGACATGGTCGGCGTGTTCGAACGCCATCTCGCGCGCCGCTGGCAGGCGCTGCGCGGCCGCGATACGGACCAGGCTTCGCTGCGCCAGCTCGGCCGCAACTGGGTCGAGCGCCTCGCGTGGCAGGCGCACGAATGGCGGCGCGAGCACAGTCCGCGCCACGTCGAGCGCCGCGTCAAGTCGTTCAGCGGCCGCTCGCTGCGCGAATGGCAGGCGATCGTGCGCACGGAGGGCCTGTTCTTCGCGGCGCGCGACCGCCACGATGCCGGCCAGCCGTTCGACTGGGCCACCATGGCGCTG
This sequence comes from uncultured Massilia sp., assembly GCA_966212555.1. Lineage (GTDB taxonomy): Bacteria > Pseudomonadota > Gammaproteobacteria > Burkholderiales > Burkholderiaceae_D > Telluria. The sequence goes on from CBIHRX010000011.1 coordinate 22,934, forward strand.
GACGAAGGCTTCGCCGACCAGGCGCACATGACCCGCGCCGTGCGCCGCATCACCGGCTTCACGCCGGCGGAATTCGCGCGCCGCTTCGCCGAGGACGAATCGTTCTGGATGTACCGGTTGTGGGTGTGAGCCTTCGGTCGAACCTCAGTGGAATGTGTAGCGCACGCCGAAACGCACCGTGCGCGGCGCGCCCGGCGCGTAGAACGTCGAGTGCGCGCGGTCCTGCGCGACGAAGGCGCCGTCCCCGTCGAACCCGGTCGTGCCGAGCTGCGCCGCCGTCGCATGGCGGCGGTCGAACAGGTTGTCCACCTGGGCAAAGACGCGCAGGCGCGGCGTCGCCTGGAACGCCGTCCCGAGATCGAACACGGCATGGCCCGGCGTGGCGCCGCGGCCCAGGTAATCCACGCCGTCCGGACGGTGCAGGCCGTTCTCGTTGCCGCGCGCCGCCGCATCCGACACCGCCATCACGCCCAGTTCCGCCGACCACGCGGGCGTGATCTGCCATTCGGCGCGCGCCTTGAACACGTGGCGCGGAACGAGGGGGATGCGGTCGCCCGGGCGGATCGCGATATTGCCGTCGGCGTCCGCGCTGCTGTTCCCTTCGCCGCCCACCGTTTCGCCGCTCGCGAACGTCGCGTGCAGGTAGGTGTAGTGCGCCGCTACCGTCACCGGACCGGCGCGGCCGTCGACACCGAGTTCGACGCCCTGGCGCCGCGTCCGGCCGAAGTTGCGGAAGTAGCCGAAGCCCGCCGCGTCGTCCGCGACGAACAGGATGTCGTCGTCGTTCGTCGCGCGGAACACGCCGGCGCTCCAGTGCATCCTGCCGACCGCGCCCCGCGCGCCGGCCTCCCACGTGCGCGTGACGACCTGCCTGAGCGGCGGATCGCCCGCCATCGCGTTCGGCAGCTTGCAGGGATTTGCCGGATCGGCGCAGCCCAGTTCCACCGCCGTCGGCGTGCGGCTCCCTTCGTCGTAGCCGGCATACAGGCTGAATCTGTGCGCCGGCGACCAGGTGATGCCCAGTGCCGGATTGAAGCGGCTGAAATGGTGGTCGCCGTCGAGCGAGCCGCTGCCGCCGCCCGGATTGACGCGGTCGCGGTTGTGGACCGCCGTCCGGTTGTAGCGCCCCGACAAGGTGACATGCAGGTCGTCGCGCAGGTCGAACGTGTCGGTGGCGAAGACGCTCCACGTGCGCGTGCGGCCGACGAGGTCGACGGTCCCGTCGTCATCGTCCGCCTCGTCGCCGGTCTCGTCGACGGGCATGACGCTCCGGTCCGGCGCGAGGATGCCGTATTGCGCGCCCTGGCGGAAGTCCGCGCGGCTCGCGTCGTACGCGGCGCCGACCGTCAGCCGGCCGGACCATTCGGCCTGTCCGCCCAGCCCGTGGTTCGTCTGCGTGCTCGCGGTGCGGTTGACGAGGCCGGCGAACGGCCCGTCGTCGTCATTCAGGTCGCCATTGAACGTGGTCGTGCGGATGTGGCGGTAATAGGCGTTCCCGGACAACAGCACGTCGTCCGCCACCTTGCGGCTACCCGTCAGGTTGAGCAGCGCGGCGCGGTTGCGCGTCACGTCCGGCTTCGTGTAGACGCTCGCGTAGTCCCGGTCGAGCAGCCGCTGCTCCTGCAGGCCGTTGCCGGTCAGGCGGCTCCCCGCCAGGGCGGCGGAGAGCGCCACGTCGGTCGTGCCGTCGTGCCACCCCACCTTGCCGAACATCTGGCCGAGGCGCGTGGGCGAAGACTCGCGCCAGCCGCCGTCGCGGAACGCCGTCCCCGTGACATACCAGTGCAGGCCGCGGCCGTCGTGGCCCCCGTGCTCGAACTCGACTTGCCCGTGGCCGTAGCTGCCGGCCTGCGCCTGCACGGCGCTGCCCGCATCGTGCAGGCCATCCTTCGTGCGCACGACCAGCGCGCCGCCCAGCGTGTTCAGGCCGAACAGCGGATTCGAGCCCGGCATCAGGCTCAGCGTGGAAATGGCCGCGCGCGGGATCAGGTCCCAGCTGACGACGTCGCCGAACGGTTGATTCATGCGCACGCCGTCCACATAGACGGACAATCCCTGCGGCGTGCCGAGCAGCGGCGACGCCGTGAAGCCGCGGTAGCTGACGTCCGGCTGGAACGGGTTGCCCTGGATGTCGTTGACGAACACGCTGCCCAGGCGGCGGTTCAGCGCATCCGGCAAGGTGGCGGCGGCGGGATCGTTCATGTCGGTGCCGTCCAGCGCCTGCACGTTCGCCGCGATCCGGTCGCGCGCGACGACGAGGCCCTGCAGCGGCGTCGTGCCGACGATTTCCACGACGGCCGGCGCCGGGTCGGCCGCCGCGATGCCATGCCAGAGCGTCGCGACGGCGGCGGCGAGCGCGGTCAAGCGCAGGTGGGGTTGCTGGGTCATGTTCGTGTCTCCTCGAGTTCTCTTTTGCACGAACTATTCCAGCAGCGCACTGCCGCCGACAGGGAAAAAATCCCGACTGGTACGGAAGTTGCGTACACCACGGCAAACAACACGACACGAGGAGACCATGGACCTGCGCCGCCGTCTCATCGGCTCGCTCGGCCTGCTGTTGGGCTGCCTGCTGGCCGTGACCACGCTGATACAATTGTATTCCCTGCGGAGCGACATCCGTGCCGAGGTGGACGCTTCCACGCGCCTGGTGAACGTGCTCGCGGCGGCCGGCAGTGCCGGCGCGAGCGATGCCGGCGCCGTGCGCGCGCTGCTCGCCGGCGCCGGCCTGCGCCACTTGAGCATCCGCACGGCGGACGAACCGCCGCCGCGGCGCGTCGCCCGTGCGCTGCCCGCCTGGCTGGGGTTCGCGCCCCCGGACCGCGGCGAGCGCGCGATCCGCATCGGCGGGCAGTTGCTCTACATCGCCCCGAATCCGGAATCGGAAATCGGCGAGCGCCTGCACGACACTGTGCAAATCTGGATCACCCTGTTGTTCTTTTCCGGTACAACCCTGGCCGTCGCGTGGTGGTGCGCCGACCGCGCGCTCTCGCCCGTGCGCGCGCTGGAGGCGGGTCTGCACCGCCTGGCGCGCGGCGAACCCGATCCCGCCCTGCCCGCGTTCGCCCTGCGCGAATTCCGCCGCGTGGCCGACGCCATCGCCCACCTGGCGCACGCGCTGGCGGAAGCGCGCGGCGCGCAGCATGCGCTGGCGCGCCAGCTGATCACGGTGCAGGAAGACGAACGGCGCGTGCTGGCGCGCGAGCTGCACGACGAGATGGGCCAGACGCTGACGGCGCTGAACGTCACCGCGACCCACCTCGCGCGCCATGCGAACATGCTGACCCGCGACGCGGTGGCCGAGTGCGCGTCCGACCTGCGGCGCGAGATCCGCACGTGCGGCGAGCAGTTGCGCGCGATGCTCAAGACGTTGCGGCCGCACGGCCTGCACGCGGCCGGCCTCGCGCAGACCCTGCGCGAACTCGTGCTGGGCTGGCGGACGCGCCACACGGATATCGATTTCGAGCTCGACCTGCCCACGCAGCTGCCGGACGTGGGCGAGTTGCTGTCGCTGACGGTCTACCGTGTCGTGCAGGAAGCCGTGACGAACGTCGTGCGCCACAGCGGCGCGTCGCTGTGCGTCGTGCGGCTCGCCGTGCGCGCCGGCGGCCTCGTGCTGGAAGTGCGCGACGACGGCCGCGGCCTGCCCGAAGATGCGGCTTGCTGGCACGGCGGCCTGCTGGGCATCACGGAACGCATCGCCATGGCGGGCGGCCAGTTGCGGCTCGTGGCCGGCCCGGCGGGCGGCCTGCGCCTGCTGGCCACCTTGCCGCTGCCGGCGGCGCAGGCCACGGAGGTGCCGGCATGATCCGCATCGTCCTCGTCGACGACCACGCCGTCGTGCGCAGCGGCTACCGCCGGCTCTTGTCTGCCGAACCCGATTTCGACGTCGTCGGCGAAGCGGCCAGCGCGCCGGAAGCCAATGCGCTCGTCCAGCAGGTCCGGCCGGACGTCGCCATCGTCGACCTGAGCCTGAAAGGCAGCAGCGGCCTGGAAGCCATCGCGGGCATGCGCGCCCGCCTGCCGGCCTTGCGCGTGCTCGTGCTGTCGATGCACGACAGCGCCGGCCACGTCGGCCAGGCGCTGAAGGCCGGCGCGCACGGCTATCTCACCAAGCGCAGCGAGCCGGAAGAACTCATCGCCGGCATCCGCGCCGTGCTGCGGGGAACGCGCGTGCTGTCGTCCGACGTGGCGGCGGCTACAAGGATGACGGCAGCCGCGCCGCTGGACGGCCTGACGCCGCGCGAGTTCGACATGCTGCGCCTGCTCGTGCATGGCGAATCCGTGCAGGCCATCGCGGCCCAGCTCACCGTCAGCCCGAAGACGGTGCTGAACACCCTCACGTCCGTGCGCCAGAAGCTGGGGGCGGAGAACGACTTCCGGTTGATGCACCTGGCGGCGCGGCTGGGGATCGTGGAGTTCGGCGGAGCGGTTCCGGCCGGACTTTAAAAACGTCGTTCCCGCGCAGGCGGGAACCCATGCCGAGCCAACCGAATTCAGGCACTTCGGACCAGCCAACGTGCGTATGGCAGACCGACTTCGGTGACTCAGCCTGGATTCCCGCCTTCGCGGGAATGACGTGCACAATGAAGGTGCCGGGATTGACTGGTGCGAGGCCGCTTACGCCGTGAAGATGCGGTTCAACTCCGCCGCCGGCAGCGCGTGGTCCGCATACGTGAAGGTGCCCTGCTCGAGCACCTCGCGCGCGTCGCGCACCAGCGCGCCGTACGCGGAGCGCGCGAGCGATGCGCCCAGGCTCACCCGCGTGACGCCCAGCGCCGCCAGCGCCGCGACGGAGAGTCCCAGGCCCGGCGTGCCCACCATGAAGTTCACGGGGCGGTCGACGGCGCGCACGACGGCCGCGATGTCTTCCTTCTGCGCGATGCCCGGCGCGAACAGCACGTCGGCGCCCGCTTCCTGGTAAGCCTGCAGGCGGCGGATGGTGTCGGCCAAGTCCGGGCGGCAGACGCGGAAGTTTTCGGCGCGGGCCGTCAGCATGAATTTGAACGGGAGCGCACGGGCCGCCTCCACCGCCGCGCGGATGCGGTCGGTGGCGAGGCCGATGTCGTACAACGGCGCTTCCGGATCGTCCGTCGCATCCTCGATGGAGCCGCCGACGATGCCCGTCGCCGCCGCTTCGACGATCGTGCGGGCCGCGTCTTCCGGCGCGTCGCCGAAGCCGGACTGCAGGTCGGCGGACAGCGGCAGGTCCGTCGCGGCGGCCAGTTCCGCCAGGTGCGGCAGCATCTCCGCGACGGTTATCGTGGGATCCGTCTTCGCCTTCGAGAACGCGAAGCCGGCGCTGGTGCCCGCCAGCGCCTGGTAGCCCAGGTGCTGCAACAGCTTCGCCGATCCCGCGTCCCACGGGTTCGGGATGACGAAGCAGTTGCCGCGGCGGTGCAGGTCGGCGAACGCCTGCGCTTTTTCCAGCTGGGTCTTCATGCGCTTCTCCTGGTGTGGACAAAACGCTACGTTACCAGATGTCCGTTCAGACCGCAGGCTCCTCCCCCACCCGCACGACGTGCAGCAGGTTCGTGCGGCCCGGCCGCCCGGACGGGAAGCCCGCCACCACGACGACGTCGTCGCCCGCATCGGCCAGGCCGTGGAAGCGCGCGGCCGCCACGCCGTCCGCCACCATGCGGTCGAAGCCCTCCGCTTCCTCGAACGGCACCGGATGGACGCCCCACACGAGGGCCAGGCGGCGCGCGATGGCCGTCTTCGGCGTCAGCGCGAGGATCGGGGCGGTGGGACGCTCGCGGCTCGCACGCAGGCACGTCGCGCCGCTCGCGGTGTACGTGACGGTGGCGGCGGGCGCGAGCAGGTTCGTCACGCGGCGCAGCGCGCAGCAGATGGCGTCCGCCGTCGTCTTGTCGGCCGGCTTGTGGCTCGCGTCCAGGCCTTCGCGCCAGCGCGGGTCCTGCTCCACTTCGCGGATCACGTTGTCCATCACGGCCACCGACTGCACCGGGTACTGGCCGGACGCCGATTCCGCCGACAGCATGACGGCGTCCGCGCCCTCGTAGATGGCGGTGGCGACGTCCGACACCTCCGCCCGCGTGGGCACCGGCGCAGCCGTCATCGATTCCAGCATCTGCGTGGCGACGACGACGGGGCGCCCGGCCGCGCGCGCCGCGTGCACGATCCGGCGCTGCAGCACGGGCACCTGTTGCGGCGGGAGTTCCACGCCCAGGTCGCCCCGCGCCACCATGATGCCGTCGGCCAGCGCCACGATGCCGTCCAGCGCGTCGATCGCGGCCGGCTTTTCCAGCTTCGCCATGATCCACGCGCGGTCGCCGATCAGGCTCCGCGCCTCGACGATGTCTTCCGGGCGCTGCACGAACGACAGCGCGACCCAGTCCACGCCCAGTTCCAGGCCGAACGCGAGGTCGGCGCAGTCCTTCTGCGTCAGCGGGGAAATCGGCAGCACGACGCCGGGCACGTTGACGCCCTTGCGGTCGGACAGCGCACCGCCGGCCATCACGGTCGTCTCGGCGAAATCGGGACCGCAGGCGTCCACGCGCAGGCGCAGCTTGCCGTCGTCGAGCAACAGGTCGGTGCCGGGGCGCAGCGCGGCGAAAATTTCCGGATGCGGCATGCCGGCGCGGGTGGCGTCGCCTTCCGTCGTGTCGAGGTCGAGGCGGAAGCGGCTGCCCGTCTCCAGCATGGCTTTGCCGCCGGCCATGCGGCCGACGCGCAACTTCGGTCCCTGCAAGTCCATCAGCACGCCGATGGGACGGCCGATGTCGCGTTCGACGCTGCGGATGATGTTGTAGCGAGCGGCGTGGTCGTCGTGGCTGCCGTGGCTGAAGTTGAGGCGGAAGACGTCGGCGCCGGCCAGTGCCAGCGCATAGATTTGATCGGGGGTGGAGCTTGAGGGGCCGAGGGTGGCCAGGATGCGGGCACGGCGTTGGCGTAACATGGTTAATCCTTAAAAAAAACGGGTACGCCGCCGCCGCGGCGCACCCGCTAAAGGGAAGTCTTTCCTTTTTCTTGGGGTCAGAGCCCGGTGTTCACGGTTGGGCTCTGACCCCGACTGACTAAACGACGTAAACCGCGCGGAAGTCGTTCACGTTGGTCAAGGTGGGACCCGTGATCAGGGAATCGCCCAACGTACGGAAGAACGTATGCGCATCGTTGTTCTCGAGGCTCGCGCGCGGCGGCAGGCCCCGTTCCCAGCCGCGTGCCAGGGTGTCCGGCGTGACGAACGCGCCGGCGATTTCCTCGGCGCCGTCGACGCCGTCCGTGTCGCCGGCCAGCGCATGGATGCCGGGGGCACCGTCCAGCGCGACGGCGAGCGCCAGCAGGAATTCGACGTTGCGGCCGCCGCGGCCGTTGCCGCGGAGGGTGACGGTCGTCTCGCCGCCGGACAGCAGCACGCACGGTCCCGCCACCGGCTGGCCGTGGCGGCGCGCCTGCAGGGCAATGCCGGCCATGACCTTGGCCACGTCGCGCGCCTCGCCTTCGATGCTGTCGCCGAGGATCAGTGGGGTCACGCCGGCCTTGCGGGCGACTTCGGCCGCCGCTTCCAGCGCCATCTGCGGCGACGCGACGATGTGCGTCTCGACGTGTTCAAGGCGGCGGTTGCCCGGCTTGACGGTCTCGCCGTCGCCGGATTCCAGCAGGCGGCGCGCGCCTGCCTGCAGGTCGATCCCGTAGCGGCGCACGACGTCCAGCGCATCCGCGCAGGTGGTCGGGTCGGCCACGGTGGGACCGGACGCGATGTCCATCGGGTTGTCGCCCGGGACGTCGGAAATCAGGAGGTTGACCACGCGCGCCGGGTGGCAGGCCGCGGCCAGCCGGCCGCCCTTGATGGCGGACAGGTGGCGGCGCACGCAGTTCATTTCGGTGATGCTGGCGCCGGAGGCGAGCAGCGCGCGGTTGATCGCCTGCTTGTCTTCCAGCGTGACGCCCTCGCCCGGCAGCGGCAGCAGCGCGGAACCGCCGCCGGAGATCAGGCAGATCACGAGGTCGTCCGCCGACAGGCCGCGCACCGTGCGCAGCATGCGCTGGGCGGCTTCGCGGCCGGCGGCGTCGGGGACCGGATGGGCGGCTTCGACGATCTCGATGCGTTCGCACGGCACGGCATAGCCGTAGCGCGTGACGACGAGGCCCGACAGCGGACCGGGCCAGCTGCGTTCCAGCGCCTGCGCCATCGCGGCGGACGCCTTGCCGGCGCCGATCACCACCGTGCGGCCTCGCGGCGGCGCCGGCAGGTTGCGCGGGATGCAGAGCGCGGGCTGGGCCGCGTCGACGGCGGCGGTGAACATGCTGGCCAGCAGTTCGCGTGGGGTCATCGTAGTCATCAAAGTCTCCAAGTAGTTCCCGGTACCGCCTCGGATGGGCGGCTTGCGCATGGTGGGCACGGGGTGCCCACGCGGACGTTTGCGTTATGTTGGCGTCACTGCTTCTGGCCGATCTCGAAGTTCGACATGATCTCCAGCGCGCGCACCATCGCGGAGTGGTCCCAGCTGCCGCCTTCGTGCGCCGCGCAGGTGTTGAACAGTTCCTGCGCGGTGGCCGTATTCGGCAGCGCCACGCCCAGCTGGCGGCCGGTGGTCAGCGCCAGGTTCAGGTCCTTGCGGTGCAGGTCGATGCGGAAGCCCGGCGCGAACGTGCGCTTGACCATGCGTTCGCCGTGCACTTCAAGGATGCGCGAGTTCGCGAAACCGCCCATCAGCGCCTCGCGCACGCGGGCCGGATCGGCGCCGGCCTTGGCGGCCAGCAGCAGCGCCTCGCCGACGGCTTCGATCGTCAGCGCCACGATGATCTGGTTCGCGACCTTAGTGATCTGGCCGTCGCCGTTGCCGCCGACGAGCGTGATGTTCTTGCCCATCTTGTCGAACAGCGGTTTCACTTTCGCGAACGCCGCCTCGCTGCCGCCGACCATGATGGTCAGGCTCGCGGCCTTGGCGCCCACTTCGCCGCCGGACACCGGCGCATCCAGGTATTCGCAGCCCAGCGCGTTGATCCGCTTGGCGAAATCCTTCGTGGCGACCGGGGAGATCGAGCTCATGTCGACCACGATCTTGCCGGCCGACAGCGCCGACGCCACGCCGTCCTTGCCGAACAGGACCTCGTCCACCTGCGGGGTGTCCGGGACCATGATGAAGATGATGTCGGCCTGCGACGCCACCTCGGCGCCGTTCAGGCACACGCGGGCACCCGCTCCGACGAGGGCCGACGGGGTCGGGCCGACGGTGTTGGTGAACAGCGTGTGGCCGTCGTTGATGAGGTGTCCCGCCATCGGGGCACCCATGATGCCCAGGCCGATGAATCCGATGTTTGCCATGATGTGTCTCCTTGAATGGTTGATTAGCCGGCCAGTTGCGCAATCCAGCCCAGGCCCGCGCGGGTGTCGGCGGCGGGCTTGTACTCGCAGCCGATCCAGCCGTCGTAGCCGATGCGGTCGAGATGCTTGAACAGGAACGGATAATTGATCTCGCCCATGCCCGGCTCGTTGCGGCCCGGGTTGTCGGCGACCTGGATGTGCGCGATGCGGGCCAGGTGCTTCTCGACCGTCTTCGCCAGTTCGCCTTCCGTGCGCTGGGCGTGGTAGACGTCGTACTGGACGAACAGGTTGTCCGCGCCCACCGACTCGATCAGGTCGAGGGCCTGCTGCGTCGTGTTCAGGTAGAAGCCGGGGATGTCATACGTGTTGATCGGCTCGATCAGCAGCTTGAGACCGGCCTGCTTCAGCTGCGTCGCCGCGTAGCGCAGGTTTTCGACGACAGTGCGGCGCAGCGTGCCTTCGTCGATACCGGCCGGCGCGATGCCGACCAGGCAGTTCAGCTGGCGGCAGTTCAGCGCTTTCGCGTACTCGATGGCGCGGGCGACGCCTTCGCGGAACTCGGCCTCGCGGCCCGGCAGCACGGCGATGCCGCGCTCACCCTTGTCCCAGTCGCCCGCCGGCAGGTTGTGCAGGACCTGCGTCAGGCCGAATTCCTGCAGGCGTTCGGCCAGCGCTTCCTTTTCGAAGCCGTACGGGAACAGGTATTCGACGCCCTTGAACCCCGCATCGCGCGCCGCTTCGAAACGGTCGAGGAACGGCAGTTCGTTGAACAGCATCGTCAGGTTGGCAGCAAATCTTGGCATTTCTCTCTCCTTTCAGGCGCGGATCGCGGTCGGTGCGTCGCCCGGATGGTCGGCCAGCGGCTCGAATTCGTTGATGGCGTCGATCTCCGTGCCCATCGAGATGTTGGTCACGCGCTCCAGGATGATCTCGACGATCACCGGCACGCGGTGCTCGGTTATCAGGCGGCGCGCCTCGGCGAACGCGGGCTGGATGTCGTCGACGTGGCGCACGCGGACCGCCTTGCAGCCCAGGCCTTCGGCCACGGCCACGTGGTCGACGCCGTAGGCGCCGAGCTCCGGCGCGTTGATGTTCTCGAACGCCAGCTGGACGCAGTAATCCATGTCGAAGCCGCGCTGCGCCTGGCGGATCAGGCCCAGGTACGCGTTGTTCACGACGACGTGCAGGTACGGCAGCTTGAACTGCGCGCCGACGGCCAGTTCCTCGATCATGAACTGGAAGTCGTAGTCGCCAGAGATGGCGACGACGTCCGTCTTGGCGCCGGAGGCGACGACACCCAGCGCGGCCGGCACGGTCCAGCCCAGCGGGCCGGCCTGGCCGCAGTTGATCCAGTTGCGTTCCTTGTACACGTGCAGGAACTGCGCGGCGGCGATCTGCGACAGGCCGATCGTGCTGACGTACGTCGTGTCCTTGCCGAAGGCGCGGTTCATCTCTTCGTACACGCGCTGCGGCTTGATCGGCGAGTTGTCGAAGTGGGTCTTGCGCAGCATCGTGCGCTTGCGTTCCTGGCACTGCGCCACCCACGCGCTGCGGTCCGGCAGGCCGCCGATGGAATCCATGCCGCGGGCCACGTCGATCAGCAGGTCCAGCGCGGCGCCGGCGTCGGAGACGATGCCCAGGTCGGGGCCGAACACGCGGCCGATCTGGGTCGGTTCGATGTCGATGTGGACGAACTTGCGGCCCTTCTTGTAGACGTCGACGGAACCCGTGTGGCGGTTCGCCCAGCGGTTGCCGATGCCGATCACGAAGTCCGATTCGAGCATCGTCGCGTTGCCGTAGCGGTGCGACGTCTGCAGCCCGACCATGCCTGCCATCAGCGGGTGGTCGTCGGGGATCGCGCCCCAGCCCATCAGCGTGGGGATCACGGGCACGCCGACGATCTCGGCGAATTCCTGCAGGCGGGCGGATGCATCGGCATTGAACACGCCGCCGCCGCAGACGATCAGCGGACGCTCGGCCGCGTTCAGCATGGCCAGTGCCTTTTCGGCCTGGGCGCGGGTCGCGGCGGGCTTGTAGACCGGCAGCGGTTCGTAGGTGTCGATGTCGAATTCGATCTCGGCCACCTGGACGTCGAACGGCAGGTCGATCAGCACGGGACCCGGGCGGCCGGAGCGCATCAGGTGGAATGCCTGCTGGACGACGCGCGGCAGCAAATCCGGCTCGCGGACGGTGACGGCCCACTTGGTGACCGGCTTGGCGATCGACTCGATGTCGACGGCCTGGAAGTCCTCCTTGTACAGGCGGGCACGCGGGGCCTGGCCCGTAATGCATAGGATAGGTATCGAATCGGCCCAGGCGGAGTACAGGCCCGTGATCATGTCGGTGCCGGCCGGACCGGACGTGCCGATGCAGACGCCGATGTTGCCGGCCTTGGCGCGGGTATAGCCCTCGGCCATGTGCGAGGCGCCTTCCACGTGGCGGGCGAGCACATGCTCGAAGCCGCCGTTCTTCTTCATTGCCGAGTAAAACGGGTTGATCGCGGCGCCGGGCACGCCGAACACCGTACTCACACCTTCCTTGCGCAGCACTTCCGCCGCTGCGTCGATTGCTCTCATTCGGGCCATGTTCTCCTCCGTTGCTATGGTTAGTCTTGGACTGATGACCCAGCATAGCCATAACCCACGGCAAGTTGAATTGCTGCTATTATCGGCTCTGTCGATACTTTAAGTATTGAATGGATAAAAAGGCATGGACCGCTATACCGAAATACGGAGTTTCGTACTCATCACCGAGAAGGGCAGTTTCGCCGGCGCCGCGCTGGCGGAAGGCGTCACGCCCGTCGTCATGGGCCGCCGGCTGGACGGCCTCGAAAAGCGCCTCGGCGTGCGCCTGATGCACCGCTCGACGCGCGGCCTCACCCTGACGGCGCTGGGCGAACAATTCATCGAGCCGTGCCGCCAGCTGCTGCGCGATTTCGACATCACGGAAAACAGCATCAGCGCGGGGCGCAGCACGGTGCGCGGCCACCTGGTGGTGTCGGCGCCGGCGGCGTTCGGCCGCAAGCACGTGGCGCCGCATGCGCCGGCCTTCCGCGCCATCCATACGGAACTCAAGATGTCGTTCAACTTCACGGACAGCGTCGTCGACCTCGTGCGCGAAGGCTACGACATGTCCATCCGCATCGGCGAAGTGACCGACCCGAACTACGTGGCGATTCCGCTGTTTCCGAACCGGCGCGTCGTGTGCGGCACGCCCGACTACTTCGAGCGCAACGGCGTGCCGCGTGCGCCGGAAGATCTCGCCCGCCACAACTGCCTCGCGTTCAACCTGCAGGGCGGCCAGCAGCGCGGCTGGACGTTCCAGCGCGACGGCAAGCTGTTCGCCGTGCGCGTGGACGGCGACCTCGCCTGCAACGACGGCCAGCTGTTGTTCGACTGGGTGAAGCAGGGACTGGGGATCGGCTGGCGCTCGACGTGGGAGATCCAGGCCGAGCTGAAACGGGGAGAGCTGGTGACGGTGCTGGACGAATACGCGGTCGGGAATTACCCGATCCAGGCCGTGTTCCCGCAGCAGCGCTACCTGCCGGCGAAGATCCGGCACTTCATCGATCACCTGAAGGCGGTCTACAACACGCCCGGGTATTGGGAGTCCTGACGGGCGCGGTCAGGCGGCCGCGCGGGCCGGCGGCGCGACCGGTCCCCTGGCATTGAGCAGCGCGAGCCGTCCCTCGGCCGCCGCCTTGTGCAGGTCCGCGTCCGCGGCGGCGATCGCGGCCGGCGTCAGGACGCCCGCGTCCGCAATGCCCACTGCCTGATTGCGGCCCGACTGTTTGGCCGCGTACAGGCACAGGTCGGCGAGGTGCACCAGCTGTTCCCAGTCCGGATCGACGTCGCCCGCCTCCAGGGACTTGGGGCAGAAGCCGATGGAAATCGTCACCGTGAGCGCGCGGTCGTCCAGCGCGATCGGCGTGCCGCCCACGGCCGCGAGCACGCGCGCGCACACCTGGCGGGCTTCGTCCGTGCCGATGCCGGGCAGGTAGGCGAGGAATTCCTCGCCGCCCCAGCGCACCAGCACGTCCTGCTCACGCAACGTCGCACCCAGGCGGGCCGCCACGTTCTTCAGCACGACGTCGCCCGCGCCATGGCCCAGCGTGTCGTTGATCGACTTGAAGCGGTCGACGTCCATCAGCAGGAACACGCCGCCCGTGCGCCCTTCCGCGCCGGCGCGCCGCTCGGATGCGGGTCCCGCCTTGCGGTGGTGGTGCGGCACGACCTGTTCGTAGAAATAATGCCGGTTGAAGAGTCCCGTCAGCGAATCGCGCGTGCTTTGCAGGTACAACTGCTCGTTCTTCTGCTGCAGCGCCTTGTTGGCCTTCGCCACGCGCCGGTACAGCAAGGCGATCAGGACGACGGCGATGCAGGTCGTCGCACTGAGCGCCACCCACAGGCCGCGCTGGCGCCGGGCATTCTGCAGTTCCGCCGCTTTCAGCACGCTTTCGTGATGGAGGGCGGCGAGCTCCGTCTGCTTCTTCTGGTTGTCGCGGGCGCGCTGCAATGCCTCGTACGACACCTGCTTTTCCTTGCGCCACGCGGCCAGCGAGACGGAACCGGCTTTCTCGTAGATCGTCAGCGCCGCTTCGCCGAAACCCACCTGGCCCAGCGCATGGCCGTAATTGAGCAGCATCCGCACGTACTGGTCGTCGCTCTTCAGGGCCTCGAGGGCCTTGTCGGCCATCGCCCTGCCCTCCGCGATATTGCGGAAATAGATCTGCGTGAGGCCGAGTTCGAACGTGGCGAGCCGGATGCCGTAGTCGTCGCCGGCCGCGCGCGAGATGCGCAGCGCCTTCGTCGCTGCCCGTTCGGCCTCGCCGAAGCGCCGGCCCTGCATGTAGAGCTCCGCCAGGTTCGCCAGCGGCACCGCCAGCCGTTCCTGCGCATCCAGCTTCTCGAGGAGTTCCACCGCCGCCCGCAGCGCGCTTTCCGCCCGCTTCGGATTGCCCGCGCGGGCGGCCGTCGCGTACTCGGACAGGCGCGCGTGCGCGAGCTGGCCGGGGATGCCGCGTTTCCGGGCGACTGCGATCATCTCGTCGGTACGCGCCAGCGCCTCGGTATATTTGCCGACGCCGGCCAGCAGGCGTGCCTGTTCGCGCAGCGCCATCTGCAGGGCATCCGGATCGCCGCCGGCCCGCGCGCCATCGGCCGCGCGGGTCGCGAGCTCGATGCCGCCGGCCGTGTCGCCATCCTCTTCCGCCAGCAATCCCTGCGTGACGAGCGCCTGGGTCTTCAGGTACAGGTCGGACGTGTCGTCCGCCAGCCGGGCCGCGCCCTGGATCAGGCGGCGGGCCGCTTCCTGGTCGTGCACGTATCTCGACAATGCATACGCGTGGCTCAGCATCGCCCTCGCCAGCAGGTCGTCGTCGTGCAGTTCGCGGCCGAGTCGCTCCGCGCCGAGGGCGGCGTCGACCGCGCGGTTCTTGTCCTCCAGCCACCAATAGGCGCGGCTCGTCACGACGAGCACCTGGCCGAGTTCACGTCCCGCGTGGCCCCGCTTCAGCACGTCGAGCCGGCGCAGCGCCTCGCGCGGCATGACATAGGCTTCCTCGCGGATGACGGCGAGGTCGCGCGCGAAGTCGTCGCCCGGGCCGCCGGCATGCGCTGCGGCCACCCCGCACAGCAACAGCAGGCCCAACAGGAACCGGTGCGCAAACATGTTACCTCCTGGAATCAAGCCTGGAATAGTAACATCCGGAAATATTAAATTCCACAATCCAACGCGAGCCGTATCTTATCGGCACATTTGCTCGATACTTGACAAACATTCCCGTAAATACAACAAATTAATTAATTTGAGAAATTTTTGCTGCATGTAGGAAATTTCTTACACGAAATGTGATTAAACTGATGAGGTATCGCCAACTCATGCCAAGAACAGTCGGAGACGTGATGAATTTCCTGAAACGCATCGGTATTGCGACCCAGTTGTACGTCGCGTTCGCCCTTATCCTCTCGGTCACGCTCATCGTGTCCGTCCTGTCGGTCACCCGGGTCAACAGCATCGACGGCGCGCTGCAAAAGGCGAACGCCGTCCGCAACAGCGAACTCGAACCGTTGTACGCGGCGCGCGAGGCGCTCGCCCAGACCGGCATCGCGGCCCGCAATGCCTTCGTGTTCAAGGACGATGCCGCGGCCGCGCGCGAACTGGCCCTCGTCGAGAGCTTCAAGGCCGACTATCTCGCCGCGCTCGGCAAGCTGGATGCGGTGCTGGCCAACGACGCCCAATATGCGAAGGTCAAGGCGGGCATGCTCAAGATGGCCACCGAACTGGATCGGCCGCGCGCCTACCGCACCGCCGGCAACATGGAGGGTTACGGCCAATTCCTCGTGCAGGAATGCAGCCCGCTGCGCCGGCAGATCGTCGCGGACATGGACGTGCTGCTCAAGCGCATCCAGCAGGACAATGCGGCCACGAGCGCCGCCGCGAGCCTCGAGGCAAAGGGCGCGCGCTACTGGATCACCGCGCTCAGCATCGTGGCGGTCGTGCTGTGCGCCACCATCGGCGCGGTGATCGTCCGCAGCCTCATTCACCAGCTGGGCGGCGAACCCGCGCAGGCCACGGAAGTGGCGCACGCCATCGCCAGCGGCCAGTTGACGTGCCAGGTGGACGTCTCGCGCGCCGGGCCGTCGAGCATGATCCATGCGATGAACGCGATGCGCCACGGCCTGTCGGAGATCGTATCGAAGGTCAGGACGGGCACGGAGACGATCGCGTCGGCCTCGTCCCAGATCGCGACCGGGAACAACGACCTGTCCAGCCGCACGGAGACGCAGGCGGCGACGCTGCAGCAGGTCACGGGCGCGATGGCGCAGCTGGTCGCCTCCGTCCACCAGAACGCGGACTACGCGCGCCAGGCCAGCACGCTGGCCACGACCGCGTCGACCGTGTCGGTGGAAGGCGGCGCGGCGGTGGACCAGGTGGTCGCCACCATGCACCTGATCGAGGAATCGTCGCGCAAGATCGTCGACATCATCTCCGTCATCGACGGCATCGCGTTCCAGACGAACATCCTGGCCCTGAACGCGGCGGTGGAAGCGGCGCGCGCCGGCGAACAGGGACGCGGCTTCGCCGTCGTCGCGGGCGAGGTGCGCAACCTCGCGCACCGCTCGGCGGCCGCGGCGAAAGAGATCAAGGCGCTGATCGAGGATTCGGTGGCGAAGGTCGGCGCGGGCACGTCGCTCGTCGGTCACGCGGGCGAGACCATCCGCAAGGTGGTGGACGGCGTCCAGCGCGTCAGCGAGATCATGGAAAGCATCAGCGGCGCGACCCGCTCGCAGCAGGCCGACATCGGCCGCGTGGACAGCGCGATCTCGCACCTGGACGAAATGACGATGCAGAACGCGTCGCTGGTCGAGGAAGCGGCGGCCGCGGCGGAATCGCTGCGCGTCCAGGCGGTGGAGCTTTCCGCGGTCGTGAACATCTTCCAGATCGAGGAAGCCGCGCCCAACCGCCAGCGCCGGCTGGCCGCGTGATCGTGGGCCCGGTCAGGCGGACATCGTTTCCCCGGCCCGCAAGGTCAGCACGCGCACGCCGTTGCGCGTCACGGCCACGGTATGCTCGAACTGCGCGGACAGCGCGCCGTCGCACGTACGCACCGTCCATCCGTCGTCTTCGGTGCGCACGGCGTGGCGGCCCGCGTTGAGCATCGGCTCGATCGTAAACACCATCCCTTCGCGCAGCACGAGGCCCGTCTGCGGACGGCCCCAGTGCAGCACCTGCGGCGGCTCGTGCATCTCGCGTCCGATGCCGTGCCCGCAGTATTCGCGCACGACCGCATAGCCGTGGCGGCGCGCGTGCCGTTCGATGGCATGGCCCACGTCGCCCAGCCGCGCGCCCGGGCGCACGGCGCGGATGCCCTTCCACATCGCCTCGTACGTCACCCGCACGAGTTTCCGCGCCGGCGCCGCCACCTCGCCGACGAGGTACGTCTTGCTGGAGTCGGCGATGTAGCCGTTCTTTTCCAGCGTGATGTCGAAGTTCACGATGTCGCCGCTGTGCAGGATCTCCGCCGGCGACGGCACGCCGTGGCACACGACGTCGTTGCGTGAAGAGTTCAGCGCGAACGCATAGCCGTACTGGCCCTTGCTGGCCGGGCGCGCGCCGAGCGTGTTCACGATGAAGTCGTCGACCAGGTCGTTCACCTGCATGGTCGACATGCCGGCGAGATCCAGCCGGTCGAGCTGCGCGAACACGTCCGCCAGCAGCTTGCCCGCCGCCGCCATCAGCACGACTTCCTCCGGCCGCTTCGTCATGACGCCACCTTGAGCGCCTGCGGCACGACCCCCGCCGCGCGCAGCTCGCGCGCCATGATCTCGTTGAAGCTCTGCGTGGGGTTCAGTTCGCACAGCATGCCGATGCGGACCCAGAACGCCGCCTGCGCATTGATCGAGCGGCACGACACCGTGCTCGCCTTGCGGATCTGGTCGTGCAGTTCGTCTTCGATGTTCACGATACCCATCATACACTCCATATATGTTCCATATACTGAGTATATACAGGGGTTACCTTCCCGGCAAGCTTTCCATTGACATAAAGTACAGGAACTGTGTCACAATCGTTTCCGGCCCTGCACCGGCATGGCTCACACGGAAAAGGACACACCATGTCGATTCGCTCCGTCGTACTGGCCGCCGCCGGCCTCCTCTTCGCCCTGCAGGCCGGTGCCGCTTCCCCTTCCGATGGGATCCAGAGCATCACCGTCACGTCCCAGCGGAACCCGTCGAAATGGTTCCGCGCGGAGAGCCAGCACGTGATCCTGTATTCCGACACCAGCCAGGATGAAGCGCAGCGCCTGCTGGACAACCTCGAGCGGCTGGACGACCTGCTGCGCATCTACACGAAGGGCTATGCCAGGACCGGCGGACCGGAAAGCAGGATCACGCTCTACTACACGGCGCGCTTCGACGATCTCGCCCGGCTGGGTGCCGGGCTTGGTTCGCCGACGCCGGAAACCGTCGGCGTCTACAGCAGCTGCAACGACGGCGTGGCCGGCTTCGGTGCGCAGCTGGAGACCATCGACACGCTCGACAACGGCAAGCTGGCCAGGTATCCGTTGAACGTCAGCCTGTCCTTCCTGTTCGAAGCGTATGCGCGGCATTTCCTGTACCGCCACACCGACCTGCGTGCCCCGACCTGGTTCATCGACGGTTTCGCGCACTATTTTTCGACCGTGCGCTTCACGGACAACCGCATGGCGGTGGGCCGCTGGCCGACCGTCCTGGGCCGCTACTTCAGCCTGCTGGACGGGGAAATGGGCAACTACGCGCTGTACTACCGCGACGTGCTGGAGCAGAACGAGAACGCCGGCCTGGGCGGCGACGGCCTCCTGCGCCAGCAGGTCGAGTACGCGGCGCGCTCCTGGCTGCTCGTCCACTATGCCCTGTCGTCGGACGACAACCGGCGCCGCCTCGACGCCTATCTGAAGGCATTCCATGACGGCGTGCCGTCCGTGCAGGCGTTCGAGCGGAGCTTCGGCATCCGCGTGGACGACCTGTCGACGGCGCTGTGGCGCTACCGCCTGAAAGGCTTGCAGGTGCTGCACGTCGACCGGCCCGGGCTGCCGCGCGCCGTCGTCAATGTCGACGTCCTGCCGGAAGCGTCGTCCGACTTCCTGCTGGCCGAGGCCGCGCTGAAATCGTGCCCGTTTGGCGCGGCCCGGCAGGCGACCATCGACCGGGTACTCGACGCCGCGCCGCCACCGGGTCCGTCCGTGAGCGTGCTGGTGCAGCGCACGGTGGCCCGCGCGCTGATCTACGCGGGCCGCCCCGCCGACGCGCTGCCCTACCTCGACGCGGCGCTCGGCAAGGACGGCACCGACGCGGACCTGCATTTGCTGGCGGGCCTGGCCCACCTGCGCCTGGCCGAAGGCGCCGCCGCCGACAGGACATCCCGGCTGGCCGAGGCGCGCCGGCGTTTCGCGCGCGCGGTCGAACTCGCCCCCGCCTTGCCGGCCGCCGCGCTCGGCAAGCTGTCCGTCGACATCATCGCCGGCGGCGAGCCCGGCCAGGACGCCATCGACGACGTCCTGACGGCCTGGCGCGGCAGCCGCGACGTTAGCGGCCTCGGCCGTACTGCGGCGCTCGTCCACGCCTGGCGCGGCGACGGCGTCAAGGCCGCAAACCTGCTGCGCTCGATGGCCGGCAACCGGCGCGACCCGTACACCGCGGCCTGGGCGGCCGACTGGCAGCGGAGGCTCGACGCCGGCCTGACCCGCGATGCGATCCGCGCCGGCCTGGCCGCGTTCCCCTGGTCCGGTCCGGCCTTCCGCGAATGGACCGTCGATGCGACGGTGAACATCGACAAGATCGAACTGAACGCCGGCCTGCAGAAGGCGGGGAGGCTGTTCTTCGCCCCGCCGCAGCCGTTTCAATGACGCCCGTCAGGCCGCCGGGTCGCGGGGGGGGCCCCCCCCGTTTTCCAGCACGGCCGCAAAAACCCGCGGCCCCTGCGCCACCCAGAAAGAGGGGTACCGCGCGGCCACCGTCGGAATCGCGCGCGCCGCCTTGTGCATCACGTGCCATTCGCCCTGCACGACGACGCCCGGCACCGGCAGGACGGACAGCAGCCGGTTGCGCACTTCCAACGTGCAGGCGTGGACGGACAGGAACGCGACGCCCAGGCCCGCCGCCGTCATCTGCTTGATCGCCTCGTTGCTCGACAGCTCGGACCCGATCGCGAGGGCCACGCCCTCCTCTTCGTAGCGCCGTTCGATCGCCGCGCGCGTGCCGGAACCGCGTTCGCGCACGAGCAGGTTGTGGGCGGCGATGTCGGCCAGCGTCACGTCGTCCTTCGCCAGCAGCGGATGGCCAGGGGCGACGAAGAACGCCATCGGGTGGCGCGCGAAGCGGCTCGCGCTGGTCGGGAATTCGCGCGGCGGCGTGCCCATGATGGCGAGGTCGATGTCGTCGCGCGACAGCATGCCGATCACCTCCGGACGCGACCCCACCTGCAGCTTGATGCGCACGTGCGGGCGGCCCGTCGTGAAGCGCACGAGCATCGGCGGCAACAGGTGCTCCGCCGTCATCACGGCGCCGATGCGCAGCGTACCGGACGTGACGCCCTTCAGCGCCGCGATCTCGTCGCCCGCCTCTTCCCACAGGCCGAGGATGCGTTCCGCGTACCCCACCAGCAGCTCGCCCGCCGCCGTCATCTGGATGTTGCGGCCCTGGCGGCGCGTGAGCGGCACGCCGGCCGCCTCCTCCAGCTGTTTCAGGTGCAGCGACACCGCCGGCTGCGTCACGTGCATCGCTTCGGCCGCGCGCGACACGCTCTGGTGGCGCGCCACGAGCATCAGGGCCTGCAGTTGTTTGAAGCTGGCTGGATACATAAGCAATACCTTATTGGATTCTAAAAAAGATTTATTTTTATTTTATCCCGCCCAGCCGTATAGTAAAAACAATTCAAGCGACAACGACCTGCAAAAGGAGATCATCATGACGGCACAAGCGTTCATCTTCGACTTATCCGCATTCCGCTCGGCGGACCTCCCGGCCGACGCCGAGCGCCTGCTCGACCAGGCGATCGAAGACGGCCTGCCGTGCGCCCTGATCTCCGAACTGCCGCACCAACAGGCGGGCGAACAACTGCGCCGCCGCTTCGGCGACACTGCGCACCACATCTTTTCCGTCGTTCTGACGGGCGCCGATTTCGCGGCGCGCGGCCACAAGGCCCCGTATTCCGTCGTGCTGGACCAGTTGGGCGTGCAGCCGGACGAAGCGCTGGCCGTGACGACCTCGCCGCGCGCCATCGCGGCCGCCCGCACCGCCCGCATCGGCGTACAGGTAGCCAAACCGGTCGTCATGCGCAAGGACATGCGCAATAACATGGGCAAGCTCGCGATGCACACCACGCGACACTGAAGCAGTCTTCCCGGCATCCGCGGGCGCTGCTCCCGCCGGATGCGCGAACGCAGCGCGGCGCGGGGAGCCCCCGGTGCCGCATCGATTCGAAAAAAGAAGGGAGCACACCATGCAGTCCATCGTCATCGTCGGAGGCGGCGTCGCCGGCCTCGAACTCGCCACCCGCCTGGGACGCCGCCTCGGTGCCCGCAACAGGGATCGCGTGATCCTCATCGACAGCGCGCCCACCCACTTCTGGAAACCGCTGCTGCACGCCGTCGCCGCCGGCACGATCGACCCGGCCGACCACATGATCGACTACGCGCGCCAGGCCATCGACAACCACTTCACGTTCGTCTGCGGCGAAGTCGTCGACGTCGACCGCGCCCGCCGCACGCTCACCGTCCGCAGCCGGTTCGACGATGCGCCCGACGCGCACACGACGATCGACTACGAACGCCTCGTGCTGGCCTACGGCTCCGTCACGAATTTCTTCGGCATCCCCGGCGCGCAGGAACACTGCCTGGCGCTCGACAGCGTCAAGGGCGCGGAAGCCTTCCGCCAGCGCTTCCTGGGCCTGTGCGCCCAGGCGGGGCGGCGCCGCAATGCCCGCACGGACGCCGGCGCGCCGCTGCTGGACATCGTCATCGTCGGCGCCGGCCCGACCGGCATCGAACTGGCCGCCGACCTGCGCCACACGGTCGACACGCTGGCCCACTACGGCCTCGCGGGCCTGGAATCGCCGCACCAGGTGCACATCCGCATCGTGGAGCGCGGGCCGCAGGTGCTGCCGTCGCTGGATGCGGAGGCGTCGGACCTGGCCGTGCGCAAGCTGCGCGCGATGGGCATCGAGATCTGCACCGATACCGCGATCGCCGAGGTGCGCGAGGACGAGGTCATCACGACGGACGGCCGCGTGTTCCCCGCCGCGATCGCCGTGTGGGCGGCCGGCGTGAAGGGGCCGCGCTTCAGCACGGGATTGAACGTGGCGCTGAACCGCAACGACCAGGTCGTGGTGGATTCCCGCCTGCGCAGCGTGACGGACCCGGAGATCCACGCGATGGGCGATTGCTGCACCCTGCTCAATCCGGACAAGACGGCGATGGCCCCGCCCAGCGCCCAGGCCGCGCGCCAGCAGGCGATCTACCTGGCGACGCTGCTGACGCACAAGGCGCCGGACGCGCTGCCGGGTTTCCAGTACCGCGACTACGGCACGCTCGTGTCGCTGGGACGGGCGGGCGCGGTGGGCATCCTGCGCCGCGCGATCGGCAACCGCCACCTGCACGTGAAGGGGCCGTTCGCGCTCGCGATGTACGGTCTCACGTACCAGCGCCACGTGATGGGGCACCTCGGCCTGGTGCGGATGTGCGGCAATCTGCTGGCGCGCTGGTTCCGGTCGAAGATGCTGATGCCGGTGCGGTGGCACTAAGCCGCGTGAGCACTTTCGTAAGTGAGGCCCCCGGCCTCACTTACTCCTCGGCGGCGGCGGCGGCGCGCGGGCCGCCGCCAGTTATCTCAACGCGAAGCCGGACTGGCGCGAGCGCTACGCGATCACCGTCTACCAGCAGGGCTGGCGCCTCGGCGGCAAGGGCGCGAGCGGGCGCAACGCGCAGCTGGGCCAGCGCATCGAGGAACACGGCCTGCACATCTGGTTCGGCTGTTATGCGAACGCCTTCGCCCTGATCCGCGCCGTCTACGCCGAACTGGAACGCCCGGCCGACGCCCCCCTGGCCCGCTGGGACCAGGCATTCCGGCCGCATGACTACGTGGCGCTGGCCGAAGCCGTCGACGGCGGCTGGCGGCCGTGGCACCTCGTGCTGCCGCGCCGGCCCGGCGAACCGGGCACGGGGCTCGACCCGGTCACGCCATGGCAGCTGGCGCTGGCCGCCATCGAATGGCTGCCGCGCTGGCACAGCGAGTTGCGTGCGGCCGCGCCGGGACAGCTGGCACCGGACGTCGACGCGTCCATCGCCGCGCTGGTGGCGCAGGCGCGCGCCCTGCCCGCGGACGCGCACGCGCACGGCGACACCGACCGGCGCCGCCTGCGCCAGGCGCTGGAACGCGTGGAGCAGCGCGTGCAGCCGTGCGCGCTCGCCGGCGCCCGCGTCATCGACGACGACGGGACGCGGCGTGCCCTGGTCGCGCTGAACGTCACGACCACGATCCTGCGCGGCATGCTGGCCGACGGCGTCTTCACACGCGGCTTCGACGCGGTGAACGGCGCGGATTTTCGCGCCTGGCTGCTGCGCCATGGCGGCGACCAGGCGTTATGCGTGGACTCGCCGCCCGTGCTGGGCATCTATTCGCTGCTGTTCGCGTTCGAGGACGGCGACCCGGAACGCCCCAGCATGGACGCGGCGACGGCATTGCGCACCATGCTGCGCCTCGGCTTCGCCTACCGGGGCAGCGTCATGTACCGCATGCAGACGGGCATGGGTGATGCCGTGTTCGCGCCGATGTACGAGTTGCTGGCGCGGCGCGGCGTGCGCTTCGCGTTTTTTCACCGCGTCGAAGAGATCGTGCCCGAAGGCGGTACGGTGGGCGCGGTCCGCATGACCGTGCAGGCATCCGTGCCAGGCGGCGACTACCGCCCGCTCGTCGACGTGAAAGGCTTGCCGTGCTGGCAGAACCGGCCGGACTACGGCCAGCTCGACCCGGTCCAGGCGGCGCTGCTGCGGGCCCACGGCGTCGACCTGGAATCGTGGTGGAGCGACTGGCCCGCGCTGTTCCGCCAGGCGACGGGCAAGGACCTGCCGCAAACGACCCTGGTGCGCGGCCGCGACTTCGACCACGTGATCTCGGGCCTGCCGGTCGATGCGCTGGCGCTCGCCGGACCCGCGCTGCTGGACGTGAGTCTGCCTTTGCGCGCCACCGTCGCCACGTTGCGCACGATCGCCACGCAAGCCTGCCAGGTCTGGCTGGACCACGACACGCGCGCCCTCGGCTGGACGGTTGCGCCGGGCGGCCAGGAGCCGGTCCTGACGACATTCGCGAAGCCCTACGACACGTGGGCGGGGATGACGCAGGTCCTGGCCAGCGAAGCGTGGCCGCCGAGCGCGTCCCCCGCCAGCGTGCAGTATTTCTGCGGACCGATGCCGCAGGCCGGCTTGCCGCCCCGGTCGGACACCGGCTTCCCGGCACGCGCGGCCGCGCGCGCGCGCGACGACGGCGTGGCGCTGCTGCGCGACCGCATCCAGGCGCTGTGGCCCGCGGCGGCCGGCGGCTTTCCGTGGCACTGGCTCGTCGACCCGGAGAATGCCGAGGGACCGGCGCGCTTCGACCGCCAATACTGGCGCGCCAACGTCGATCCGGCCGAGCGCTACGTCCTGTCCGTGCCGGGCAGCACGGCGCGGCGGCTCGCCACGGACGGCACCGGTCTCGCGAACCTGTACCTGGCCGGCGACTGGCTGAAGACGGGGCTCGATTGCGGCTGCGTGGAGGCGGCCGTCATGGGCGGCATGCAGGCGGCGCGAGCGATTTCCGGGTATCCGGAGACGATCCTGGGCGACAGCGATGGCGTGTAGGGTCCGCGGGACAGCGGTTACTTTGTCGTCGCGGCGGCCGCCGCGAGAATCAGGTTCGCGACATCGTCCGGACGCGATACGTGCGGCGTGTGGTCCGCCGGCAGGCTGACGGTTTTGGCCGAAATATTCTCCGCCATCGCCTTCTGCAATGCCGGCGCGATCATGTTGTCCTGTTCGCTCACGAAGTACCACGAAGGTTTTGTCTTCCACGGCGCGACGGTCACCGTCTCGTCAAAGTTAAGACCGCGCACGGGTACCTGTGTAGCGGCCATCAGCTTTGTTTCCACTGCCGGCACAAATTGCGCCAGATGTTTCTGTACGCCTTCGAGACTGAGGGTCAGGAACCCTTCCTTGTCAGCCACGAGATGGCTGAAGCCCGATGGTGCCGGATACCCTTTGGACAGAGAGGTGATCGATTGTCCAACGCCAGGGGCGAATGCCGCGATGTAAACCAGCGCCTTGACGCGTTCATGCTGGCCCGCTTCCGTGATCACGACGCCGCCCCACGAATTGCCCACCAGGACAACGGGGCCTGTTTGCATGTCGAGCACGCGCCGGGTTGCCGCGACGTCGGCCGCCAGCGACGTCAATGGATTCTGGACCGCCACGACCCTGAGACCGTTCGCCTCCAGACGCGGAATGACGTTTCTCCAAATAGAACCGTCGACAAATGCGCCATGTA
>CBIHRX010000012.1:0-47216 GCA_966212555.1 uncultured Massilia sp.
ATTTGTGACGGTTTTTGAAAACAATATTCCGGACACCAGTGCGCTTCCGCGGGAATGACGTTAATTATTCGCCCAAGTACGCTGCCTGCACCCGCGGATCATGCAGCATATCCTGCGCATTCCCCGTCATCGTGATCGCGCCCGACTCCATCACATAAGCGCGGTGCGCCGCCTGCAGCGCCAGCTTCGCATTCTGTTCCACGAGCAGCACCGTGATGCCCTGCTTCGACACGTCGCGGATCACCTCGAAGATCTTCTCGACCATGATCGGCGCGAGCCCCATCGACGGCTCGTCCAGCAGCAGCAGGGTCGGATGGCACATCAGCGCGCGCGCCATCGCCAGCATCTGCTGCTCGCCGCCGGACAGCGTCCCCGCCAGCTGGCCGGAACGCTCCTTCAGGCGCGGAAACACGGCGTACCACTTCTCGATGTCGGCCTCGATACCGGCCTTGTCGTCGCGCGTATAGGCGCCCATCAGCAGGTTTTCGTGGATAGTCATGCGCGTGAACACGCCGCGGCCTTCCGGCACCATCGCGAGCTTCCGCTCGACCAGCTTGAACGATTTATTCGCGTTCAGCGGCTGGCCGAGATAGGCGATCGTGCCTTCCACCTTGCACGGCGGCAGCGTGCCCGTGATCGCTTTCAAGGTGGTCGTCTTGCCCGCGCCGTTCGCGCCGATCAAGGTGACGAGTTCGCCGCGGTCGACTTCCAGGTCGATGCCCTTGACGGCCTTGATGCCGCCGTACGCCACCTTCAGGCCGGAAATCTTGAGTACGTTGTCGGGCTTCAAGCGGCACCTCCGAGATAGGCCTCGATGACGGCCTGGTTCTTCTGGATCTCGGCCGGCAGCCCTTCCGCGATCAGCTTGCCGTATTCCAGCACCGAAATGCGGTCGCACAGCCCCATCATGAGTTTCACGTCGTGTTCGATCAGCAGGATCGTGACGCCTGCCCCCTGGATCTTGACCAGCAGCTCGCGCAGCGCGACCTTTTCCGTCGCATTCATGCCGGCCGCGGGCTCGTCCAGCGCGAGCAGCTTCGGTTCCGTCGCGAGTGCGCGCGCGATTTCCAGGCGGCGCTGGTCGCCGTACGACAGGAAGCGCGCCGTGCGCTGGGAAAATTGCCCGATGCCGACGAAGTCCAGCAATTCCTGCGCGCGGGCGCGGATCGCGGCCTCTTCCCGGCGCGCCGCGCCATGGCGGAAGATGGCGCCGAACACGCCCTGGTGCGTGCGGACGTGGCGCCCGACCATCACGTTTTCCAGCGCGGACATTTCACCGAACAGGCGGATGTTCTGGAACGTGCGCGCGATGCCGGCCTTGGCGACGGCGTGCGGCGCCGATGGCGAATACGGCTTGCCGTCCAGCTCGAACGTGCCCGTGTCCGGTTGATACAGGCCCGTGATCACGTTGAAGAACGTCGTCTTGCCGGCGCCGTTCGGGCCGATCAGGCCGTAGATCTGGCCTTGCATGATCTTGATGCCGACGTCCGTCAGGGCTTGCAGGCCGCCGAAGCGTTTATTGACGCCGGAGATGTTCAGCAGGATATCGCTCATGCTTCGTTCTCTTCCTCTTTGGCGATGGCCGCATTGGGACGGTCTTCCTTGACCGGCGATGGCCACAAACCAGCCGGACGGTTCAGCATGATCAACACCATGGCCAGGCCGTACAGCAGCTGGCGCAGCACCTCGGCCTCGATGACGACCTTGCCGAACAGCGCCTGCTGCGCCGGCTCGACGACGTGGCGCAGCACTTCCGGCAACGCGGCCAGCAGCACGCCGCCCATCACGACGCCGGGGATGTGGCCGATGCCGCCCAGCACCACCATCGCCAGCACGGCGATGGATTCCGTCAGCGAGAACGATTCCGGGGAGACGAAGCCCTGGAACGCGGCGAACATGGCGCCCGCCACGCCGCCGAACGACGCGCCCATCGAGAACGCGAGCAGTTTGACGTTGCGGGTGTTGATGCCCATCGCCTTCGCGGCGATCTCGTCTTCGCGGATCGCCACCCAGGCGCGGCCGAGGCGCGAATGCTGCAGGCGGCTCGTCATGAAGATCGTCACGATGCACAGCAGCAGGAACAGGAAGTAATACGCATTGACGGACGGGATGCCGAAGCCGCCGATGTACACGGTCGCGCGCGAGCCCGCCTCGCCGGCCAGCGACACGCCGAAGATCCGGATCGGATCGATCAGGTTGATGCCTTGCGGGCCGTTGGTGAAATTGATCGGATCGTTCAGGTTGTTCATGAAGATCCGGATGATCTCGCCGAAGCCCAGCGTGACGATGGCGAGGTAGTCGCCGCGCAGCTTCAAGGTCGGGGCACCGAGCAGCGCGCCGAACAGCGCGGCCGTCAGCGCCGCCAGCGGCACGATGAACCAGACGGACAGGTGAATGCCGTTGGTGCGCACGTCCTCGCCGAAGGTGCGCACGATGGCGTCCTGCAGCTCGGGGTGGTAGTTCACGACGGATTCCAGCAGCGCGGCGAATTGCGGCGACGCGAGCAGGCCCGTCAGGTAGGCGCCGACGGCGAAGAACGCGATATAGCCCAGGTCCAGCAGGCCGGCGAAGCCGACGACGATGTTCAGGCCCAGCGCCAGCATGATGTACAGCAGCGCCATGTCGAGGATGCGCACCCACGAGTTGCCGAACTGGGCGGCGACGAACGGGAAGATGAGCATCACGGCCAGCAGCACGGCCATGCTGGCATACGATTGACGGGGTTTGTGGACGGTGTCGAAAGTCAGGAGAGCCATCGATATGTCTCCTTACGCGCGGTCGGCCACGCGCTCGCCCATGATGCCGGACGGCCGCACGGTCAGCACGAGGATCAGCACGATGAACGCGAAGATGTCCTGGTAGTGGCTGCCGAGGAAGCCGCCGGTCAGGTCGCCGATGTAGCCGGCGCCGAGGCTCTCGATGATGCCGAGGACGATCCCGCCGATCATGGCGCCGTAGATATTACCGATACCACCCAACACGGCGGCCGAGAACGCCTTCATGCCCGGCACGGTACCCATCGCGAACTGGATCGACGCATAGTTCGCGCCCCACATCACGCCGGCGACGGCGGCCAGCGCGGCGCCGATGGCGAACGTGGCGACGATGACGCGGTTCGAGTCCACGCCCATCAACCCGGCCACGCGCGGGTTCTCGGCGACGGCGCGCATCGCGCGGCCCATGCGGGTCTTTTCGACGAGGAACACGAGGCCGACCATCGCGGCGGCCGCCAGCACGAGCAACAGCACCTGCGTGTGCGAGATCACGGCGCCGCCGACCATGATCGGGTCCGACGACAGCAGCTGCGGGAACGGCAGCGGGCTGCGGCCCCAGATCATCATGGCGAACGTCTGCAGCAGGATCGACACGCCGATCGCGGTGATCAGGGGCGCGAGGCGCGGCGCGTTGCGCAGGCGGCGGTAGGCGATGCGTTCGATGAGGACGTTCACGAGCATCGTGACGGGGATGGCGCCGACGATGGCGATGGCCAGCTGCACGCCGCCGGGCAGGCCGGGGAAGACGCCGTCCAGCAGCTTCAGGATCGACAGGCCGACCATGGCGCCGATCATCAGCACGTCGCCGTGGGCGAAGTTGATGAGGTTGAGCACGCCATAGACCATCGTGTAGCCGAGCGCGACGAGCGCATACATGCTGCCCAGCACCAGCCCGTTCAGGATCTGTTGGACAAAAGTTTCCATGCTTGTGTGGTTTCCTTTCGAACTAACAAAAACGGCACCCGTGGTACGAGTGCCGCTAAGCAAGCAACATAATTCCGAGCGTCATCATAACAGATGGCTTGGTGAAAACTACACGTCGCGCAGGGTCACCACCGGCATCGTCAGCTCGCGCTTGTCCTTGAAAAACGCGACGTCGAACAGCGCCGCGGCGCCGGCGACGTCCTTGCCGATACGGCGCAGCAGCGTGGCCGCCGCCTCGATCGTGCCGCCGGTCGCCAGCACGTCGTCGACGATCAGTACGCGCTGGCCCTTGATGCGCTCCGGCTGGATCTCGATCGTGGCGCTGCCGTACTCGCGGCGGTAATCGATGCCGATCGCGGCGCCCGGCAGCTTGCCCGGTTTGCGCGCCATCGCGAAGCCGATGCCGCGCTGGTACGCAAGCGCGCCTGCGAGCATGAAGCCGCGCGCATCCATCGCGAGGAGGAAATCGACGTCGAGGTGGGCCGTGCGTTCGGTCAGCGCGTCGATGGCGAGCTGCCAGTGGGTCGGGTTGTCGAAGACGCAGCCCACGTCGATGAAGTTGACGCCCGGTTCCGGGTAATCCTGAAAGAATTCCAGCGGAATGGCGTCGAAACCGGAGGGCGAGCGCGGGCGCAGGTCGAAAACGTTCATGGCACCGATCAGGCCGCGGCCGCCTTGCCGCCGTCCAGGCCCTTGGGCAGCGGGAACGTGACGTTCTCTTCGACGCCCTCGAGCGCGCGCACGCTGGCGGCGCCCAGTGCCTTCAGGCGCTCGATGACGGCCTGCACGAGCACTTCCGGGGCCGACGCGCCGGCCGTGACGCCGATACGCTTCTTGCCGGCGATCCAGGCCGGATCGATGCCGGCGGCGTTGTCGACCATGTAGGCCGGGGTGCCCTTCTTTTCCGCCACTTCGCGCAGGCGGTTCGAGTTCGAGCTGTTCGGGCTGCCGACGACGATCACGACTTCCACCTGCGGCGCCATGAATTTCACGGCCTCCTGGCGGTTCGTCGTCGCGTAGCAGATGTCGCCCTTCTTCGGTTCGACGATGTTCGGGAAGCGTGCCTTCAGCGCGGCGATGATCTCCGCGGTGTCGTCGACGGACAGAGTCGTCTGCGACACATAGGCCAGCAGGTCCGGGTTGCCGACGTTCAGCGTCGCGACGTCGTCGACCGTCTCGACGAGGTGCATGCCCTCTTCCGCCTGGCCCATCGTGCCCTCGACTTCCGGGTGGCCGGCGTGGCCGATCATGATGATCTCGGCGCCCTGCTTGCGCATCTTGGCCACTTCCACGTGCACCTTGGTCACCAGCGGGCACGTGGCGTCATAGACCTTCAGGCCGCGCGACTCGGCTTCGTCGCGCACGGCCTTCGACACGCCGTGCGCGGAAAACACGAGCGTGTTGCCGGCGGGGACGTCGTCCAGGTCTTCGATGAAGATGGCGCCCTTGTTGCGCAGGTCGTTGACGACGTAGGCGTTGTGGACGATTTCGTGGCGCACGTAGATGGGCGCGCCGAACTGCTGCAGGGCACGCTCGACGATCTCGATCGCACGGTCAACGCCGGCGCAGAAGCCGCGCGGCTGGGCTAACAGGATCTCGTTTTCCATGATTCGGTGATGGGCGATGGTCAGAGGACGGAAATCAGCTGGACTTCGAACTTCAGCGGCTGGCCGGCCAGCGGGTGGTTGAAGTCGAACACGGCGTCGTCGGCGCGCAGTTCGCGCAGCACGCCGGCAAAGCGGCCGCCGCCCGGCGCACGGAAGTCGACGAGGTCGCCGACCTGGTAATCGGCATCCGGTTCCGAGTTCTCGTCCAGGGTCTTCTTCGTCACGACCTGGATCAGGTCGGGATTGCGCTCGCCGAATCCTTCGGCAGGCGTCAGGTCGAACGTCGTGTGCGTGCCTTCGGCCAGGCCGAGCAGGCGCTGTTCGAGGAACGGGGCGAGCTGGCCCTGGCCCAGCAGCAGGGTGGCCGGGGTGCTGCCGAAGGTCGTGACGATGTCGTTACCGTCGGCGGTGGCAAGACGATAATGGAGGGTCAGGTACGACGATTCGGTGACGACGGGAGCGTTAGTGGAGGACATTGTTGCGTGTTCGGTTGACGTGCAAACCGCTATTGTAAGCCACCCGTGCCCGTCCCGCCTCAGCCGTCGCGATTTCTGTCGTGGTCAGGAAACGCTTGCCTCAGCGGCGCAGCTTCCAGCCGCCGTCCACGTCGATCACGCTGCCCGTGATGAATGTATTGCCAGCAAGCATGACGATGACCCCGGCCACGTCCGCCGCCGTGCCGACGCGGCCGGCGGGCACGGCGGCGCCCATTTCCTCGAACAATCGGCTGCGCTGCGCATCCGGCACGCGGTGCCACCACGGCGTATCGATCACGCCGGGCGCCACCATATTCACGCGCAACGGGCGCAGCTCGGACGCGAGGATCGGCAGCATCGCCTCCAGCGCCCCGTTGATGGCAGCAAGGCCGGCCGTGCCCGGCTGCTGGGCGCGGGCGGAGATGGCGCCGACCAGCGTCGCGGAACCACCGGGAGCAATGCTGCCGAGGCTGGCCTGCAAGGCATTCAGCTGGGGCCAGAGCTTGCCCTCGAAACCGGCGCGTAGATCATCCAGCGCCAGTTCACGGAACGCACCCGCCCCCGTCGCGCCGGAGGCGCACACGACCAGGTGATCGAACGGACCGTGGTCGGCGAAGAACGCGTCGCACTGATCGCGACGGCCGGCGTCGAGTTGGGTGAAACGGATCCCGGGAACGTCGAGGGCGGCGCCTTTCGCGGCGTCGCGCCCCGTCACGGTCACGCTGGCGCCCAGGGCGGCGAAGCGGCGCGCGCTCTCCAGGCCGATGCCCGACGTGCCGCCGATGACGATGATGCGCTGGTCTTTCATGGTCTGCCTTTCCATATTGGTTGCGATGAAAGACAGTGTAGAAGCGGCTGTGTGCCGCCGGAAATCGTATCCCGCGATACGACCCATCGGAGCCGCCGATCACGCGGCAATGCGGACCACCTGGTCGCGCAGCCAGGCCAGGGCCTGGTCGTCGTGGAAACGCGGATGCCAGGCCGCGTACAGCGAAAATCCCCTGCCTTCGAATGGCAAGCCGAAGCTGTCGAGCACATCGGCATGCAGGGCCGCCAGCCGCGACGGCACCGTGGCGACGTGGTCGGACTGGCGCAGCAAACCGGGCACGAGCGCGAACGATTGCACGGACAGCACGACGTTGCGCGTGCGCCCCAGCGCGTGCAGATGCTCGTCCATGAAGCCATGCAGGCTGCCGCCGCTCGTCGAGACGAGTACGTGACGCAGGGCGCAATAGCCGTCGAGATCGAGGGTTTCCGTACCGCGCGGATGGTCTTTTCTTTGCACCATGACGAAACGTTCCTCGAACAGCAGCCGCGCACGCATGTTCTCGGGCACCATGCGCTCCGATCCGATCAGCAGGTCGACTTCCCCTTCCTGCAGCTGGGACGCGATACGCGCGCCATCGGTCATGCGGAAGGCGAGCCGCACGCCCGGTCCTGCGTGGCGCGCCAGCAGGCCGGCCAGCGGCAGGCCCAGCACGGCCGTCGACAAGTCGCTGGCGGCGATCTGGAACGTGCGCTGCGCCGTCGCCGGATCGAACGCCGGTTGGCCGCGCACGATGCCGGCCAGCTGATCCAGGGCCGCGCGCACGGGCCCGGCGAGGTCGAGCGCGCGCGTGGTCGGCGTCATGCCGCGGCCGTTGTCGGCGGGCAGCAGCAGCGGATCGTCGAACAGCTGGCGCAGGCGGGCGAGCTGGCCGGACACGGCCGATTGGCTCAGGTGCAGGCGCTGGGCCGCACGGGTGACGTTCGCTTCCGTCAATAAAGCGTCGAGGGTCACGAGCAGGTTCAGGTCGAAGGCGCGCAGGTCGTTCATGCATCTATTATTGCGCATGCCCAAGCCGACGCTGTCCCCTCGCGCGAATAATGCACGGTCTCACATGGAGGGATCGGATGGGCATCGAAGACTGGCCGGAACAGACCCGGCCGCGCGAACGGCTCGTGCGCGAAGGCGCGCAGGCGTTGTCGGACCCGGAATTGCTGGCGCTGCTGCTGCGCGTGGGCGTGCGCGGCAAGAGCGCGGTGGAACTGGGCCGCGACATCCTGCAACACTTCGGCTCGCTGCACGGCCTGTTCGGGGCCACGCTGGACGATTGTGCCGAGGTGCACGGCCTCGGCATGGCGAAATACGCGCAATTGCAGGCCGTGATGGAACTGGCCCGGCGCGCCATCGCCGAGCAATTGCAGACGGGAGAAGCGTTCGGCTCGCCCGAACTGGTGAAACGCTACCTGCGCATCAAGCTGGGCGGCCAGCGCCACGAATCGTTCGTCGTCCTGTTCCTGGACGTCAAGAACCGCCTGATCGCGGACCGCGAACTGTTCCGCGGCACGCTCACGCAGACGAGCGTGTATCCGCGCGAAGTCGTCATCGAAGCGCTGGATTACAACGCGGCCAGCGTGATCCTCGCGCACAACCACCCGTCCGGCCTGCCGGAGCCGAGCGACGCCGACCTGCGCCTGACGGGCGCCCTCGTCAAGGCACTCAGCCTCGTGGATATCCGCGTGCTCGACCATTTCATCGTGGCCGGGCCGCTCGTGCATTCCTTCGCGGAACATGGACAGATCTGAGCTAAGATGAGTCCATGCCCATCCGTATTCTTGCCCTCTGCGGCAGCCAGCGCGCCCGTTCGATGAGCGGAGGCGTGCTGCGCGCCTGCCGCGACCTCGCGCCCGCCGGCGTCGCCATCGACCTCTTCGAACAGCACACGGATTTCCCACTGTTCAATCCCGAACGGACCGACGTGCCGTCCGGCGTACTCGCCCTGCAAGAGGCGATCACGGCCGCCGACGCCCTCCTCATCGCCAGCCCCGAATACGCGCACGGCGTCACGGGCACCATCAAGAACACGCTGGACTGGGTCGTGAACCACGCGCCGTTCGCGGGCAAGCCCGTCGCCGTGCTGAATCCGGCCTATCAATCGTTCCACGCCGACGAGGCACTGAAAGAGACGCTGCGCACCATGTCGGCCGACCTCGTCCTCGATGCCTGCCTGCGCATTCCCGTCATCGGCTCGGGTACCGACCCGGACCGGATTGCGTCGGATCACCGTTTCGCGACACGCATCGGGCGTGCGCTGCGCGCGCTCGTCGCGCATGTCGAACGCACGAATAACGGTGTGTAAACAAGCCCTTACGAAGCAAACATTGCGAAAGTTCACGATTGTTAAATCTGAGTGATTTACTGAGACACAATTTTTTTCCGCAAGTTGTTGATTACGCGACGGTTTTCAAGCTATACTCTCGTTTTTCCGATTGTGGAAGTTTATTCAAGGAGTGCGCTATGGCACGTGTTTGCCAAGTTACTGGCAAGGGCCCGATGGTTGGCAACAACGTCTCCCACGCCAACAACAAAACCAAGCGTCGTTTTCTGCCGAACCTGCAGAACCGCCGCATCTTCGTAGAATCCGAAAACCGCTGGGTCTCCCTGCGTATTTCGAACGCCGGCCTGCGCGTCATCGACAAGCTCGGCATCGACGCTGTGCTGGCCGACATGCGCGCCCGCGGCGAGAAAATCTAATTAGGGAGTCATCATGGCAAAAACTGGCCGCGACAAGATCAAACTGGAATCGACCGCAGGTACCGGTCACTTCTACACCACGACCAAGAACAAGCGCACGATGCCGGCGAAGATGGAAATCACCAAATTCGACCCGAAAGCTCGCAAGCACGTGGTCTACAAAGAAACCAAGAACAAGTACTCTGGTTCTTTCAAAAAACGCCGCCCGCTTCACAGTGTGCGGCTTTTTTGTTTTTCTGAGCCATTGATTGGAGTCAGTTGATTGGCTCGCCCGCGTCGTTATAGTCGATTGTCCGCCTTCGCTGGAGAATCGCATGACGTGGCATACCCGGTTGTCGCTCCTGCCTGTCCTGGCCGTCCTGGCCGCCTGCTCCACGCCCTACCGTCCACCCGTCGTCGTGCACGACAGCGCGACCTTTCCCGGCATCGCCAGCAGCGTCGCGGAAGCGGGTATGCGGCCCGTCGACGTGCTCGTCGTCCACGGCATGTGCACCCACGATACGGCCTGGGCCGAGCGCCAGATCGACCGCATCGCGGGCATCGTCGACGACCACGCCCCGGCGCCGGCCCCGGTCGCACAGGGCACGCCGCCGCGCGTGGAAGTCGTCGAGCGCACGCGCCGGCTCGCCGGCGGCACGGTGCGCTTCCATGCCCTCGTGTGGTCGCCGCTGACGGCGGGCCTGAAGCACCAGCTCGACGTCGATATGACCGGCACGCCGACGGATTGCACGGCGGCCGGCGCATGCAGGCCGAAGCGCGCCTGGATGAACGGCTATGTGAAAGACAAGCTGTTGAACGATTGCCTGTCCGACGCTGTCATCTACCAGGGCGAAAGCCACGTCGCGATCCGCGATGCGATGGTGCGGACGATCGCGCAGGTGCTCGAGAAGGATCCGGACAGCGAAGCGCCCCTCGTCGTCGTCGCGGAAAGCCTGGGCAGCAAGATGCTGTTCGACGCCCTGAGCGCCATGCTGGAATCGTGGCAGCCGGAGACGCGGGCGCTGGGCCAGCAGGCGGCGCGCCGGCTCGGGCTGCTGTTCATGGCCGGCAACCAGTTGCCCATCCTGGGCCTGGCGGAGCAGCGGGCGATCGCCACGCAGGAGATGCGGGCCGTCGATGCGCTGCAGCGCTTCCTCGACCTGCGCCGGCGCCAGCCCAACCGCCGTGCGGAAACACTGCAGCGCCTGGCCGTCGTCGCCTTCACCGATCCGAACGATTTGCTGTCGTACCGCCTGCTCCCGGCCCGCTACGCGGCGCCGGACGTGGCCGTGGCCGACGTGCTCGTCTCGAACGACAAGACCTGGCTGGGCCTGATCGAAAACCCGATGACGGCGCACCTGGATTACCTGGCGAATCCGGACGTGGGCGTCATGATCGCGTGCGGGCAGCCGCGGGTGGCGGGGTGCCGCTAGTTCATCCGTTCTTCCTGTGGCGGCTTCCAAAACAAACACGGCTCTTGCAGAGCCGTTTCGTTCAAACCATCAACCGCTTACGCATAGCTGCGCAAACGCATCGAAAACTCCTGCAGCGCCTTGATGCCCGACGCTTCGGCGCGGACACACCAGTCCTGCAGCTGGTGCAGCAGCTGGTCGCGGGTCGAGTGCGAGCGTTCCCAGATCGCGCCCAGTTCCACGCGCATCTGGTGCATCGTTTCCAGGGCTTTGCTGTGCTGGAACAGTTCAACCAGCTGGGCCTGTTGCGGTGCCTGCAGCTTGGCCGGTTCGCGCTGCATCAGCTTGCGCGAGCTCTTCAGGAAACGCGATTCCAGCTCGGCCTTTTGCTTCAGGTGCTCCACTTCTTCGCGGAACGCATACTTCACGGACTTGGCGTACTTCGCCATCACGTCGTAGCGGTTGGCGATGACGGCCTGCAGGGTGTCGAAGTCGGCTTCCAGCTTGTTCTTTTGCAGTCGCGGCTTCGGAATGGTCTTCTTGACCTTGGCCAGGCCCACCATTTCCATCATGCGGATGTACGCCCAGCCGATATCGAACTCGTACCACTTGCTCGACAGCTTGGCCGACGTGGCAAACGTATGGTGGTTGTTGTGCAACTCTTCGCCACCGATGATGATGCCCCACGGGATGATGTTCGTGGCCGCGTCATTGCAGTCGTAGTTGCGGTAGCCCCAGTAGTGGCCGATACCGTTGATGATGCCGGCCGCCGTGATCGGGATCCACAGCATCTGCACGGCCCAGATCGTGATGCCGGCCACGCCGAACAGGGCGACGCTCAGCGGCAGCAGCATCGACACGCCCAGCCAGCTGTACTTCGTGTACAGGTTGTTCTCGATCCAGTCGTTCGGGCAGCCGTGGCCGTATTTCTCCAGCGTTTCCTTGTTCTTCGTTTCGGCGCGATACAGCTCCGCGCCACGCAGCAACACTTCCTTGATGCCGTGCGTCACCGGGCTGTGCGGATCGTCCGCCGTCTCGCACTTGGCGTGGTGCTTGCGGTGCACCGATGCCCATTCCTTGGTCACCTGGCCCGTGGTCAGCCACAGCCAGAAGCGGAAGAAGTGGCTCGGGATCGGATGCAGGTCCAGCGCACGGTGCGCCTGGTGGCGGTGCAGGTAAATCGTCACGCCGGCGATCGTGATGTGCGTAACGACCAGCGTGTACACGACCATCTGCCAGACCGACAGGTCGAACAGACCGCCGTCCAGGAAGGACAGCACGGCGTGCAGGGTGTTGCTGAGAAAATTCATCGATACTCCACTAAGGATGAGAGGATGCTGTTCTTTCTATGGAACAGTCGCTATGACAAAAGTGTCACGCTTTAGTGCATGACGCAAAGATGCATTTTACGCGGAACCGGTGCCGCACGGCACGTCGTGACGCAATCCATGCGCTCCCGGCTAGGAATTCTGCGCCGGCTGCGTGATCCGCGCCACAACCGATGCTATATGGGAGTCGAGGAGGCGGGTATCAACAGATGGAAAGCCTAATTTGACGGTACCAGACTGTACCAAGGCATAGATCTTTTTATTGATTTCCGAAACGACACCGCCCTGCCCGTTCTCCGGATCCGCGATCCAGAAACCCAGGTCGAGCTCGTAGCCGTCCGGACCGAAGCGTGACAGCGAAATGCCGGGCGCCGGCTCTTCCAGCACGCGCGCCGTGCCGACGGCTTGCGCCACCAGCAGCGGCATCACCTGTTCCAGGTCGGAACCGTAGGCGACCGTGACCTTCGTCGACGCCCGCACCCTGCGCGTCGTCAGCGACTGGTTTTGCACGGGGCCGGAAATCAATAACTCGTTCGGCAACACGGTTTCGACGCCGTCCAGGCCCTGCAACACCGTGTAGCGCGTGTTGATCTGGGTGACCTTGCCGGTGAACGTGCTGACCGTGATCATGTCGCCGATGGACAGGCTCCGTTCGAGCAGGATGATGAAGCCGGACACATAGTTGCTGGCAATCCTCTGCATGCCCAGACCGAGGCCGACGCCGAGGGCGCCGCCGAACACGGACAGCACGGTGAGGTCGATGCCGACCAGGTTCAGGCTCAGCAGCACGGCACCGACGATCAGCAACGCGCGGCCCAGGCGCGCCAGCGCCACCCGCAGCGAGCTGTGCAGCGCGTGCACGCCCATCAGTCTCTCTTCCAGCGCGGCGCCGGCCCACAGGGCCAGCATCAGCATCACGACGACGGACGCGACGGCTTGCGCGATGTCGGCCAGGGTGACGCTGCTGGATTTCTTCGGACCGAACTGGATCTTGTAGCTGTCGAGGAAATCGAAGATGTCCGGCCACAAGCCCGTGATGTACAACGCCACCGCGAGCCAGGCGACGAGCGCGAAGATCTTTTCGAACGTGACGAGCGTCTGCCCGAGGTGTCCGCGCCGCGCGAACACGCGACGCAGCAGGTAGAACACGAGGCGGATGGCGGCCAGCGACCAGAACACGGGGATCGCCACCTTGACGATATTCGTGTGGAAATGGGTCTTGGTCAGTACGACCTGCGCCAGGTACAGCAGCGCGACGACGAGCAGCGGCGCCACGACGCGCGTAAAACTTTCCACGCCCGTGTGCAGCAGGCTGCCGTCCTCGCCGCGGCGGCGGTTCCACCACACGCGGACCAGTTGCGCGCTGAGCCAGCCGAACAGGATGGCCGCGACGATGGACCCGACCTGCCACGGCATGCCGGGGCGGCTCAGGTCATCGAACAGGTCATCGATCAGGTTGGTCAGCGGCATCGGCTGCGATTACTCCGAAGCAGCGTCGTCGTCGGTGGCCTTGGCGGTGGCAGCCTTGCGCTCCAGCACGGCGGCAAAGAAGCCGTCGGTGCCGTGCTTGTGCGGCAGCATTTTCAGAAAATCGCCCATCTCCAGCGGGATGCGCTGCTCGGCCAGGACTTTGTGCATCGGCACCAGCTCGAAATCCGGATGCGAGGCGAGGAAGCCTTGCACGATGCCCTCGTTTTCTTCGTCCAGCAGGCTGCACGTCGCATAGACGAGGCGGCCGCCGAATTTCACGAGGCGCGCGGCGCCGTCCAGGATCGAGGCCTGTTTTTCGGTCAACTCCGCGATACCTTCCGGCTGCTGACGCCATTTCACGTCCGGATTGCGGCGCAGGGTACCCATGCCGGAGCACGGCGCGTCGACGAGGACGCGGTCGATCTTGCCGGCCAAACGCTTCACTTTCGCGTCACGTTCGTGCGCGATGACGACCGGATGCACGTTCGACAGCCCGCTGCGCGCCAGGCGCGGCTTCAGCTTGGTCAGGCGCTTTTCCGACACGTCGAAAGCGTACAGGCGGCCCGTGCTGCGCATGATGGCGCCGATGGCCAGCGTCTTGCCGCCGGCACCGGCGCAAAAGTCGACGACCATCTCGCCGCGGCGCGCGCCCAGCAGCTGGGCCAGCACCTGGCTACCCTCGTCCTGGACTTCGATCGCGCCTTCCTTGAACAGCGGCAGGTTCTGCAGCGCCGGCTTTTTCCAGATGCGCAGGCCCAGCGCCGAGTACGGCGTCGGCTCGGCGGCGATCGGGGCGGTCGCCAGGTCGGCGATGACCTTGTCGCGGTCGGCCTTCAGCGAATTCACGCGCAGGTCCAGCGGCGCCGGGGTGTTCAGCACGGCGGCCAGGGCCAGCGTCTCTTCCTCGCCGTACTGGGCGACGAATTTGTCGTACAGCCAGTCGGGCAGGTTCGCCAGCTTCTTCGGCGGCAGCAGCGAACGGTCGATCTCCTTGATGCGCGTGAGCAGGGCCGTTTCGTCTTCCGTCAGGCCGCCCAGCGAGTCCGCGCCGATGGCTTCCGCCATGCCCAGCAGGGTGAGGCGGCGCATCGACGCGCCGGTACCGGCGAAATCGGTGAAGAAGGATTTATGACGCAGCACGGCATAGACGCATTCGGCGATGGCGCCGCGCTCGCGTCCGCCGAGGCGGGGGTGGTCCTTGAAGTAGCGCGACAGGGTGACGTCGGCCGGCGCAGTAAAGCGCAGGATCTCGCGCAATACCTCTTCAGCATTGCCGAGTATCGCGGGTGGCAATCTCATGGGTGTTCCTTGGTGGATTCAGGGGGTCACGGCGATCCGGACCTCGCCGTTTTCGATGCTGAGCCTGTCTTCGATGAACAGGCGCACCGCTTGCGGATAAATGACGTGTTCCTCGGCCAGCAGGCGTTCGGCCAGACTGTCTTCCGTATCGCCCGGCAGCACGGGAATGCGCGCCTGGATCACGGCCGGGCCATGGTCCAGCTCGGCGGTGACGAAGTGCACGGTCGCGCCGTGCTCCGCCACGCCCGCGTCCAGCGCCTGCCGGTGCGTGTGCAGCCCGGGGAACAGCGGCAGCAGCGACGGGTGGATGTTCAGCATGCGGCCCGCGTAGTGCTCGACGAACGGTGCCGTCAGGATGCGCATGAAGCCGGCCAGCACGACGAGATCCGGGTCGAACCGGTCGATCGTTTCCTGCAGGGCGGCGTCGAACGCTTCGCGGGTCGGGAATTCCTTGTTGGGGACGACGGCGGTCGGAATGCCGTGGGACGCCGCGAATGCAAGCCCCTTGGCGTCCGGCTTATTGCTGATCACGGCGGCGATACGGGCCGGCCAGGCTTCGGCCTGCTGCGCGCGCACGATGGCTTCCATGTTGCTGCCGCGGCCAGAAATAAGGATCACGATATTTTTCATAAGCGCGCATTGTAACCCGAGCCGCCGGGCGGACCCAAGGAAGGAAACGACGGCAACGCCGCGCTTATTTGAAGGCGTGCGGGCCCACCCACCCCACGGGTTGGGGCGATTGCGGCTCTTCGAAGGAATAAAATACGCGGAACGGGACTTTTTTCTCGGCCCAGAATTCGGCCGCGTCGCGGAATACGTCGAGCAGGGTTTCGCGCGCTTCCTTGTCGAATTTTTGCGTATTCGGCAATTGGTCCAGCACGGCGATGAAACCGGGTTGCGGCCCGGCGTCGGCGATGACCTGGGTGAGGCAGTTGCGCAGCGCGTCGAAATTCTTGCTGCAGGGCTTGGGGAAGAAGAATTGCTCGCCGATGCGGGCGCAGACCTGCTGCTTCGTCAGCGCGTTCGTGCACAGGGCATAGAGAAAGTGATGACCCAATCGCATCGCCTCCTTCTGCAGCTCCGGTGCACGGTAAGCGCGGATGGACTGCACAAGATTCGGCGGTACTCTCATCAACAAACTCATTTTTTCCTCAAGTCACCCAGTCTGGTTCTGCTGCTCCAGCGCGCGGTGTTTGCGGAAGCGGCGGGCTTGTTCGCTTTCTCCTGGTCTGATTTCCACGCGCCAATAAAACCCCAAGTCTCCTAAGGGTAACGTTTTGTGGTAAGCGAATCAACCCGAATATGGACGAGCCGCTCACATTTGTAAAAAAAGACGAGTTTTTTCATCCATTGTTGGCGCTTTTTCCACGCTTTTCTCCTCTGAACCCGGGGTTTTGGCATCACTACCTGCTGTTACATTTTGTTGCCACACGGATCGGAAATGAAGGCAAACCAGCGCTAAGATTCAGTTGTGGGCGAAAAGCCTTTCGATACCAACAGATCAGAAGCACCACCAAAACGAGGTATGAGCATGAACGTCAAAGCCAAACTGATTCTCTCCGCTATCAGCGTGTGCGCCCTGCCGCTGGCCCAGGCCCAGGCCGGCGATTTCGAGGACTTCGGCCGCGTGACGCGCGTCCAGCCGCGCATCGAGCAGGTCCGTACGCCGCGCCAGGAATGCCGTACCGACTACGTGCAGGCCCAGGTCCCGCAGCAGCGCAGCCAGGCCGGCACGGTCATCGGCGGTATCGCCGGCGCCCTGCTGGGCAGCCAGGTGGGTGGCGGCAACGGTAAAGTGGCGGCCGCCGCCGCCGGCGCGATCGCCGGCGGCATGATCGGCGACAACGTCGACAACAACGGCCGCGCCTACGGCCCGCAAGTGCAGGAACAGGCCGTGCAGCGCTGCCGCACCGTCGACTCCATCCAGGAGCGCACGAACGGCTACGACGTGACCTACGACTACCGCGGCCACACCTACCAGACGGTCATGAACCGCGATCCGGGCAACCGCGTGCGCCTGCGCGTGTCGGTCGAACCGGACCAGTACCAGTAACACATCTTCCGGCGCGGGGGACCGCCCCCTCCTCCGCACTGTCGGCTTCCTCCGCAGCGTCTGCTGCCATCCGCAGCGCTTCTTGCGCTGCGGATTCCTTCCCGCCGATAATAGGATGCTTCTTTCGCTCATCCTATGCTCATCAAACGCAAATCCATCGAACAGGCCGAATCGTCGCGCCGTCCCGCCCGCAAGCCGAAGTTTGCGCCCGTCACCCTGTCCGAGCAGGACGGTGTGCGCTACCTGCATTTCGGTACCGAATGGGTGCAGGGCGCCATGCGCATCCGCAAGCCGGACTGGCCGGAACTCGAATACGCCCAGCAGATGATGGCCTGGATGCTGTTCATCGAGGACCCGCACGCCATCGTCCAGTTGGGCCTGGGCGCAGCGTCTTTGACCAAGTTCTCCTATCGCCAGTTCGCGCAGGCGCAGGTGACGGCCGTGGAACTGAACCCGTCCGTGATCGCCATCTGTAATTCGATGTTCAAGCTGCCCGCGGAAGACGAACGCCTGCGCGTGCTCGAAATGGACGCGATGGACTTCGTGCTCGACGATGCCAACCACGACGCGATCGACGTCCTGCAGTGCGACCTGTACGACGCCACGGCGCGCGGGCCCGTACTCGACACGCCCGAGTTCTACCAGGCCTGCAACGCCTGCCTGACGGAGCGCGGCGTCATGACCGTCAACCTGTTCGGCGACCACCCCAGCTTCGCGAAGAACATCAAGGCGATGCGCTTCGCGTTCGGCCACGTGATCTGCCTGCCCGAGGTCCACGAGGGCAACGTCGTCGCCCTGTGCTTCAAGACGAAACCGGATCTCGACAAGGACCGCCTCGCCGCACGCGCCGCGCAGATCGTGGCGGCGACGAAGCTGCCGGCGAAATCGTGGGTCAAGGGCATCGCCGCTGCGAACTGACATGCACAAACCCAAAGCCCTCGACCTGCAAACCATTTTTTCGTGGCTGCTGGCCGACGGCATCGTCGAGAAATCGACCGTCAAGCCGCACTTCGCCCAGGCGCAAAGCATCCTCAAAAGCGCGGTCGGGTCGATGCATCCGCTGACGGCGGTCGCGCAGTGCAAGATCGTCTCGGCCAAAGCACCGCATAAACTGCTCACGCTGGATGTGCTCAGCGAATGGTGCGCCGGCAAGGTCGGCCTGCCCTTCTTCCGCATCGATCCGCTCAAGATCGATTTCACCAAGGTCGCCGACGTGATGTCGGCCAGTTATGCGGCGCGTTTCAATATCCTGCCGGTGGAACTGGGACCGGGCACGCTGGTCGTCGCGACGGCGGACCCGTTCCGCACCGAATGGCAGGACGAGATCGCGCGCCTCTCGCGCCGCCGCATCGAGCTCGTGATCGCGAATCCGCTCGACATCGCGCAATACATCTCGCAATTCTTCAGCCTCGCGAAATCCATCCGCGACGCGAACAAGTCCAGCGGCCAGGATCTCGCCCTGCGCAACAACTTCGAGCAACTGGTCGAACTGGGCAAGACCAATAAACAGGTCGACGCCAACGACCAGCACATCGTCAACATCGTCGACTGGCTGTGGAGCTACGCGTTCGAGCAGCGCGCATCCGACATCCACCTGGAGCCGAAGCGCGACGCCGGCGCGATCCGCTTCCGCATCGACGGCGTGCTGCACCAGGTGTACCAGGTGCCGGCCGTCGTGATGATCGCCATGACGGCGCGCATCAAGCTGCTGGGCCGCATGGACGTGATCGAAAAGCGCCGCCCGCAGGACGGCCGCATCAAGACCCGCACGAACGACGGCCAGGAGGTCGAGCTGCGCCTGTCCACGATGCCGACGGCGTTCGGCGAAAAACTCGTGATGCGCATCTTCGACCCGGAAGTCGTCGTCAAGACGCTGCCGGAACTGGGCTTCCCGCCCGATGACGCGGCGCGCTGGG
Source organism: uncultured Massilia sp. (assembly GCA_966212555.1). Lineage (GTDB taxonomy): Bacteria > Pseudomonadota > Gammaproteobacteria > Burkholderiales > Burkholderiaceae_D > Telluria. The sequence goes on from CBIHRX010000012.1 coordinate 18,756, forward strand.
ACGCGCTGACGAAGCGCGCGCACGGCATCATCCTCGTCACCGGCCCCACCGGCTCCGGCAAGACGACGACGCTGTACACGACACTGAAAGCGCTGGCCACGAGCGAAGTCAACGTGTGCACGGTCGAAGACCCGATCGAGATGGTCGAGGCGTCGTTCAACCAGATGCAGGTGCAGCCGGGCATCGACCTGTCCTTCGCCGACGGCGTGCGCGCGCTGATGCGGCAGGACCCGGACATCATCATGGTCGGCGAGATCCGCGACCTGGAGACGGCCGAGATGGCGATCCAGGCCGCGCTGACCGGCCACCTCGTGCTGTCGACCCTGCACACGAACGACGCCCCGTCGGCCGTCATGCGCCTGCTGGAATTGGGCGTGCCCTACTACCTGCTGGAAGCGACCCTGATCGGGATCATGGCCCAACGCCTCGTGCGCACGCTGTGCCCGCACTGCAAGGCGGCGGACGGCGAGCTGTCCGACGACGTCTGGCATGCACTGGGCGGCGCCTGGAACCTGCCGAAGCCGGCCACCGTCTACCGCCCGATCGGCTGCCCGGAATGCCGCCAGACGGGCTACCGCGGCCGCACGGGCCTGTACGAACTCGTCACCGTGACGGAAAACTTCTCGCAACTCCTGCAGGAAAAGACGGACCTGGCCGCGCTGCGCCAGCAAAGCGTCGCCGACGGCATGAAGCCGCTGCGCATCGCCGGCGCCTACAAGGTGATCGAGGGCGTGACGACGGCGGAGGAAGTCCTGAAATCCACGGTCGCGCACTGACGATTTACGTTACCTCTGGCGTAAATCAAAACGGCCCGCTATAATGCGTGCCTTCTTCGGGTCGTTAGCTCAGTTGGTAGAGCAGCGGACTTTTAATCCGTTGGTCGCTGGTTCGAGCCCAGCACGGCCTACCAAGATTCAGCGAAAACGCCAGCTTTCACGAGCTGGCGTTTTTGTTTTGCGCGTCAGTATGTGTTGTTGCCCTTCAGCAACCAAATGGCGTCCCCGGCTGCCTATACTTGGTAGCGTCGATGCGGAAATCGAACATCGGATCCGCCATTCGCCGGGAGCCATCATGCGTACCTTGTCCACCCTATTCGCCGCCACGTTTGCCGCCGCCTTCGTGCTGGGCAGCTTCGCGATCACCGCCGCCACGCCGCCGGCACGCGCGGGCCGGCGCGGGCGCTAGCCGGACGGCGGCCGAGCCGTTATAATGCTGCCTCTTCGGGTCGTTAGCTCAGTTGGTAGAGCAGCGGACTTTTAATCCGTTGGTCGCTGGTTCGAGCCCAGCACGGCCTACCAAGATTCAGCGAAAACGCCAGCTTGCACGAGCTGGCGTTTTTGTTTTTACGGCATGGCGTAACGTGCCAGATCGTGGACTGCGAGCCTGCCTTCGCACGCCGCCGCCAGCAATTCACCGGGCTCGGCCGTGATGCCGTCCCGCTCCAGCACCAGGCTTGCCCCGGGCCGGATGGTCAAGGCAAATCCCGCATGGCAGAGACTGGCGATGATCCACTCGCGCAGCACGTTCAGCACATACTGCCGCTGTCCCTCGGGCGACAGGAAACTCGGGCCGTCGGGCTTGAGCCGTGGCCACCATTCGTGGAGCGACTGCGCGATCTCGGGCAACCGCGTCAACGGCAGGTTGTCGGGCGCCATGTCGGTGCCGGCAAAGCGTTCCTGTATCCGCGTCCGCAGCATCGCGTCGCCGAACGCGTCCCAGGCCGTCGCCGGCCAGTCGCCGGCCCCGATCCGCTCGTACCACATCGCTTCGATGCGCTCCTCGCCGCCCAGCAGGCCGGCACAGCTGGCCGGCGGCGGCAACCGGCCGCCACTGCCTCCGCCGAGCGCCGCCAGGCGCTCCTCCAGCGACGGATGGGTGTCGTAAGGCGATGCGGCACGGTCCGCGGCGCGGTCGATCGCTTCCTGTACCTCGCGCCGTTTCGGCGACGCCGCGCAAAAGCGGCGATACCCGTCGAACACCGGCATACGCGCGCCGCAGTTCAGGGCAGGCACCAGGTCATGGTGGAAGTAGGCGAACCACATCGGTTCCAGCAAATGGATCTTTTCCAGTGCGGCGCTGGCGGCGCCGGGTCCGAAATGCCGTGCGCTCAGCGCATCGGCCGAATACTCCTGCGCCCGGGAAACTGCACTGGACAGGCGGAGGAACCAGTGGCCGTAGCGGCGGAACGGCTCGTCCAGGAAAAACACGGAATCGTCGAGCGCGTGGACGGCGGCGCCGATCGAGGCGCGGGTCCGGTACACCCATGGCGTCAGCAACGTGTCGCCGCCGACGAAATGTCCGAATTCATGCGCGATCACAGCACCCAGTTCCGCTTCCGACAACCATGCGAACAGCGGCATGCCGATGCCGATCGAAAGCGTCCTGACCCGGCCCGTCCAGCTGCGTTCCGCCCGGATGAATGCGGTGGCCGTCGTGACCAGATGGATCTCGAACGGCGCCTTCACGGCCAGCCTGCCGGCCACGCCGTCGATGAACGCGAACAGCCCGGGCGCTTCGTCGCGCCGCAACGGCGTCGGCACGACGTCCGCGGCGTCTGCTCCGGCACGCCGCGGTCGCAGCGAATACGCGAGCGTGATGCCGGCGCAGGCCGCGACGACGCCGGACAACTCGACGCTGTCGCGGAAGCGGAGCTGCGCAATGGGAATCGCCAGCAGCCCGATCACCAGGCCGGCCGCGAGGAGCCAGAAACCGAGCCAGAGCACGGCCATCAGCATGGCGCGACTCGCCAGCGACCGGTTGTCCGGCGCTGCCTGGAGCGCGGTCATGCCGGCCATGCGGCGAGTGCCTGCGTGACAACGCTGTGCAGCAGGTCGGCTTGCGCCGCATGGGCACGCAGTTGGGCGCGCTCGCCGGCCGGCAACGCTGCATTGCGCGAACGCACCAGCATGGCGGCGGCACGCAAGCCGGGTTCGAGGTCCGCGTTCTCCAGGTTGACCGCATCGCCCTGCACATAGCGTTTGAAGAGGTTGCGGTCGGCGCTGTCGAGGCCGCGACCGAAGCGTTCGAGTTTCGCCATGACGGCCGTGTCGTTGGCGCGCACCGCCTCGCCGAACAACAGGCCCCATTGCTCCGGGCCGAGTTGCATGGCATCGCCCTGCGTCATGCCTCCGGCCAGCCGCACGGCGTTGGCCGGATCGCGGCGCAGCGCCAGCATGACCTTCACCAGCAGCGGCTGTTGTGCGGCAGCGGCTACCGGCTCCAGGCCGGCGCGGGCGCGGATGTGATCGAATTGCGCGTCGCCGCCGGCGTCCCTGGCGATGTCGTCGATCTGGCGGCGCGGATCGCCGCCGGTGAGGCGGACCACCATCAGGTATTCGGCCAGGTGCTCGCTCCGGCTGTCGTCCTGCGGCGCCTTCAGGAGGGACGCGAGGAGCCGGACGGCTTCCGGTGCGCGCTGCCTGGCGACCAGCGCGCGCACCTGGGCATCGGCGACATGTGCGGCATCGTCGGACGACAGCGCATGCAGCCGGTTCCATCCCGCGATCGTGCCGGCGTAATCGCCATGCACCATCCGGCGCCAGGTCAGGCTGCGCAGGATATTCGGTTCCGTGCCAAATCTGGCGGCCAGCTTTTCCAGCGCATCGACGGCGGCCGGGCCGTGCTGCAGCGTCGCGTACAGGTATTGCGCCGCTGCGGAGTCGGGCTTGCGGCTTGCCATGTCCGCGTATTCCTGCATGACTTCACGCCCCTGGCCGGCATCGTCGCGGACCATCTGATAACGGCGATGCAGGATGATGTCATCCGGATGCGCGCGCAGCGCACGCTGCGCCACCCGGATCGCCTCGGCACTCGACACCGATGACGCGGCAAACAAGGCCATCCCGGTGTGGTCTCTGTCCCACCCCTTGAGTTCCGCTTCCGCTTCGAGGAACCGGGCCGCATTCTTCATCGCGTCATGCCCGGCCAGGTAATACATGCAGCTCATGTAACCGGGCTGCTTCTCCGTCCTGGCCAGGTCCAGATGCGTGCGGTACACCCTGTCCGTATGCTTGCCCATGCTGACCGACTGCGGCGGCGCCGTGAACACATCGTCCACGTGCGGCACGTCGACGAGCCGCTGGCCGCAGTACACCGTCGGCTCGGGTTGTGCAGCGTTGGACGACACGTGCTGCCTGGTGTACACCACCTGCTCGCTGAACACGGGCGCCGCACCCGCGATATTCCACATCGTCGTGCTGCCGGAACTGGCGATCTTCTGCTGCAGCGTATCGACGACGATGCCGTTTGCCGATGCGCTGCCCTGCACGTCGCCGGCCTTGACGGTGATCGTGTCCCGTCCCATCGGTGGGATCGTGCGCTGTGTGCCGTCCAGTTCGACATTGACCGCCACGTCGAGACCGTTCACCACCAGCACATCCTGGGTGCGGGACTTGATGATGCTGCCGACCGCGCCCCAGGCGACCAGCGCAACGAGTCCCAGCGCGAGACTCCTGGAATACAGCCAGCCGAACATGCTGGAAGGCACGCGCGCAAAGATATTCCATTGCGAGGAAAACAGCGACGAACCGACTTTCCTCACCAGGTAGGAACGCAGCGGAATGACGGGAATGAGTTGCAGAACGACGAACGCATGCGTCGCAATATAGGTGCCGTCGTTGTCGGCTTCCGAACGGCCGACGAAGCCGAAGCCGACCGTATTGAAGGTCCCCAGCGCGGGCGTGCCGTTCAACGGCTTGGCAAACAACCGCCGATGGCGCACGAGTACGTCGAGGGTGTCCTGATGGGCAGGCAGGCGCTTGAGCCATTCGGCCCAGGTCAGGGCCCGGTAGACCTTGAAGGGATCGCCGGTCGCGATCGCACGACGGATTTTCGGATCGGCCGCCAATGCTTCGAGTTCCGGGATGCGTTGCGTGAGATTCGCCGGATCGTTCAGAGACATTTTAGTCCTTTTGCAATATTTATCCTGGGAAATTTAGCATTTCCCAACTGGCGAGATCAATGTAATCCGGGTAGGTTTCTTAATAATTGTATTGACAATAAGAAAAGTTATGTATACGGTGTATACATGACGACCAAAGAACGTATCCTTGCCATCGCCATCAGCGAACTCGAGGCAAAAGGACTGGATGGCCTGAGCCTGCGCGCCGTCGGCCAGAAAGCCGGCATCACGCCGATGGCCGTGTACCGCCATTTCGCCGACAAGGCCGCCCTGCTGCAGGCCGTCGGCGCCCACGCGCTCGACCTGTGGCAACAGCGTGCCCGGCCGCTGACGGACCTGCCGCTCCTGGCCGGCTTCGAGGCCATGGCGACGGCGTTCGTCGATTTCGCGCTGGACGAGCCGGCGCTGTTCGACGCCGCCTTCGTGCTCAAGACGCGCGCCGAACGCATCTATCCGGAAGACTTCGAGGCGGGACGTTCTCCCGTCATCGGCAACTTCGCGCGGCGCCTCGCGGAAGGCCAGGCGGCGGGGCTCGTGCGCGCGGGGCCGCCGCTGGAACTGGCGATGGGCGTGTGGGGCGTGCTGCAGGGACTCGTGGACTTGCACCGCTCCGGACGGTTCGACCTGTCGCGGACCGAATTCACGGCGTTGTGCCTGCGCTCGGCCGCGCGCATCTATCTGAAGGGAGACGAGCAATGACACGATGGAGCATTCTGGCCGCGCTGCTGTCCGGCGTACTGCTCGCGGTGAGCCGCGACACGGGACAGTTCGGCTGGCTGGTCCTTGCGGCGCCCGTGCCGCTGCTCGTGGTCGCGTTGCGCGCACCGCGGGCGCGGGATGTCGCTCTCCTCGCATTCGTCGCCGGGGTGATGGCCGAGACGGGGCCCATGTGGTTCTATGGCCGGATCCTGCCGGTGATCTATGGCCTGGCGCTCGTCCAGGCCGTGGTGTTCATGCTCACGGTCTTGTTTATGCGGGCACAGTATCGACGCTTCCCGGCAGCCGTGGCCGTGCTCGGGTTCGCCGTGATGACGGCCGCCGAGGAATACCTGCGCAGCCTGGTCTCGCCGAACGGCAGCTTCTTCGCGCTGGGCTACGCGCTGGTCGACGTTCTGCCGTTGCTGCAGACGGCTTCGCTGGCCGGCATCGCCGGGCTGACGTTCCTGGCGGCCGTGGTCCCGGCCGGGCTCGCCCTGCTGTGCGTCCGGCCGCGTGATGCGAAAGCCGCGCTGGCGTGGTCGGTCCCGGTGCTCGCGGCATTGCTGTACGGGGTCTGGCAACTGGCGCAACTGCCGGGACCGTCCGTGCGCATCGCCCTGTTGAGCGACGACCGTCACGCCGGGCGCGTCTTCCATCATCCGGATGCGGGTCCCGGCATCGCCGCCGCGTTCGCGCGCCAAGTTGCCGCGGCCGCCGCGCACGGGCCGGCTGCGATCGTCGTGCCGGAAAAGATCCTGGCGGACGGTGCGGTGCTCGCCCCGCCGGCTGGAAGCCTCGTCGTCGCCGGCCTCGACGCCCCTGCGCCGCAGGGCGGCCGGCTGAACATCGCCGCGCTGTACCGGCCCGGTGCGCCTGTCGCCACCTACCTGAAAAAGCGCATGGTGCCGGGCCTGGAAGCGGAATACGTGCCGGGAACCGCCGAACTGGTCGCGCGGATCGGGGCACTCGACGCCGGCATCGCCATCTGCAAGGACATGGATTTCGCCCAGGACCTGCGCCTGTACGGCCGGCGCGACGTCGGCCTGATGCTGGTACCGGCCTGGGACTTCGACCGCGACGCGTATCTGCACGGCCGCATGGCCCTCGTGCGCGGCGTCGAGAACGGATTCGCGGTGGCGCGCTCGGCCTCGCAAGGCTTGATGACGCTGAGCGATGCGCACGGCCGCATCGTCGCCGAACGCCGCACCATGCACGCGCCGGCCATGCTCGTGGGCGACCTGCCGACGGGACGCGGCGGCACGGTATACAGCCGCATCGGCGACGTCTTCGCCCAGGTCACGGTGGCGGCGTGGCTGGTGTTGCTGGCGTTGCTGGCCTGGCGCTGGCGGCGTGTTCAGGACAGGCCGGCACGCCGCATGTAGGCAGCCAGCGCATCGGCGTGGGCAGACGCGGCGATCGCGCCGACGTAGCCATCCGGACGCACCAGCACGAGCTCGCCGGGGTCGAGCCCATACACTGCCTGGACCTGCCCATGCACGTCGATCACGTCGCCGCGTTCGCCGAACAGGTGCACGCGCAGGCCCGGACGCCGCAGCGCGTCCGCGACGCCGGGCGCGACATCGCGCCCCAGCAAGGTCCAGTGCGGCCCCGCGAACAGCGTGAAGAGCCGCGTCGGCTGCCCGCCGGCGCCCAGCACGACGGCGTCCGGCGCACGGTCGCCGGGCTGCACGCCGTGCGTCCGCGCCGGCTGCGCGAACGACAGCGGCGAATCGGGATACGCCAGGTCCAGCTGCCGCACTTCGCGCCCGCGCCGCATGTCGCCGCCGCGGCGGGCCGCGTCCAGCAGCGCCGTGGACAATTGCAGCATCGCTGCGGCGATCGGGCGGCGTTCGGCTTCGTAGCTGTCCAGCAGCGCATCGGGCGCGCCCGCGCACACGGCCGCCAGTTTCCAGCCGAGGTTGTACGCGTCCTGCACGCTGGTGTTCAAACCCTGCCCGCCCGTGGGCGGATGGATGTGGGCGGCGTCCCCGGCGAGAAAGACGCGACCTACGCGGTAGCGGTCGGCCAGGCGCGCGTTCATCATGTATGCCGAGGCCCAGGACACGCCGTCCACGCGCACGTCGCGCCGGCCGGTCCGCTCCTTCACCAGCGCGTCGAGGGCCTGCGCCGACAGGTCCACGTCGCCCTCGAGCGGCACGGGCGCCTGGATCTGGAACAGGTCCGTGCCCGCGAGGGGACACACTTCGAGCCGGCGCGCCATGTCGTCGCCGTTGAAACGGTGCCACGCGTCGCGGTCGAGGCCGGTCAGCGCCACGTCCGCCACCAGCGCCCGCACGGGCATCGTCTTGCCGGGGAAGCCGATGCCGAGCAGGTGGCGCACCGTGCTGCGTCCGCCGTCCGTGCCGACGACCCAGCGCGCACGCACGCGCGTTTCTCCATCGCGGCCGGCCAGCGCCACCGTGACGCCGTCCGGGTCCTGTTCCAGCCCCGTGAGCGCGACGCCGGATTCGACCCGGTGTCCCAGCTCCAGCAGGCGCTCGCGCATGACCCGCTCGGTCAGGTATTGCGGCAGCATCAGCGGCGTGCCGTAAGGCTCCGCCTGCGTCGCCGGCTGTGCCGCGGCGACGGGCACCTGCTCGTGGCTGCCGTCCGCCGCGTGCACGCGCTGCGGCGGGTACGGCCCGCCCAGCGCCACGGCGCGGTCGACGATGCCGAGGTCTTCGAACACTTCGAGCGTGCGGGGCTGGATGCCCTTGCCGCGCGAGCCGTGGAATGGCGCTTCCTGCCGCTCGACCAGGCGGAACGGGACACCCCGCCGCGCCAGGTCGAGGGCCAGGGTCAGGCCGGCGGCGCCCGCGCCGCAGATCAGTACGTCCATGTCGCTCTCCATTATGTGTAAAATGCACAGAACTGAGAGGAGTATATGGCAACGAAAAATAATGTGCAAGATACACATATATCGGCGCGGCTGCGCGAATTGCACACGTCGCTGATCGGCATCGTCAGCGCGATGAACCGGCCGCAGCGCGACGAGGAACTCATCCGGCAAGCGGGCGTCCGGCTGGACCGCGCGCTGTTCCCGCTGCTGGTCGGGATCAAGCGGCTGGGGCCGATCGGCGTCGTCGAACTGGCGGAACGAAGCGGACGCGACTACACCACCGTCAGCCGCCAGGTGGCCAAGCTGGACAGCCTGGGTCTCGTCGAACGGCGCGCGTCCGAGACGGATGCGCGGGTCCGCCTGGCGTCGATCACGCCGAAGGGCAAGGCCATGACGGACGCGCTCGACGCGGCGCGCGACAAGATGGCGCGCGCCGTCTTCGCATCCTGGGACAAGGACGATTTCGACAATCTGGTGCGGCTGATGCGCAAGCTGGCCGACGCGATCGACCAGCCGCCCGCCCCGCCCGGCGCCGGAGATTGAACGGCCGGCGCGTCAGCGCTGCGCCATCTTCGCCGTCACGACGATCACCTGCGCCAGGCGCGGATCGGGAACGTCGCTCGGCACATAGCTCATCATCATGTCGTCGCGGGTGTCGCCCTTGTTGAATTCCATGATGACGTTGCCGTCGCGCGAAACGAACCGGTCGGGCGACTGCGCGACGAGGCGCATCGGACGCTGCTTGTCGATCTGCGCGACGATGCCGTCGCGCGCCGGCTGCACCTTCAGGCGCCAGCCGTTCGACAACTCGTACGCGCCGCTGACTGCCTCGGCCTGGTAGTCCCAGATGCGGAAGGCGGTGCGCGGCTGCGCGGTCACCTCGACGCGCGAGATCGGCGTGTCGTCGTTGACCGGATAATTCCCCGACTGCGCGCCGGCACCGGGCGCGCACAACAGCAGGAATGCGGAAAGTGCCAAGGGAAGCGGACGCATGATGTCTCCTTCAGTGATGGACGGTGCCGCGGTACGGGTCTGGCCGGCGGCGGCAATTCAGTCTAGGGCGCCGGTTGCCGGCCACAAGGGCGACGGGCGCCGCATCACGAAACAGTCTCGAATCGAAGGAAATCAGATCGATGCGAAATGACTCGCATCCGCCGGCGCCGGACCGCATCGCGTATCGCTATGCGCGGCGCCGTGGTCGGATATGCACGCCGTCGCGGCGTGCCGAATGACTGTCAGGCAGACGCCTCGCCGTCTACCACGACGCGATTGCGGCCGCCACGCTTTGCCGCATACAAGGCCTTGTCCGCCGCCTCGATCAGTGCGGGAACCTCATGCAGGCGTTCCCGATCAAAGCTTGCGACACCGATGCTCAGCGTGACCATCGGCCAGTGGGCCGCCGGTGCGTGCGGCAGCGCCAGTCCGGCCACGTGTTCGCGGATCGCGTTCGCGTGCAGCCTGGCCTGTTCGAGCGACGTGTCCGGCAGGATCGCCGCGAATTCCTCGCCACCATAGCGTGCCGCCACGTCGGCCGGGCGCTTGAGTTTGGCAGCGAGGGCCTGGGCCACGGTGGACAGGCAGGCGTCGCCCTGCTGGTGGCCGAAGTGGTCGTTGTAGGCCTTGAAGGAATCGATGTCGATCAGCAGCAGCGACAGCTTGCCCTTCGCACGTTGCGCGCGGCGCAGTTCGCGGTCCAGCGCGACGTCAAAGTAGCGGCGGTTGGCGATGCCGGTCAGGCCGTCGACGTAGGACCGGGCGCGCAGCGATTCCGCGTGGTCGAGGAGACGCTTTTCGCGTTCCACGGCGCCGCTGACGTCGCGGATCTCGATCATGCAGTAACGCTGCTCGCCATCGCGGAACGGCGTCACCGTTACAAGCTGGTCGATGCGCGGCCCGTCGAAGCTGCCCGCTTCGCGCAGGGGGAATGGGGCCCGGCTTTCCGACTGCGGGATGGTCGTGCCCGCGCCGTCGGCCAACGACGCCGATGACGCCGATGACGCCGATGGCGCCAATGCGGCCAGCACGGCCGCTTCGACGCGCGAACCGCGCAGTTCGGGGAATACCTCGAACAGCGAACGCTCGCGCACGCGCGCGGCGGCGCGGGCGGAACGGGGCACCATCCACCCGTTCCAGAGCACGATCTTGTGGTGGGCGTCGAGCACGATGATCCCGCTGTTGACGAGATTCAGGGCGCGCAGGGAGAGGTCGGTCGCGGTATCGGAGTCGGTCGGGATCACGGCATTTTTCGTATCTGAAAATCAACTAATCATACCGGAATTCAACCGCCATGGCGGGATTTCGGGGCTCTCGCACGCCCCGGCATTTGACCAAGGCTCTCAACAATTGTTGCCAAATTTCCCGAAAGCACTTGGCCAAGTGCCGATGAGCCGCTATAATGCTGCCCGTCGGGTCGTTAGCTCAGTTGGTAGAGCAGCGGACTTTTAATCCGTTGGTCGCAGGTTCGAGCCCCGCACGGCCTACCAGTATTACCCAGAAAGCCCATGAACTTCGGTTCATGGGCTTTTTGCTTTTCCGCTCCTCTGTCAGATTCTTCCTATCCTCCCCTCGGAATTTGTTGCACCGGCCAATCAATTGGTTCTAGTCAACAAATTCGTTTCGACACGTCCTTACACTGGGCCGCTCGGGCGCTTTGCCAAGCACTCCCTCAAGGACCTGCCATGTTGCCGAACAAGGAAACGTCTCTCTCGCGTCATCTGTCGCGCGTACTCGGCCTGCTGGCCGCCGGCCTCCAGGCCGGCGCATTTGCGCAGCAGAGTCCGGACCTGAACGCCCTCCCCCTTGAACAATTGCTCAACCTGGAGGTCGTCACGGCGTCGAAGATTCCGCAAAAGATCAGCGAGGCGCCGTCGTCCGTCACCGTGATCACGGCCGAGGACATCCGCCTGCGCGGCTACCGCACGCTCACGGAGGTCCTGCAGAGCGTGCCCGGCATGACGGTCTCCTATGACCGCAACTACAACTACGCGAACATCCGCGGCCTGGGCAATCCGGGCGACCTGAATACGCGGCTGCTGATCCTGATCGACGGCCGGCGCCTGAACGACGTGGTCTACGATCAGGGCGCCATCGGCACCGAGTTTCCCATCGACCTGGCGCTCATCGACCGCGTCGAATTCGTGCCCGGCCCCGGCTCCGCCATCTACGGCAGCAGCGCGTTCTTCGGCGTGGTGAACGTGATCACCAAAAGCGGCGCGACACTCAAGGGGCAGACCGTCGGCATCGGCCGGTTCTCGGGCCGGGGCCGCGAAGTCCGCAACACGTACGGCCGCGGGACGCCGGGCGGCACCGAGCTGCTGCTGGGCGCGTCGGCGTACGACAGCGCGGGACGCGACCTGTACTTTCCCGAATTCGACGACGCGGCCAGCCACGGCGTCGCCAGGGGAATCGACTACGACCGCTACCACCGGCTGTTCGCGAAGCTGAGCACGGGCGGCGCCGTGGCCGAGGCGTATTTCGGCAGCCGCACGAAAGGCATCCCGACGGCGTCCTACGGCCAGCAGTTCAACGATCCGCGCAGCTGGTCGCTGGACGAGTATGCGGGTGCGGCCCTCTCCTGGCACCGCGCCGTCTCGGAAACGCTCGACCTGTTCGCCGGCGTGAGCGTCGCGCGCTACCGCTACCGGACCGTCAACGTGACCGGGCCGGCCGGCGAGCAACTGACGCCCAGCGTCGATACGGCCGAAAGCCTCAGCAGCGGCGCGGAGGTGCGCGCTATCAGCAGCGCGCTGCGGGGGCACAAGCTCATCGCCGGCGCGGAATACACGCGCGACAGCAAGCGGCAGATGGCAAACTACGACATCGACCCGTACGAACTCAATCTCGACGTGGCCCATCCGAAGCGGCAGGCCGCCGTCTACCTGCAGGACGAGATGCGGCTCGGCCAAAGCGTCATCCTGAATACGGGCGTGCGCCACGACTACGATTCCGAAGGCGGCGCCACGACGAATCCGCGCGTGGCCCTGCTCTACAAGACGACGAACCAGGTGACGCTCAAGGCCTTGTACGGCACGGCCTTCCGTTCCGCCAACGCGTACGAGCGCTATTACACGTTCGACTTCCGGGCGAATCCGACGCTGCGCTCGGAGCGCATCAAGACCTATGAACTGATCGCGGAATATTTTCCGACCGACCGCTTCCGCGCCACCGCCTCCGTCTTCCAGTACCGCATGCGCGACATGCTGGCGCTGGCCACCGATCCGGTCAACGGCATGCTGGTCTTCTCGAACATCGACGCGGCCCGCGCCACGGGCATCGAACTGGAAGCGGAATGGCTGCGCGAGGACGGCAGCGCCCTCAAGGGCAGCGCGAACGTGCAGTCGGCGCGCAACGACGCCGACGGCGCATGGCTGCCCAATTCGCCGCGCCGCCTGTTCAAGTTGAGTTATGCGCTGCCGCCGCTCGGCGACCACCTGCGCGCACACGCCGAGTACCGCTTCACGAGCCGGCGCCGCACGGTCCGGGGCGGCGACGTGGGCGGGTTCGGCGTCCTCGACCTGAACCTCGTGGGCACCGTGGGTCCGCACGTGGAATTGTCCGCCGGCGTGCTCAACGTCTTCGCCAAACGCTACGCCGATTCCGCCAGCGAGGAACACTACGACAACAGCACGCCGCCGCGCCACCTCGACGCCATCGGACAGGATGGGCGCACGCTGCGTTTCATGGCGACGGTCAGGTTCTGACGATGATGCGGCCCAGCCTCGCACGCCTCCTGCTCCTGTGCTGCCTGCTGCTGCAGGCGGCTGCGCAAGCGCAAGCGCAAACCCAGGCCGCCGACGAATACGCGGCCAAGGCGGCGTTCATCTACAACATCGCGCAGTTCAGCACCCTGCCGAACATGAACGGCGCCGTGCGCCTGTGCGTGCTGGGGCGCGATCCGTTCGGCAGCGCGCTGGCCACGCTGGAAGGCAAGCCGCTCGGGAATGCGCGCCTGTCCATCGTCTATCCCCGCTCGGGCCCGGAGGCGCTGATGCAATGCCACATCCTGTACATCAGCGCGTCGGAATCCGACGACATGACGGCGCTCGCCGACAGCGCCCGCGCGGCCGGCGTGCTGACGATCGCCGATACGCGGGGCGCCGCGCGCAAGGGCGTGATGCTCGAACTGATCCTGGACGACAGGCGCATCGCCTTCGAATTCAACGGCGCCGCGGCGCGCGGTGCCGGCGTCGTGCTCAGCTCGAAGGTGCTGCGGCTGGCGCGCGCCATCTATTAGACACGGACGGCCAGCATGGAACAACTCATCGAATGGATCAACCGGCAGGCACTGAGCACCAAGCTCAAATGGACCTACCTCGTCACGAGCGGCGGCGTGATGCTGCTGTCGACGCTGTTCCTGATCGGCATCCAGCTGTACTTCTTCACGGCCGCGCTGGTGCGGCAGACGCAATCGCAGGCGACGATGGCGGGCGAGAACCTGACGGCCGCCATGGCCTTCGCCGATGCCGAGGCGGCCGGCGACATCCTGTCCGCGCTGCGCGTGGCGCCGGACGTGCAATCGGCCGTCGCCTATGACGCGAAAGGCAAGGCGTTCGTCAGCTTCGTGCGCGATCCGCAGTCGCCCCCCGCCGCGCGCGACCCGCGTGCGCGCGAGACGGCCGTGGACGTGCGCGGCGTCAGCGTCACGCGCCGGATCCAGGTCGGCAGCCGCCTGCTCGGCACCGTGGTCGTGCGCAGCAGCGTGACGAGCGTGTACCGCCAGCTCGCGCTGTACCTGGCGCTGGCGCTGCCGATGACGCTGGCCCTGCTCAGCCTCTCGTATTACGCGCTGTCGCGCCTGCAGCGCTATTTCACGGCCCCGATCCGCGCGCTGTCGGCGGTGAGCGAGCAGATCTCGCGCCAGGGCGATTACTCGCTGCGCGCCGAGGTGTCGCAGGCGGCGGACATCGGCCTGCTGGCGCGCACGTTCAACGGCATGCTGGACCGCATCCAGAAACGCGAACGGGAACTGGAAGCGGAGATCAACGAACGCAAGCGCATCGAAGTCAAGCTGGACCGGCTGGCGCACTACGATCCCGTCACGCAACTCAACAACCGCCACTTCTTCAACGAACGGCTGGAGGCGGTGCTTGCGCGCGCCCGCAAGTTCGACGAGCGCACGATCCTGATGTTCATCGACCTGGACAACTTCAAGACCGTCAACGACACGCTCGGCCACGACATCGGCGACGAGCTGCTGCGCCTCGTCTCGCGCCGGCTGTCGGAGACGCTGCGCTTCGGCGACGTTTTATCGCGCATCGGCGGCGACGAATTCGGCATCATCCTCGAGAACGTGAGCCAGGTCGGCGTCGCGTCGCTGATCGCGGAAAAATGCCTCGTCAAGCTGGCCGACCCGATCCACATCCACGGCCACGACATCCACATCGGCGCATCGATCGGCATCAGCGTGTATCCGGACGACGCGACCGACATGCACGCGCTGCTGAAATACGCCGACACCGCGATGTACTACGCGAAGAACGGCGGCAAGAACGCGTGGCGCATGTTCACGCCCAGCATGCGCGACGACGCCCATAAGCGCTTCAAGCTGGACAACAACCTGCGGCGCGCGCTGGAACGCGACGAGTTCGTGCTGCACTACCAGCCGCAGGTCGACCTCAAGACGGGCGACATCGTCGGCGTCGAGGCGCTGATCCGCTGGGTCCATCCGCAGCTGGGCATGGTCAGCCCCAGCGACTTCATCCCCGTCGCCGAAGACACCGGCGTCATCGTGCCGATCGGCGAATGGGTCCTGCGCGAAGCGTGCCGCGACCTGAAGCGGTGGCATGCGGAAGGCTATCCGCTGCGCGTGGCCGTCAACCTGTCCGGCCGCCAGCTCAAGGAAAACAACCTCGTCGCCGCCGTGCTGGCGACCTTGCGCGAGGCCGACGTCGACCCGTGCTGGCTCGAACTGGAACTGACGGAAAGCATGCTGATGGACGCTTCCACCGACATCGTCGACCGCCTGCACGCGCTGACGGACGCCGGCATCCAGCTCGCGATCGACGACTTCGGCACCGGCTATTCGTCGATGAGCTACCTGAAGACCTTCCCCGTGCGTGCGCTGAAGGTGGACCGCAGCTTCGTGCGCGGCCTGCCGCAGGATCCGGAAGACGCGGCCATCACGCGCGCGATCATCGCGATGGCCAGGAGCCTCAGGATGGAGATCGTGGCCGAGGGCATCGAGACGCAGGACCAGCACGACTTCCTGCGCGCGCACGGCTGCGACAAGTCGCAGGGCTACCTGTACGGCCGGCCGTGCGCGGCCGCGCAGATCGGCCAGATGCTCGCGCGCTCGGGCGTGGGCATCTGCGCGGTCGACTGAATCACCACTCGACCACGACGGACGTCATGGCCGGCAGCGCCAGCGGCGCGCGCAGGTCGACGGCGGCGCCGGTCAGCACGTTGCGGCCCTGGCGCGCATCCTTCACCATGCCGGCGAAGCGCGACAAGTCCAGCGGCGTGGCCTGCGGATTCTTGTTCAGCACGACCATCACCGTCTGCCTGCCGTCGTGGCGGAAGTAGACGTAGTGGCCGTCGGCGGGGATGTAGTGGGTCAGCTTGCCGGTCTTGACGGCGGAACTCGTCTTGCGCCAGTTGAACAGCGTGCGCACGAGGTGCTGCATGCCGCGCTGGGCGTCCGTCAAGCCCGTGCCCGCGAACGCGTCGGCCTTGTCGCCCGTCCAGCCACCCGGCATGTCCGCGCGCAGCACGCCGTCCGTGCGCTGTTTCGGTCCCTGGATCAGCATCTCGGTCCCATAGAACATCTGCGGAATGCCGCGCGTCGTCGCCATCAGGATCAGGTCCGTCTTCAAGAGGTCGATGTTGCCGTCCACCTGCGCCAGCGCGCGCGGACGGTCGTGGTTGTCCGGGAAGACCATCAGCTTCAGCGGGTCGGCGTACAGGTAGTCGGCCGCGATGGTCTCGTAGATCTTGATGAGGCCCTGGCCGCTGTCTTCCGGCGCCGTCAGCGCTTTCGGGGCCGCGTCCACGAGCGGGAAATCCATCACCGTCGGCAGCTCGGAACGGAAGCCGTCGCCGTTGACGACGCCCTTCTGCCAGTACGCGACCATGTACGGGCGGTCGTCCATCTCCTCGCCGACGACGTTCAGGTTCGGGTAGTCCGCGCGCACGGCGCGGTTCCAGTCGTTGAGGAAAGCCGGGTCGGCATACGAATACGTGTCTTCGCGGATGCCGGACAGGTTCGCGTACTCGATCCACCACAGCGTGTTCTGGATCAGGTAGCGAGCCACCAGTCTGTTCTTCTGGTTCACGTCCGGCATGGACGTATCGAACCAGCCGTCGACGAAGCGCGCCTTGTCTTCCGGCGCCGCGTGGATGTCCTGCGCCACCGTGTGCTGGTTGTTCGTCTTGACGAAGGTGGTACCGTGGTTGATCCAGTCGGACGACGGCATGTCCCGCATCCACCAGTGGCCCGTGCCGATATGGTTCACGACGACGTCCTGGATCACGCCGATGCCGCGCGCGTTGGCCGCGGCCACGTAGTTGCGGTAGTCCTCGTTGCTGCCGAAGCGCGGGTCGATCTTGTAGTAATCCGTGAGCGCATAGCCGTGGTACGAATACGCCTGCTGGTTGTTTTCCAGCAGCGGGGTGGGCCAGATCATCGTGAACCCGAGGCCGCGGATGTAATCGAGCTGCGCCTTCATGCCGGCCAGGTCGCCGCCATGGCGGCCGTCCGGATTGCGCCGGTCGCTCTTTTCGCGCATGCCCGCATCGTCGTTGGCCGGGTTCCCGTTCGCGAAGCGGTCGGGCACGATCAGGTAGACGGCGTCGCCGGAATCGAAGCCGCGCCGCTGCGCCGAATCCTTGCGGCGCGCTTCCAGGCGATACGGAACGGACGTCACGACGTCCTTGCCGCGCCTGAACTGCAGTTTCAGTTCGCCGGGCTTCGTCGTCGCGCCGATCTTGAGGTTCACGAACAGGAAGTTCGGGTTGTCCGTGCGCTCCACGCCGGCGATGCGCACGCCGGGATAGGTCAGCGCCGGCTCCAGTTCGGCGATCTTCTCGCCATGCACCATCACCTGCAGGTCGGACCACTTCATGCCGACCCACCAGTTCATCGGTTCCACGTGCTGGATGGCGTACGGCGCGGCGCCGGCCCACATGGCGGGCAACCAGGCCGAGATGGCAAGAACAAATTTCTTCATAACGTCTCCAAGTTAATTTGTAGTAAAGTAACATCAGGAAACGGCGCATTCAAGGCACGACCTATAGACAATGTGTAGTTTTACTTCGTAGTGCGATCCATGCAGAAATACAGTAAGCTGTCGGCGCCATGCCGCAGACCATCCTCGCCCCCGTCCACCACGAACTGATCATCAAGAAAAGCCGCTTCATCGCCTGCGTCCAGCCGATGCCCGACCGGGCCGGTGCGCAAAAGATCGTCGCGGGGCTGCGGGCCGGGCATCCCGGCGCCGCGCACGTATGCTGGGCGCTGCTGGCGGGCGGGCAATCGGCCGCCGTCGACGACGGCGAACCCAGCGGCACCGCCGGCCGCCCCATGCTGGACGTGCTGCGCCACCAGGACCTGGAAGGCGTGCTGGCGACCGTCGTGCGCTATTTCGGCGGCGTCAAGCTGGGCGCGGGCGGCCTCGTGCGCGCCTATACGGACAGCGTCGCCCAGGCGCTGCTGGGCGCGCAGAAGATCGCCATCATCCGCCAACGCCACCTGCGCTGCGACGCGCCCTACCCGCTCGAAGGCCTCATCCGGCGCGAACTGGACACGGCCGGCGCCACCCTGGACGCCGTCCAGCATGCCGATGTCGTCTCGTTCGCCTTCCACCTGCCGGACGACAAGGCCGCGGCGCTCATTGCCCGCCTGAGCGAGGCGGGTAACGGCCGCATCCATTGGCTGGCGGAAAGCGACGACCCACAAGCGGGCTCGGCCTGATACCGCTATCATGTGAGGCTATACCGGACATCACGACTCGAAAGCGGACTCGCCCGTCGCGAGCCGCCATAATGTCCGGCTTCCTCCAGCAAAGACGACACACATGATCAAGAAAAGCCTGGCGCCCCTGGCCCTGGGCGGTTTCGGTATCGGCATGACGGAATTCGTCATGATGGGCATCCTGCCCGATATCGCGACCGGCCTGAACATTTCCATTCCCCAAGCGGGCTACCTGATTTCGGCGTATGCGGTCGGCGTGGTCGTCGGTGCGCCGACGCTCGTCAGCATGCTGTCGCACAAGCCGCCGCGCAGCGTGCTGATCTGGTTCATGCTGATGTTCACGGCATTCAACGCGCTCTCGGCCTTCGCGCCGAATTTCCACACGATGCTGCTGTTCCGCTTCCTGGCCGGCCTGCCGCACGGCGCCTTCTTCGGCGTGGGCGCCGTCGTCGCCACGCGTCTCGCGGACAAGGGCAAGGAAGCAGCCGCGCTGGCCAGCATGTTTTCCGGGCTGACCATTGCGAACGTGCTGGGCGTGCCGGCCGGCACCTGGCTCGGCCACAACATGAGCTGGCGCTTCGTGTTCCTGATCGTGGCCCTCATCGGCCTCGCGACGATGATCATGCTGCACAAGCTGATCCCGTATTTCGAGGCGGCGCCGGGCGCCGGCCTGCGCCAGGACCTGAAAATCTTCCGCAAGCCGAACCTGTGGCTGGCGCTGGGCATCACGTCGATCGGCACGGGCGGCTTCTTCGCCTGGCTCAGCTATATCGCGCCGCTGCTGACGGACGTGACGCACTTCCAGGCCAATACCATTCCGCTGATCATGACGGCGGTGGGCGTCGGCATGACGGTCGGCGTGAACGTGGGGGGCAAGCTGGCGGACCGCGTGCCGCCGCTGACCGCGATCATCCTTCTCTTGATCACGATGGTCGCCCTGCTGTGCCTGAACGCGCTGCTGGCGTGGTCGCAGCCGGCGATGATGGTGCTGGCGTTCGCCGTCGGCGCGAATGCGCTGGCGCTGGGGCCGCCGATCCAGATGCTCCTGATCGAGCACTCGCGCGAAGCGGAGATGCTCGGCTCGTCGCTGGGCCAGTCCGGCTTCAATATCGGCAATGCGCTGGGCGCCTTCCTCGGCGGGATTCCGCTGACCCTGGGCTATTCGTATGCGTCGCCGCAGTGGGTGGCGGCGGGCCTGGCGCTGTCGGGCGTCGTGCTGGCGCTCGCGATGCGGGCGCATGGGCGAAGGGCGGCGGTGGCGGTGCCGGCTTAAGCGCTGCGGCGCTTCTTTCTCGCCACACCCACTCCCACCAACCCCGCCAGCACCAGCGCAATGCTGCCCGGCTCCGGCACATGGGCCGACGCCGCGTCGCCGCCCGTCTGAAGCTTCAATCCGGCGATATCGACCGGATTGAAGTAGTGATTCGAATTGACCTGGACCGTCGACGACCAGGTATCCACGACCACGTTCCCGTTGATGACGCCCCAGTTCGCCGTCTGCGTTGCGTACGGCGCCAGCACGCTGCCGATCACGCCGCGCACGTCGATCGTCTGCGCTTCATAAAAATTGAACAGCACGTTGTAGCCGGCGAGCGGCTGGAAGCTGATGCCGCCGTTGTTGAACGTGCCCGCGCTGCCGCTCACGTTGAAGACGAGCGTCTCGCCCGGCACGAGCTTGTCCAGCGTCCAGCTGCTGGAATTGGCGAACAGGTCCGACGAGACGTTGAAGATGTCGACGCCTCCCTTCCCGCTACCCGTCACCTGCACCCCGCTCCACAAACGCGTCACCGCGCCCGTCGCATCGAGGTCGGACAACGCGTCCGCCACGCCCTTGTAATAGCCGGCCGCCCCCTTGAAGTCGACGGGATTGCTGGCCGCCATCTGCGGCGTCGCGGCCCACGTCAGCGAACTGGAGCCGCCCACATAGGCCTTGCCATTCTCGATCGAACCGCCCTTCAACGACAGGTTGCCGCCCGCGACGAGCGCATAACCGTCCGTGCCGAACGCATTCTTGCCGTTGTGGTTGATCGAATAGCTGGAAATCGTCACGTTGCCGCCCGCGACGACCCCACCCTCGACGTCGCTCGATGTTGCCGCGAAGTCGTGGATCGCATACAGGTTGGCGCCGCCGACCGGTGCCATCAGGTTCAGCACGGTCGCGTGGGCGGAACCGGAACCGACGACGGCGAGAGCGAGAGCGATGGGGGCAACGCGCATGATATTTCTCAATAGAAATTAATGATGCAATACAGTATCATCATTTCCGACAATTCTCGATAGAATTTTCCCTCTTATTCTCTCAGCATGGCCGCCGTAGTGGTTATCCCGGCAAATTCGCCATGCAGGCTCGCCACGGCCGTCGCATGCATCTGTTCCGCGCTGAACCACGTCCCATCCGGCCCCGTGCGCTCGTGCGTGGCGCAGGCATCCTCGACGAGGAACGTGCGAAAGCCGAGATTGCCGGCCATGCGCGCCGTCGTCGACACGCAGTGGTCCGTCGTCAGGCCGCACAGCACGACCGTGGCGATGTCCGCCGCGCGCAGCCGCGCTTCCAGGTCGGTGCCGATGAAGGCGCTGTTCACGTCCTTAGGGATGACGATCTCGCCCGGCAGCGGCTGCGCTTCCGGCTTGAACGCGTGCCCCGGCGTGCCCGGATAAAACGCGCCCTTGTCGCTGCGCGAGCCGTGCTGGACGTGGAACAGGGGCCGCCCCGCTTCGCGCCAGGCGGCCAGCAGCGCGGCGATGTTCCGCTCGGCCTGGGGATGGTTGCGCCGGCCCCAGCGCGGGTCGAGGAAGCCCTGCTGGACGTCGATGACGACCAGGGCGGCGTTGGCAAAGGGGTGCATGGGTGTCCTTTCATGAAAAACCACATGGTCGCCGCCGTGCCGCCATGCCGCTACCGAAATGCCGGATAATTGCCGGTTCATCCATGACAGATTTCGATGGCACATGAAGCTCAGCCAACTTCACATGCTCGTCGCGGTGGCGGACCACGGCAGCTTCAGCGCCGCCGCGGCGGAACTCGGGTGCACCCAGTCGCGCATCAGCCATGCGATCGCGGCGCTGGAACGCGAACTGGATACGCGCCTGCTGGCGCGCGCGCGTGACGGCTCGCTGCCCACCGAAGCGGGCCTGCGCGTGCTGGACAAGGCGCGCGCGATGCTGCGGCTCGAAGACGCCCTGCGCGCCAGCGTGCGGGCAGACGACGCGATCGAAGGCCGGGTGCGCATCGCGTGCTTCCGCAGCATCGGCACGCACCTGCTGCCGTACGTGGCCGAAGCGCTCGCGGTCCGTCATCCGCGCCTCATGCTCGACATCGACGACGCTTGCGCCGACCGCCTGGAGGTCGTCGCCGCGTTGCGCGCCGGCCGCGTCGACGTCGGCATCGCCCAGCTGCCCGTGGAAGACGGCTTCGTCGTCCATCCGTACGTGGCCGACGACTATATGCTGGTCGTCCCCGCCGCGCGCGCGTTCGCGCAGCCCGTGACGTGGGACCAGCTCGACGGCCTGCCGTTCATCCGCCTCGGCTGCTCGGGCGCGGACGCGATCCTCGCCCGCTGCCGCGCGGCCGGACTCGTCGCCACGGCCGAGCGCACGCTGGGCAACGACACGAGCATCGCGGCGATGGTGGCGCGGGGCATGGGCTGGTCGATCCTGCCGCGCCTCGCGACCTATCCCGAGCCGGACGAGGTGCGCGTGCTCCCGTTGCCCATCCTCGCCCGGCGCCAGTTCGCGCTGGCGGGATCGCGCGAGGCGATGCGGAGCAGGCCCGTCAAAGCCGTGCTGGACGTGCTGCGCGACCGGCGGCTGCTGGCGGCCACGCGCGCGCATCAGGCGGGTATCCTGCACTGTCCATGACCTCGGAGGTCATGTCCGCATGACCTCCGACGTGATTGAGCGCGACGCGCCAAATCGCCACACTGTGGTCTCCAACAACGCAGGAGACCACCATGTCCGACCAGATCCTCAAAGCCCACGCCTTGCGCGCACTGCACGCACCGGGCACGCCGCTCGTCCTCGTCAACTGCTGGGACGCCGGCAGCGCGAAGGCCATCGCCGCCGCGGGCGCGCGGGCGATCGCCACGGCCAGCTGGGCCGTCGCCGCCGCCAACGGCTACGACGACGGCGAACAGCTGCCCCGTGACCTCGCGCTCGCCAACATCGAACGCATCGCGCGCGCCGTCGCCTTGCCCGTGACCGTCGACCTGGAGCGCGGCTACGGCGCCACGCCGATGGAAGTCGCCGACACCGTCGCGCACGCGATCCGCGCCGGCGCCGTCGGCTGCAATCTCGAAGACGGCATCGAAGCGGGCGGCCTGCGCGATCCCCACGAACAGGCCCTGCGCCTGCAAGCGGCACGCGACGCCGCCGGCAAGCTCGACGTCCCGCTCTTCATCAACGCCCGCACGGACGGCTTCCTGCTCGCGGCAGCGGGCGATCATGACGACGCCCTGCTCGACGCCACGCTGGCGCGCGCCCGCGCGTACGCCGCGCACGGCGCGGATGGCCTGTTCGTGCCGGGCCTCGTCGATGCGGCGCTGATCGAGCGGCTCGTGCAGGATTCGCCCCTGCCCGTCAACCTGATGGCCGCCGCCGGCACGCCGCCGCTGGCGACCTTGCGCGCCCTCGGCGTGGCGCGCCTGAGCCACGGCCCCGGCCCGTACCTGCAAACGATGCGCGCCCTCGAAGACGCCGCACGCGGCGCGCTCGCATGATGCCGGCCCGGCTCGCGCTCGCGGCGGCGCTGCTGCTGTCTTCGGTCTTCTCGGCAGCGTCCGACCACCTGGATTCGCCGCAGGTCATCGCCGACCCGCGCGTGGACATCGGCGACCTCTACGCGTGGACGTCGGCCGACGGCCGCCGCCTGAACCTCGTGATGACCATCGTGGGCCACGCGCTCGACAAGAACGCGGAATACGCGTTCCACATCGACAGCGGCCCTCGCTTCCCCGACACGACGGCGCGCACCGACATCGTCTGCCGCTTCCCCTCGAAGACGCAGGCGGACTGCCTGATCGGCCGCGACGAGACGATCCAGGGCGACCCGGGCCGGCTCAAGGGACTCGCGAGCGCGAGCGGCCGCAGCCGGCTGTTCGCGGGCCTGCGCGACGACCCGTTCTTCAACAACGTGAAGGGCTCGCGCGCCGCGTTCGAGCTGGCCGCGGCGACACTCCCTGGCGTGCCGCGCGACGCGGCGGGCTGTCCCGCGTACACGCCGAAGCAGACGGCCGCGATCCTCGACCAGTGGCGCCACACGGACGGCGGCCCGGCCCGCAACTTCCTCGCGGGCTGGACGCCGACAGCGATCGTCCTGGAAGTGGACCTGGGCCTCGTCAACCGCGGCGGTCCCGTGCTGGCCGTGTGGGCCGATACGCTCGTCGACGACGTCCGTATCGACCGCATGGGCCGGCCGCTGACGGGCAACGGCCTGCTCGCGCACCTGGGCAGCGACGAAGAAGCCGATGCCTACAAGGTGAGATACAACGCGGCGACACCCGGGACGGCGGAGGAATTCGTGCCCGTCATCGCCAGGTCGCTCGCGCTTTACGACGGCTACGACGGCCGCTGCGGCAACCAGCTCATGATCGATCGTGCCGCACCGCCCGAGCAGCGCTACCTGCCGCTGGCGCGGCTGCTGGCCGACGACCGGCTGTGGGTCCACAGCGCCGTCACCACGTGCACGCAGCTGTTCGGCGTGGAGCTCGGGCTGCACGACTGCGGCGGCCGGACACTCCATTACGACGCCGTGAACGTCTACCGCTCGCTGCTCGCCGGCGGGACGAACGATGCCGTCACGGACGGCGTGCGCGCGGACGACCAACAGCATTCGGACACGGTGTTCCCGTTCCTATGAGCGCACGCCTGCTTTTCATCATGTGCCTATGCATGAACGCCCGTGCACACGACTTCTGGGTCAACCCGGACAGCTTCGCCGTGTCGGTGGGCGCCAGCACCGCCCTGAGCATGCAGGTCGGCCACGGCGACGCGCGCCGCACGTCGCCGATTCCGTCGCGCCGCATCCAGCGCTTCGCCGCGTGGACGCCGGCCGGCGAGGTCATCGACCTGCGCGGCGACGGCAGGCTGGCGCCGCTCGAGCCGGGACTGCATCTGCTGGTACTGGAAACGGACGCGGACGCGCTGAGCCATCTGCCGGCCGACCGCTTCAACGCCTACGTGCGGGAAGAAGGGTTATGGCCCGCGGCGGCGGCGCGCGGACGGGATGTCATCGAGCGTTACCGGCGCGTGGCGAAGGCATTGATACAAGCCGGCGCACCGGGCGAAGGCGGCCAGGATCTCGCCACGAAGCGCGTCGGCCTGCCGCTGGAGATCGTGCTGGTCGAGCCGCCGGCGGACGGCGCCACGCTGGCCGCGCAGGTCATGTACAAGGGCCGCCCGCTGGCCCGCGCACTGGTGAAGCTGACGGACCTCGACCACGACGCGCAGCCCGCCGCCGCGCAGGTCACGGATGGCGAAGGCCTCGTACACCTGCGCCGTCCGCCGCCGGGCCGGTGGCTGCTGAACGTCGTCTGGACCACGCCGCTGGATGGTGACGCGGGCATCGACTTCGACACGATCTTTTCGAGCCTGTCCTTCGGCATTGAGCCATGACCTCCAACGTCATGGTCCAACGGCGCGCGGCCGGGTTATCATCGCCGGATGACGCCTCTCGACCTCGCCCCCGTCCCCGTCGGCCTGCTCCTGCGCGAATGGCGCGCGGCGCGGCGCCTGAGCCAGCTCGACCTGTCGCTGGACGCGAACATCTCTGCCCGCCACCTCAGCTGCATCGAAACAGGCAAGGCGCAGCCCAGCAGGGCCCTGCTGATGCGCCTGGCCGACGTGCTGGACATGCCGCTGCGCGAACGTAACGCCCTGCTGCGCGCGGGCGGCTATGCGCCGAGCTTTCCGGAGACGGGCCTCGACACGCCGGCCATGGGCCGCATCAACCAGGCGATCGACTTCATCCTGCGCCAGCAGGAACCGTATCCCGCGTTCCTGATGAACCGGCACTGGGACATCCTCGCGACGAACGAGGCGGCGCAGCGCGTGAACGGGTTCGTGCTCGACGGGCGGCCGAGCAGGCATGCCAACATGCTGCGCGCCGTGTTCGACCCGGACGACCTGCGCGGCGCCATCGCGAACTGGGACGACATCGGGAGTACGCTGATCGGCCACCTGCATGCGCTGGTCGCGGGCGCGCCGACGGACATGAAGGCGCGGGCGCTGCTGGACGAGATCCTGGCGTATCCGAACGTGCCGTCGCGCTGGCGCCTGCGCGACCTCGACACGCCGCCCGCGCCGCTGCTGACGACGGAATTCCGTCACCGCGGCGTGACCTTGAGCTTCTTCTCGACCATCACGACATTCGGCACGCCGCGCGACATCACCATCGACGGGCTGCACATCGAGTCGTGCTTCCCGATGGACGAAGCGACGGCGCAGTTCTGCCGCCGGCTCGGCGGCTAGCGCCTTTTTACCGTCACCGCCCCGGCCTGGCGCGGATCGTCCAGCGTGAAGGCGACGGTGCCGGCGGCCGCGTCGGTCTTTGCGGACAGCGTGCGCTCGCCCGACCGAACCTCGGCCGCGCCCCGCCAGCCGTGCACGGTGACGGCCACTTCGCGCCACCAGGGTGCGAAGCGGCCTTCGCGCGGGCCGAATTCGATCGCGACGCCGTCCGGACGCACGGTGCAGCGCACGGCCTGGCGCAGGTAGCCGCCCTTCTCGAAGTCCGTCGAATGGCCGTCGTCGACATACAGCTCGCCGGTACAGTCGGGGCCCGGGTAGACGTCCAGCATCAGCGGGCCGCGCGGCGTGTCGGCCGTGGTCTGCACGACGGCCTGGCGCGGCAGGATCGTCCCCGCGCGCACGTACACGGGCAGGTGATCGAGGCGGGGCGTCTCGTTCACGAACGAACCGCCGGCATGCGCCTCGCCGGTGGCCTGCGTGGCGGACTGGATCGCCCCGTCCTGCGCGGCCGGCACCGGTGTACCGACCGGCAAGCCGGTCCAGTAGTCGAACCAGCCGCCTTCCGGCAGGCAGGTTCGATAACCCTGCGGCGATTCGGGATGCGGCGGCGGCGACACGAGCAGCGCGCGGCCCAGCGTGAAGGTCCACGCATCCGGCCCCGCGCACGGCAGGTTCAGCGCCGACGGGTAGTCGTAGAACACGGGACGCAGGATCGGATCGCCCGTGCGCGCATTCTGCTCGGCCAGCGCGTACAGGTAAGGCATCAGCTTGTAGCGCTCCTCGACGAAGCGGCGCCGGATGCGCAGGTGCGCGGCGCCGTCGACCCACGGCTCCACGCGCGGCGTGCCCTTGGCGGAATGGTTGCGGAACAGCGGATAGAAGGCGCCGATCTCGAACCAGCGCGTGAGCAGGTCGGGACCCGGGCCGCCGGCGAAGCCGCTGACGTCGGCCGCGCCGTAGGAAAAGCCGGACAGGCCCAGGTTGATGATCTGCTGGACCGACAGTTTCAGATGGTCCCAGGTGGCGAGGTTGTCGCCGGTCCAGGTGACGGCGTAGCGCTGGCCGCCCGCATAGCTGGCGCGCGTCATCACGACGGCGCGCTCGCCTGGTGCCAGCTTGCGCAGGCCGTCGTACGTGGCGCGCGTGTTCTGCATGCCGTACACGTTGTGGACCTCGCGGTGGTCGGCGGTGCGCGGCGCGAAATCGTCGGAGTCGATGCGGTGGCGCGTGTCCAGGGGCATCGTCTTGGTCGGCGTATTGAAGATGGCCGGTTCGTTCATGTCGTTCCACGACCCGGCGACGCCCATCCGCACCTGCTCGGCGAACAGGTTGCCCCACCAGTCGCGCGTGCGGGCCTGCGTGAAGTCGGGGAAGACGGAATCGCCGGGCCAGACGGGTGCGACGTAGGTGCTGCCGTCCGGGTTCTTCACGAACGCGTCGGCCTGCACACCCGTGTCGTACGGCGCATGGCCCTGGCCGGCCGCCCTGGCCACGTGCAGGTCGCTGATGGTGACGACCTTGACGCCCTGGCGCCCCAGGTCGCGGATCAGCCCCGGCATGTCCGGGAACGCCTTGCGGTCGACGGTGAACGGGCGGTTGCGGTCCTGCCAGTCGATGTCCAGCCAGACGACGTCGGTGGGTACGCGCTCGGCGCGCAGGCGCGCGACCACCTGGCGCAGTTCGTCGCCCGACATGTAGCTGTAGCGCGACTGCTGGTAGCCCAGCGCCCAGCGCGGGACCAGCGGCGCCTTGCCGGTGAGGTCCGTGTAGCGGCGCACCACCTCGGCCGTCGACGGGCCGTGGATCAGGTAGTAGTCGATCGGACCGTCGGGCGCGCCGAAGGCCAGCACGCCGTCCTCGCGGTGGCCGAAGTCGAACCAGCTGCGGTACGTATTGTCGAGGAAGACGCCATAGCTGCCGCCCGCCCCGCCGACGCCGATGAAGAAGGGAATCGACTTGTAGATCGGATCGTCCGCGGACATGAAGCCGAAGGCGTCGGTGTTCCAGTTGACGAAGCTCTTGCCGCGCCGGTCCAGTCCACCCGTCTTGTCGCCCAGGCCGAAGTAGTGTTCCGATTGCGGCATCGTCTTGCGCAGGGTGAACGCGTGGCCGTCCAGTTTGACGGGATCGATGGCGTCGGCCGAGATCACCTTGCCGGCCAGGTCGCTCACGACGAGACGCCCGTCCTGCACGTCGACGCGCAGCGAACGCGTGGCAAATCCCGTCGGACTCGCCTGCACGCCGACGCGGCGCGCGCGCACGCCCGCCGGCACGGCCCAGCTGGCGTCTTCCGGCCATGCGCCGTTCGCGCCCAAGGTCACGCGCAGGACGTCGTCGGTGAGTGCCAGCACGCGGATGCGCAGGCTGCCCTGGCGGATGTCCATGCCGTCATTACGGGCGGCGATGGCGGCCGGCTCGGCGCGAAGGGGCGCGGCGGCGAGGACGGACAGCGCCAGCGCGCATGCGGCGGCGGCGGTCCGGAGGGTGAATCGATGGTGCATGCTGGTTTCCTGGTCAGTCGTTGGTTGTGTGTGACAGTACGGCGGAGACCCCGAAGAATGCGGGGTTAAATCAGTTCGCCGGGAACTTAACTAAATCTGCGCAGTCTTATGCAGTATGAGCAAGCTTCTTTCCATTGGCGCCGCCGCCAAG
>CBIHRX010000013.1:0-45460 GCA_966212555.1 uncultured Massilia sp.
TCCCTATGGCGGGCCTATTTTCGACGGTAAAAATTATTCCGGACAGCAGTGCGCGAAGGCGGGAACGACGGGTTAGCGCGACCGATTACGACGCCGCCACCTGCTGCCGCAACGCCGGCAACGCCGCCCCCTCCCCGTCGAACAGCCACGCCCGCGCCGGATCGAACCGCAGCCGCACGGCCGTCCCCGGCGCCGGCAGCGGCACGTCGGGCGGACACTTGGCCGCCACCATGCCGTCGACCCCGTCGACCTGCACGTACGCGAGCGTCACGTCGCCCAGGTATTCGACGAGCGCCAGCCGGCCCGGGATGCCCGTGTCGCCGCCGGTCTCCAGCCGCAGGTGCTCGGGCCGTACGCCCAAGGTCAGCGCGGCGCCGCCCTGGGCCCGGCTCGCATCCGCCGCCACCTGGGCCATGCCGCCGCCCGGCACGCGCACGGTGGCGAGGCCGCCCGTGTGGCCGGCCAGGGTGGCGGGAAACGCGTTCATGCGGGGCGAGCCGAGGAAGCCCGCGACGAACAGGTTCGCCGGCCGCTCGTACAATTCCAGCGGCGTGCCTACCTGTTCGATGCGGCCGCCGTTGAACACGACGATCTTCTGGCCGAGGGTCATGGCCTCGACCTGGTCGTGCGTCACGTAGATCATCGTCGCCTGCAATTCCTTGTGCAGGCGCGCCAGTTCCACGCGGGTCTGGGCGCGCAGCGCGGCGTCCAGGTTCGACAGCGGTTCGTCGAACAGGAACACTTCCGGCTTGCGCACGATGGCGCGGCCGATCGCGACCCGTTGCCGCTGGCCGCCGGACAGCGCCTTCGGCTTGCGGTCCAGCAGGTGCGCGATCTGCAGGATCTCCGCCGCGTGCCGCACGCGCTGGGCGATCTCCGCCTTCGGCACCTTGGCGAGCTTCAGGGCGAAGCCCATGTTCTCGGCCACCGTCATGTGCGGGTACAGCGCATAGCTCTGGAAGACCATCGCGATGCCGCGCCGGGCAGGTTCGACCGTGTTGCTGGGGACGCCGCCCAGTTCCAGCGTGCCGTCCGTGATGTCTTCCAGCCCCGCGATCATGCGCAGCAAGGTCGACTTGCCGCAGCCGGACGGCCCCACGAAGACGACGAACTGGCCATCCTCGATGTCCAGGTCGATGCCCTTGATGACGGGATTGTCGCCATACGTCTTGCGGATGCCGCGCAGCCTTACAGAAGCCATGAATCTATCCTTTTAATCCACTCGCCGCCAGGAAGCCCTGCGTCACCCGGCGCTGGAACAGCACATACGCCAGCGCCACCGGCAAGGCGCCCAGCAATGCGGCCGCCATCAGCTGGGCGTAGCGCACGCCGAACGCGTCGTAGGTTTGCGTCAGTCCCAGCGGGATCGTCATCATGTCATTCGACGTGACGATGATGAACGGCCACAGGAAATTATTCCACGCCGCGATGAAGGTGACGATCGCCATCGCCCACACGATATTGCCGGAGATGGGCAGGTACACGCTCCACAGTACACGCATCGGGCCGGCGCCGTCCATCACGGCGGCCTCGCGGAAGTCGGCGGGGATCGCGTCGAAGAACTGCTTGAACACGTAGATCACGACCGGCGACACCACCTGCGGCAGCACGATCCCCGCATACGAATTGATGAGGCCCAGCTGGTGCATCGTGCGGAACAGCGGCACGAGCAGCGCTTCGAACGGCAGCAGGAAGCCCAGCATGGCGATGCCGAACACGATGCCGCGGCCCCGGAAGCGCAGCTGGGAAAAGGCATATGCGGCCATCAGGCTGATCGCCATCGTCACGACCGTCACCAGCAGCGCGACGAGGAAGCTGTTGAACAGCCAGCGTACGACGTTCCCCGCGCCGAGCGTCTTGCGATAGGCGTCCAGGGTCCAGTCCTGCGGCAGCCAGTGGAAATGCGCGGACACGGTCTCGAGCTCCGGCCGCAGCGACGTCGACAGCGCCCACAGCAGCGGGAAGGCCCACAGCGCGGCGAGGACGACGGCGCAGGCGGCGCCGGCGATGGTCCAGGACGATGCCTTCATGCGTCCCTCCCGGCCAGGAACCTGACGAGCCACACCTGCAGCAGGGACAGCATGATCACGATCGCGACGAACGCCATCGCCACGGCCGCCGCATACCCGGCGTCGCTCTGCGTGAACGCCGTCTCGTACATGTAGTGCAGCGCGACGCGCGTCGTGTTGAAC
Source organism: uncultured Massilia sp. (assembly GCA_966212555.1). GTDB lineage: Bacteria > Pseudomonadota > Gammaproteobacteria > Burkholderiales > Burkholderiaceae_D > Telluria. Next base: position 2,193 of record CBIHRX010000013.1, read on the forward strand.
GGGCCGCCGCTCGTGAGGATGTACGTCTGGCCGAACACTTTCAGGGACGCGATCAGCTGCAGGATCAGCGCCGTGGTCGCGACGGGGCGCAGCGCCGGCCACGTGATCGTGCGGAACAGGGTGAAGCCGCGGGCGCCGTCCAGCGCGGCCGCCTCGTACAGCTCGGCCGGGATGTTGCGCAGGCCGGCGAGGAACAGCAGCATGTTGAAGCCGACCGTCCACCAGACCGTGCCGATGGCGACGGCCGGCAGCGCAAAGTAGGGATCCGCGAGCCACGCGCGCTGGCCCCCGAGGATGTGGTTGACGACGCCGGACGACGGCTGCAGCATCCAGTCGGCGATGAGGGTCATCACGGAGATCGGCAGCACGAACGGCAGGAAGAACGTGCCCTGCAGCCAGCCCTGCACGCGCGCAAACCGGTCGACGAGCATGGCCATCAGCAGGCCGAGGGCGCACAGCGGGATCACCGTCAGCAGCGAAAAATAAAAGGTGTTGCCGACCGAATCCCAGAACGACGGGTCGTTCAGCAAGGTGTGATAGTTGTCCAGGCCGACGAAGGCGCTCGTGCGCGTCAGGCTGCTCTCCGTGAGGCTGAGCCAGAGCGTCTCCAGCGCGGGCAGGAAGAAGAACAGGCCGAACGCCACCAGGAAAGGCGCCAGCAGCAGCCAGGCCGGGAGCGTGTCGCGCCTCGCCGTCGTCGGCCCCAGGGTCATGTCGTCGCGTCGCATGGCCGCCCTCAATAACGGGGCGGGCGCTTGCGCACGAGGCGCGCCGCTTCCGTCTCGAACCGGTGGACCGCCTGCTCCGGCGTCAGGTAGCCATACAGCGCCGCCGGCAGGAATTTCGACGCGATCGCTTCCAGCGGCCCCGCCGCGCCCATGTACCAGCCGTCCGGATCGTACACGACGTCGTTCGCGACTTGCGCATACATCGCGTTCGGCATCAGGCTTTTGGCTGCGGGCGACTCCGCGACGGGCTTGTAGGCGGGGATGTGACCGCCCTCCGCCCAGCCCAGCGAATGCCTGCTGACGTAGGCGACGAAGCGCAGCACGGCCTGGACTTTCTCCGGCGACGGCGCATGCCCGGGGTTCGCGGGCAGCGCGAACGCGTGGGAATCGGCCCACGTCGACGCGTTCGCATACATCTTCGGCAGCGGCACGATGCCGTAGTCGAAGCCCAGCGTACCCGCCTTCGTCGCCCGCACCAGTTCCGGCACTTCCCACACGCCGTTCAGCATGAACGCGGCGCCGCCGCCCATGAACTGGCTCGTCGACGCCGGGTAGTCGAGCCCCGACTGGGCATAGCCCTTCGTGAACCAGTCGCTGATGCGGGACAGCGTCGCCGCGCCGGCCGGGCCGTACGTGAAGCGGCCATTGGCGATGATGGTGACGTTCTGCTGCGCGAGCATCGACAGCCACAGGCGCCAGATCGCATAGGAACTCTGGCTGCTCTCCATCGTCAGGCCGCGCTGGCCGGTGCGTTCGGTGGCGCTGCGGAAGGCGTCCGTCAGGGCGTCCACGCCGGCGATGGGTTTCAGCTTGCCGTCCGCGTCCAGCAGGCCCGCCTTGCCGGCCAGCGTCTTGTTGTAGTAGAGGACGAACGGGTGGACGTCCAGCGGGACGGCATACGCCGCGCCCTGGTACTGCGCCTTGGCCCACTGGCGCGGCAGGTAGTCCTGCCCGCGCAGGCCGGCCGCCGCCAGCTCGGCGGGAGCGATCGGCCGCAGCACGCCGCCGCCGGCCAGGTTGACGATGCGCGACAGGTGGATGGTCGCGACGTCCGGTCCGGCGCCCACGACGGAAGCCGTGATCAGTTTCGTATAAAAGGGCTCGCCCCATCTGAGGGTCGTACCGACCACGCGCACGTCGCGCTGGCTGGCGTTGAAGTCGTCGACCAGCGCCCGCATGCGCGCGCCGTCGCCGCCCGAGAGCAGCGTCCACATCCTGACTTCGACCTGCGCCCGCGCGGGGGCGCTCATGCCCGCCAGCCCGAGGAACAGGGTCGCAACCAGCGCGGCGGCGCGCGGGAATCCGCATCGCGCCACGTCGTCTCCTTATTAATGTCTGCAAGTAGGGTGGGCTCCCCCGAGCCCACGCGTGACGCCAACACTTCGCAAGCGTCCGCGTGGGCACGGGGTGCCCACCCTACGGCGGAGCGCCGGTCAGGCGGCCTTGCGCCGTGCGCGCGCTCCCGGAGCGCCACGTCCGCGGCGTTCGAAGCCCGGAGGACCCGCGGATGGACCGGGTTCCGTCGGCGGGACGTCGGGCTCGCCCACCTGCGGCGGCTGGCGCTCTCCCGGATAGGCTAGCACTTCTGCCGTTTCTCCGACGCGCGTCCACTCGACAGGGAAATCGGGGCCCCGCCGCGCGCGCCAGCGCTGGCTGTGGCCGAGGGGATCCAGCACCCAGTCCTGCAGGTGCGCCTGCGGTCCGCGCGTCGCGAGGGCCAGCGCCTCGATGGGCGCTTTCGGGATGCGGTCTTCCGTCAGCAGGCCGTTCTTTTCGAGGAAGGTGTCCGTCAACTGCGTGTAGCAGAAGCCGGACAGCGGCCGGCACCGGTGCACGGCCGACATCAGTTGCTGGTAGCGGACCAGCAGCTCCTTGCTGTCCTTCGCCACCGAATAGCCCCAGCCCGCGTCCTCTCCGGGTTTCGTCATGGCAATGCCGCCGAACTCGGACAGGAACAGCGGCCGGCCCAGGCCCGTGAACCCGTCGATGACGAGGCGGCGCCGGTCCGGCTGCACGTGCTCCAGCGTGTACGCGACAGCCTCGCGGCTGCCGTAGCGTTCCAGCAGCACGACCGGGTCCTGCTCGTAGTCGTGCACGCACACGAGGTCGCCGCACGGCATCTCCCAGCCATCGTTGCCGACGACGGGCCGGGTGCCGTCCAGCGCGCGCGTCGTGTGGTACAGGGCGCGCACGAAATCGACCTGGCGCCGGTCGTTCATCAGTTCCGGCACGCCCCACGATTCGTTGGTCGGCACCCAGGCGACGATGCACGGGTGCGAGATGTCGCGCTCGACCAGTTCCTTCCACTCTTCCATCACGCCGTGAATCGTCGCGCTGGAAAAGCCGTACGCGGACGGCATCTCGCCCCACACGCACAGGCCCAGCACGTCGCACCAGTACAGCCAGCGCGGGTCTTCCGACTTCTGGTGCTTGCGCACGCCGTTGAAGCCGAGGCGCTTGATGAGCAGGACGTCGTGGCGCAACTGGTCGCTCGACGCGACCATCAGGCTGTCCGGCCAGTAGCCCTGGTCGAGCACCATCCGCAGGAAGTACGGCCGGCTGTTCAGCACGAAGCGGTCGCCTTCCACGCTCACGGTGCGCAGCGCCGTGTAGCTCTGCACGCTGTCGACCAGGTTGCCGTCGGCCGAGCGGATCTCGATCTCGGCGTCGATCAGCTGCGGGCTCTCCGGGCTCCACATCCACAGGCCGCGGGCGTCGTCGATGCCGGGATCGGGCAGCTGGAAGATGCGTGACAGACGCGGCCCGGTCAGCAGGCAACGGTCGTCGACGAGCAGCCGGCCGCCCAGCTTCAGCGTGACGTTCGCCATGCCGCCCTCCGGCACGTGGGCGATGTCGGCATCGAGCCGGATCTGCCACGCGGCCACGTCGGCCGTCCAGCGCAGCTGCGCGACGTGCGCGCGCGGGACCTTTTCGATCCAGACCGTGCGCCAGATGCCGCTCGTGCGCGGATACCAGATCTTGTGCGGTTCCGGCTCCCAGTCCATCTTCCCGCGCGGCTTGTGCATGTCCTGCGGGTCGTCCTCGGCCTGCACGGCGATCTCGAGGATCGAACCGTCCAGGTGGCGCGTGACGTCAAGGGAAAACGGGCTGTGGCCGCCGCGGTGCTCGATGGCGAAGCGGCCGTTGATCCACACGCGCGCCCGGTAGTTGACGGCGCCGAAGTGCAGCATCAGCCGCTCCTCCGGTCCCGGCAGCAGCGCGGGGTCGAGCGAGATCTGGCGCTTGTACCACACGCGCCGGCGGTAGCCGCGGTCGTGCACGCCGCTGGCACGGGCTTCGGGCGGATACGGGACGACGATCGTGCGGTCGAACGGCACCTCGGCCGGATCGACGTAGAGGGTCGAGTCGTCGAACATGGCCTGCCAGGGGCCGTCGAGGCTGCGCCAGGCGGCGCGCCGCAATTGTGGGCGGGGATATTCCACGTTTGCGCTCCTTCGTTCTTCTGTACGACCTACTCTATGAGCCGCCACCGCCGGTTGCAAGGCCTTTCACTGCCGGTTACAAAGCGATACGCCCGACGTAGCATCAACGAGACAGGCGGGACACGGTCACGCGCTCGAACACCGCGCGGTAGCCGGCGCCGCCCATCGCCACCAGGCCCAGCCGCGCCTGCGGACCGAGGCGGTGCGTCCACGTCCCGCCCCCGACCCAGGTCTTGCCGTCCCGGCTCGAATACGACGTATAACGTTCTTCCCCCCCGACCCGGTGGACATCGAGCCGCAGCCAGGTGGTGGTGCCCGGCGTGCCGGCGACCGTGTTGCCGTAGCGCGGATACGCCTCCGGCACGGGCGCCAGCTCCTTCGCGAACTCGACCTGGTGCAGGCCCCCGTGCGCCATCTCGACGAGCTTGACGTAGTTGTCGTCGTCGCGCATCACGACGAAGCCTGCCTGTACCGGGGCCTTGCAGCAGTCGTCCGGGACGGCCAGTTTCACGACCGCTTCGATGCGGACGTCGCCCCCGGGCAGCGCCGTTTGCAGCACGCTGGCCGTGTTCGTGTCCACGTGCAGGTCGGTCGCCGCCGTCGCCAGCGCGAGGCCTTGCGGACCCGTCGACCAGGTGTCCTCCGCCGGCGGGCGCAGCCACGACCAGCGTTCGTCCAGCTGTGTACCGCCGAACGTCTCCGTCCACGCCGGCTGCGGGTTCTCCGCCGGCGGTGCGGCAAGGGTCGACGCGCGCGGGCGCGTACCGGCCGCCGTCGCAGGCACTGGGCGGGGTTCGTCGCTGGGCGCGCCGCGCGCGACGGGCCAGCCGTCGGCCCAGTCGATACGGTCGAGCAGCGCGAGGCGCCGCGTCAGCTTGTCGCGCGCGCTGAAGAACGGCTCGTTCATGTCGATGCCGTGGTAGATCGTCCACCACTGCCCGGCCGTGTCGGGAAAGACCGTGTTGTGGCCCACGCCGACCCAGCGGTTCCCGTTCTGGAACAGGACCGGCGTACCCCCGGCGCGGGGCGCGGCGAGATCCTGGCCCAGCCGGTCGAGGAACGGCCCGGCCGGGGTGCGCGCCCGGCCCGCGTAGACGGCATAGCCGGTCAGCGGACCGTTGCAGCAATCCGTCGTCGAGCCGAACAGATACCACCAGCCGCCATGCTGCACCACTTCCGCGCCTTCGTAGCGCCACGCGGCGCCCACCTTGCGCGCCGTGCCCTCGGCCTGCAGGCCGTCCGGGCGCAGCGGCTGCACGTACACGCCGCCGCCGTAGCTGCCGTAATAAATCCACTTCCGGCCGCCGTCCTCGACGACTTTCGGATCGAACGTCCACTGGAAATCGCAACCCGGCCCCGCGCGCCGCGGCGGCACCACCGGCTTCGCCGCCGGCACCCACGGCCCCGCGGGGCTCTCCGCCATGGCCACGCCGATGGCGCTGTCCTTGTCGCAGCCCGCTTCCGGGCTGTGCGCGTCCGCCACGTCCGTCACGGTGAAGTACAGGTAGTAGTGGCCGTTCAGGAACGCCGGCTCCGGGGCCCACAGGCCGGACGTCGGCGCCGCCAGCCCGGCCGGGCGGTCGGCGAACGCGTCGCCCACGTAGCGCCAGTTCACGAGATCCGTGGACCGGTAGATGGCGATCATGTGGAAATGCCACTCGCCCTTCTCGCCCTCCAGCGGCTTTTCGTTCTTGCTGACGGGGTCGCTTGTGCAATACAAATACCACGTGGGCGTCTTCACCCTCGGATCGCGCAGCACGGCCGGGTCGGCGCAGTTCTGGGAGGGTTCGCCGTTCGCCAGGCGGACGGGCAGCGGATTGCGATAGGTGGCGGCGGGCGCCGCCCATGCCGGCGCGGCCAGCGCCAGGATCAATGCACCGAGACTCCGTAGCGTTCCCATGTCCCCTCCGGATTTTTGCCGCCGAGCTTACCTCAAGCGGCCCCGGGCGGATGCACGGTTGACGATCAATGGCCGGCCGTCTTCGAGAACAGGTTCATCACGAGCACGCCGGCCACGATCAGGGCGATGCCCGCCAGCGCCGCGGCGTCGAGTTTCTGTTCATACAAGATCCAGCCGGCCGCCGTGATCAGCACGATGCCAACGCCCGACCACACGGCGTACGCGACACCCAGCGGTATCGTCCGCAGCGTCAGGGACAGGAAATAAAAGGCGAGACCATAACCCGCGACGACGAGCGCCGCCGGACCCGGACGGGTGAATCCGGCGCTGGCTTTCAGCGCGGTGGTGGCGACGGTTTCCGACAAGATGGCGATCGACAGGTAAATCCAGTTGTGCATGGCGTCTCCTTGTTGCCGGATTATGAACAAACCCGTCGTAACGTGCCAACCGGAACGGCCGGGGCCGGGCATGGAACGGCACCCTCTGGTATCATGACGCCTGTTTTCGCTTCGAGATCCACACGTTGACGCACCACACGAGGATGTCCACCGGCCTGCTGTTCGCGGCACTGCTGAGCGCCGGCACGGCCGCGGCGAAGGACGCGACCCTGCGCCCCTGGCCCGCGGGCCAGCCGACACCGGCCCTGCAGGTGACGAGCCTGGACGGCCAGCCGTGGGACGTGGCCGACCTGCGCGGCAAGGTCGTCGTCGTGAATTTCTGGGCCAGCTGGTGCGGCCCGTGCGTGGACGAATTGCCCGTGCTGGCGGGGCTCGCCGGACGCGACGGCGTGGCGGTCGTGGGCGTGAACTACAAGGAACCGCTCGACACGATCGAACGTTTCACGGCGGCCCACCCGCTCGGCTATCCCGTCCTGCGCGACCGCACGGGCGATGCCTTCAAGCGCTGGACGCCGGGCGTGATGCCGACGACGATCGTGCTGGACCGCACGGGACGCGCGCGCTGGCGGACGGTCGGCGAGATTCCACCGGACGACACCCGGCTGCGCGCCGCCATCGACGCCTTGCTGGCCGAGCCGGGGACGCAACGCCGGCCACACAACCAAAAATAGGGAAAGAACCATGCAGGATACCAAACCGTCCACCGCCCGCCGTACGCTGCTGAAAGCGGCCGGCGGCCTCGCGCTCGCCACCGCCCTGCCCCGCGCCGTGCTGGCGGCGGAAGAGCAGGAACGCCATTTCGACCCGCGCCCGGGCGAGTGGAAGAGCTACGAGGTGGTGACGACGGTGGCCCTGCAGCGCGCGGCCGGTCCGTCGACCGTATGGATCCCGCTGCCGGCCATCGATACGGAATGGCAGCGCGGCCTGTCCAACAACTGGTCCGGCAACGCGACGAAGACGCGCGTCGAAAGCGACCCGCACTACGGCGCGCGCTTCCTCGTCGCCGAATTCGACGGCTCGGCGCCGCCGACGCTGGAAGTCGTGTCGCGCATCCAGACCCGCGACCGCGCCGAGAACTGGAAGACCCGCGCGCCGGGAACGGAAACGGCCGAGGACCTGCGCCTGTGGCTGCGGCCGACGGACCTGATGCCGCTGGACGGCATCGTGAAGAAGACGTCGCTGACGATCACCAAAGGTGCGCGCACGGACGAAGAAAAGGTCCAGCGCATCTACGACTGGATCGTGCTGAACACGTTCCGGGAGCCGAAAGTGAAAGGCTGCGGCACGGGCGACATCAAGACGATGCTGGAGACCGGTAACTTCGGCGGCAAGTGCGCGGACCTGAACGGCCTGTTCGTGGGCCTGTGCCGCGCCTCCGGCGTGCCGGCGCGCGACGTCTACGGCATCCGCATCGCACCCAGCGCCTTCGGCTACCGGGAACTGGGCGGCAAACCGGCCTCGCTGCAGGGCGCCCAGCACTGCCGCGCCGAGGTCTACCTGAAGCAGCACGGCTGGGTCGCGATGGACCCGGCGGACGTGGCCAAGGTCATGCGCCAGGAGACGCCCAACTGGATCAAGGACCCGGACAACCCGGTCGTCGCGCCCGTCAAGCGCGCCCTGTTCGGCGGCTGGGAAGGCAACTGGATGGGCTATAACTTTGCCCACGACGTGCGCCTGCCCGGATCGGTCGCGGGCAAGGTCGGCTTCCTCATGTACCCGCAGGCGCAGAGCGGCGGCGAAGCGTACGACTCGCTCGCACCGGACACGTTCAAGTACACCATCACGTCGCGCGCCATCTGACCGCCATGCCCACGCTCGCCCGCCAACCTGTCGACGGTACCGAACGCAAGGCCGGCCGCCTGATCGCCGTCGGAATGCTCGCGGCGCTGCTCGCCTCGACGTGCTGCGTGCTGCCGCTCGCACTCGTGCTGGTCGGCGTGACCGGCGCGTGGATGGCCAACCTGCAGGCCCTGAAGCCCGTGACGCCCTATGCCATCGCCCTCACCGTCGGCGCGCTGGCGTGGGCCGGCTGGCTCGTGTTCCGTCCGGCGCGCGCGTGCGACCTGGCCGGCGGCGGCTGCGCCACCACGCGGCCGCTGATGCGCCGCGTATTCATCGCCTGCGCGCTGTTCGTCGCGCTGTTGCTGGGCTTTCCGCTGATCGCCCCGCTGTTCTACTGAGGATTCCATCATGAACTTCATCCGCTCCCTCGCCGTCGCCACACTGTTTGTCGCGGCGCCCGCCTTCGCCAAGCAGCAGACCGTGTCGCTGAATGTCCCGACCATGGACTGCGCCACCTGCCCCATCACCATCAAGGCGGCGCTGTCGAAAGTGCCGGGCGTCTCGAAAGTGAAGGTCAGCTACGAGAAGCGCGAAGCCATCATCGTCTACGACGACGCCCAGGCCACCCTCGCCGACCTGAAGAAGGCGACGGAAGACGTGGGCTACCCGGCGATGCTCAAGACCCCGAAGTGATGCCCCGTGGCTCGGTGAGGAATACGAACAGCACCGCCCCGATCAATCCCATCCCCACGGCGCACGCGGCCTGCCAGCCGCCGTGCGCATAGCTCCACGCCCCCAGCGCCGATCCGGTCGCGCCCCCCAGGAAGAACGTCGCCATGTACAGGCCGTTGACGCGCCCGCGCACTTCCGCGCCCAGCGCGTAGATGGCGCGCTGGCCCAGCACGAGATTGCCGGACACGGCGAAGTCCAGCGCGATGGCGGCCGCCACGAGGATGGCGACGCCGAAGCGTCCGCCATCCGCCAGCCCCAGGGTCGGCACGAACGACAGCAAACCGAGGGTCATGCAGAACGCCGTCGCGGGACGCGTCCAGCCGCGGTCGGCCACGCGGCCGGAGAGCGGCGCCGCGATGGTGCCGGCGACGCCGGCCAGCGCGAACCACGCGATGTCGCGCTGGTTCATGCCGTAGGCGGGGCTCGCGAGGAGCAGCGGCACGACGGTCCAGAACACGCTGAACGCGCCGAACATGCCGGCCTGGTAGATGGCGCGGCGGCGCAGCACGGGCAGGTCGCGCACGAGACCCGCCATCGATGCGAGCAATGCGCCATAGCCCAGGGTCGAATGCGGCCGCCGCGTCGGCAGCAGCACGCGCAGCACGATCCCGAGCACCACCATCAGCACGGCCGACAGCACGTACACGCCCTGCCACGACCACGCGTGCGTGATGAAACTGGCGACGGGGCGGGCCAGCATGATGCCGAACATCAGGCCGCTGACGATATTGCCGACGACTCTTCCGCGCACGTGTTCGGCCGCCATGTGCGACGCGTACGGCACGAGCACCTGCACGGCGACCGCACCGAAGCCGATCGCCAGCGAGCACGCGAGGAACGCGGGCACCGGGTGGCCGAGTGCCGGGGCGACGGGCGCCGCGACGAGCGCCGCCACCAGCAAGGCGACGAGGGCCAGCACGAGCCTGCGGTTTTCCAGCAGGTCGCCCAGCGGCACGACGAGCAGCAGCCCCGCGCAATAGCCGAGCTGCGTGAGCGTCACGAGCAGGCCCGCGGCGCCGGCCGGCAGGCCGATGGCTTCGCGGATCGGGCCGACGAGCGGCTGGACGTAATACAGATTCGCGACGATCAGGCCGCAGGCCGCGGCGATCAGCAGCATGAGCCAGGTCGGCATGGCGGGATGAGTCGCGGCGTCATGCCGCGGACGGTCGAGCACCCCGGTGGGCGAAGGTGGATGGGACAACGTGCGCTCCGCTCAAAGCGTCAAGTGTAACGCCTGACCGCGATCCTTGCCGGACGCCTTTCAGACCGGCGTGCGCTCCCACACCACGTCGAGCGCCCCGTCCACGTGACCGACGGCGATGCGCGGATACCGCTTCAAGCGCGCGCCCGCGAAGCCGTCGGCAAGCGCTGCGCGCACGAGGCGGCGCACGAGCAGCACGCCGTCGTCGGCATCGGCCACGTTCCCCGGCAGCGCAAGGCGCGGGCGCGCCGGCAGCCAGACCTCGTCCAGCGCCCAGTCGGCGGCGGCCGGGTCGCAATCCGCCGCGCCGATCAATTCCACCGCGTGGTCGGCAGCCGTCATGGGGTGCACGTTGAAGCACAGCGCGCGCACGCCGGCGCGCCAGCTGCCGGCCGGCTCCCCGATCGCGCCCAGCAGCCAGCACCGGAACGAGTCCTCGAAGCGCGCGTCCTCGAAGCGCGCATCGGGCGCGGCCTGCGGCATGCCGCTGCCGGCGGCATCAGGGTTGATCCAGCCAGTCATATTCCCAGCTCCACGGCATGTCGTCGGGACCGAGCGCCTGCCGGCCCAGTTCCGGGAACAGGCGTTCCGCCCGCACGTCGTTCGACAGCATCACGACGCAGCGCAGGCCCGTCTCCAGGCACAGCACGAAGTCCGCCGCCGCGTCGTCGTGGCCGCCGTCGAACCAGCCCGGGCCCGTCCGGTCCTCGAACGTGACGACGCCCAGGCCCGCGGCCAGCTTCTGCGGCCATGCCGTCTCGGCCCCGTCGAACGCGGGGAACCGGTGGCGCGACGCGATCGGCAGCCAGCCGGTCGCGAACGCGGCGCGCGTATCGGGCCGCAGGCCGTCGCCGCGCATGATGCCGGCCCACAGCTTCGCCTGGTCGGCGATCGTCGTCTCCATCGACCCGGCCGCGCGCACGCGGTAGCGCCGCTCGTGCGGCTGCAAGGTGCCGTCGAAAGCGTAGCCGTCCGCCGCGTTTTCCGCGAATTCCGCCCGCCAGTGCATGCTCGTGCGGCGCATGCCGAAGCGGTCGAACACGCGCCGCCGCATTTCCTGCGCCACGTCCAGGCCCAATCCCTGTTCGACGATCAGCTGCAGGATCGCATATCCCTCGCTGGAATACGCATAGCGCGCCCCCGGATCGGCGTGGATGCGCAGCCGGCCACCGGGCTCCAGCCAGCGGTAATTGGCGAGACCGCCGCCGTGCGCGAGCAGGATGCGCGGGGTGAGCGTCTGCCAGCGGGCGTCGCCGGCCAGGTCGGAAAAATCGTACGGACGCTCGCGGTACGCGGGCAACGGATGGGGCAGCAGTTTCGTGACGGGCGCGTCGAGGTCCAGGCGGCCCTCGTCGGCCAGTTGCAGCAGCATGTAGGCGAAGGCGGCCTTGGTGATGGCGCCGCCGGCCATGATCGTGTCCGGCGTGAGCGGCTGGCCGAGGGCCGCGTTGCGCATGCCGAACACCTTCACCTTCGCGACCTGCCCGTTCTCGACCGTCGCGAAGGCCAGGCCCTGCACCTGTTCGCGCCGCATCGCGCGCTGGATCTCCGGGTCGGACAGCGATTGCATGGGCCTCAGGGGACGCGCACAGCCCGCAATCAGCACCGCCGCCACACCCACCGTCAACCACGTCCCGAACCGCATGCGCTCTCCCCAGACCCGCCGGATACCGCACCGCGCGGCACCCCAGCCCGACATGATGCCATGAGAGCGCTAACTTCGTCATGACGATTTATCAATGCGCGAGCTTGTAAACACGCACGTAATCGACCAGCATCTGCTGGGGGAATGTCGTCGTCGCATCCGGATTGCCCGGCCAGCCGCCGCCGACGGCCAGGTTCAGGATCACGAAGAACGGATGCTCGAACACCCAGTCGCCCGGGACGGTGTCGGGGCGCGCCGTGTGGTACAGGATGCCGTCGCGGTACCAGCGGATCTCGCGCGGTTCCCACTCGACGGCGTAGACGTGGTAGTCGTCGGCATAGCTTCCCTTGCCGAGACGCTGCGGCTTGCCGATGGCCTTCTCGCCGCTGTAGCCGGGGCCGTGCAGCGTGCCGTGCACGAGATCCGGCTCGCGGCCGATGTTTTCCATGATGTCGATCTCGCCGCAGCGGGGCCAGCCGGCCTTGCCGACGTCCGCCCCGAGCAGCCAGAACGCGGGCCAGATGCCCTGCCCGCGCGGGATCCTGATGCGCGCCTCGTAGCGGCCATAGGTGCGTTCGACCTTGCCGGCCGTCTTGATGCGCGCCGAGGTGTAATGCCGTCCGCCGTAGTCTTCCTTGCGCGCCTCGATCACGAGATGGCCGCCGTCGACGCGCACGTTGTCCGGCCGGTCCGTGTAGAACTCCAGCTCCTGGTTGCCCCAGCCGTTGCCGCCCGTCTCCGGGACCCATTTCGCACGGTCCAGCGTCGGGCCGTCGAATTCGTCGTTCCAGTCCAGCACCCAGCCGGGCGGCTGGGTGACCTGGGCGTACGCGCCATCCATCAGGCATACAAGCGCGGCCAGCACCGCGGCGATACGAAACGTGGACATGCCCCCTCCGCTTGGAAACGTTCCCAGACTGTTTCCAATATAGCACCGCGATTTTTTCGATGTCAAACGTACCCCGGTTTCCCGGTGTGCCGTTTCGGCCACGCACTACCGAATATTCCGTTGACAATTATTTTTTCTGAACATAAGATTCGACCAACATATGGAAACGTTTCCAGAGATTGGAAACGATACACAGGGAGGAAGAACGTCGGCGAGAAGAATCCGTACCGAAGCGGTGAAACACAGAGAGATAAAAACAGAGGAGACCCAATGCATTACCCCAAGGCAAACCAAAAACTGATGAGCCTGGCAGTGGCGAGCGCCTGCGCCGCCCTCATCCCGGCCTACGCCCAGACCACCACGCCCGAAGACAGCCGCGGCGGCGACATTCCGACCACCTCGATCCAGCAGGTCACGGTCACGGGCCTGCGCCAGTCGCTGGCCTCGTCGCTGAACCTGAAACGCCAGTCGGACGGCATCGTCGACGGCATCGTGGCCGAAGACATCGGCAAATTCCCCGACACGAACCTTGCCGAATCGCTGCAGCGCATCTCGGGCGTGTCGATCGACCGCGTGAACGGCGAAGGCCAGAAGATCACCGTGCGCGGCGTGGGTCCCGACTTCAACATGGTGCTGCTGAACGGCCGCCAGATGCCGACGTCGAACCTGGGCGACCTGAATGGCCGCTCGTTCGACTTCTCGAACCTGGCCTCGGAAGCGATCTCGCAGCTGCAGGTCTACAAGACCAGCCGCGCGGAGACGCCGACGGGCGGCATCGGCGCCACCGTCAACGTGATCACCGCGCGTCCGCTGGATAAACTGGGCACCTGGTCCAGCATCGGCATCAAGGCCGTGCACGACACGTCGAACAACAACCTGCCGGGCGACGTCAAGGCCAGCACCTCCACGACGCCGGAATTCTCGGGCATCTATTCGACGACGTCGAAGGATGGCCACTGGGGCCTGGGCGTGTCGGCCAGCTACCAGGAACGCAACCTGGGCTTCAACCAGGCTTCCGTCGGCAATGGCTGGAAGGGTCCGTTCCGCGGAGACGAAAACAACTGGGGCACGATCCCGCAGCCGGGTACCGCCGGCTCGGAAAACATCACGAACCGTCCGAAGCCCGGCGACATCTACCAGGTGCCGCAGAACCTGAACTACAGCATGACGGGCGTGAAGCGCCAGCGCACCAACGGCCAGTTGACCCTGCAGTGGCAGCCGGTCAAGGAGCTGACGACGACCCTCGACTACACGTACTCGGAAAACAAGCTGCAGACGAAGCGCAACGACGTCTCCGCCTGGTTCAACTTCGGCGCGTCGGCATCGTCGTGGACCAACGGTCCGATCGCCGCGCCGCTCGTGTACACCGAATTCATCCCGGCCGGGAACAGCGACATCGCGATGGGCGGCGCCGACTTCGCCACCAAGACCCAGAACAAGTCGCTCGGCTTCAACGCCCAGTGGCGCGCCAGCAAGGATCTCAAGCTCGAGTTCGACGCGCACCGTTCGACCGCCGAATCGCAGGCCGACAGCCCGTTCGGCTCGAGCAACACGCTGGGCACCGCGAGCTTCTCGCGCGGCGACACGACGGCCGACTTCTCGCAGGAATTCCCCGTCCTGTCGATCAAGGGCGCCAACTTCACGGGCGCACCGCAGCAGGTCACCGGCTCCGTCTTCCAGAACGGTTACATGAAGGGCGAAGTCGACCAGTTCCAGCTCAAGGGCCGCCTGCGCATGCTGGAAGCGTCGAACCTGAACTTCGGCATCGGCTCCATCGAGGTCAAGAACCGCTCCGCCTTCTCCACGCAGCAGCGGGATTCGTGGACCGGCGCGACGAAGCCGTCCGACTACCCGAGCAGCCTGTGGCACGCGGACACGATCCGCCAGTACTTCGACCAGCTGGCCGGCAGCCAGAACCCGAACCTGTTCAACACCTTCTACACCTTCAACTTCGCCCAGGTGCGCGACGTGGTGGCGAAGGCGTCCGGCCTGCCCGAGCTGTACCTGCCGAAGAACACGTACGACACGGACCAGCGTACCGGCGAAAAGTCGAAGAGCCTGTACCTGCAGTTCAACACGGACTGGGACACGGCCCTGCCGATGCACACCGCGATCGGCGTGCGCTACGAGAAGACGGACGTCGTCTCCACCGCGCTCGTGCCGACGGCGACGTCGATCACGATGGTCTCCGCGAACGAATTCCCTGTGCAGTTCGGCGCGCCGTCGTTCACGACCCTGACCGGCAAGTACCACCACCTGCTGCCGTCGGTCGACTGGGACATGGACCTGCGCGACGACATGAAGGTGCGCGCGAGCTACGGCGAAACCATCGGGCGTCCGCGCTACGACCAGATCGCCGGCGGCCAGATCCTGAATACGCTGGCGCGCGTGGACGGCGGCACGGGCTCGCAGGGCAACCCGGCCCTGAAGCCCGTGAAGTCGAAGAACTTCGACCTGTCGTGGGAGTGGTACTACGGGAAGGACAGCTTCTTCTCCGTGAACGCGTTCTATAAAGACCTGGAGAACTACGCGGGCCAGTCGAAGATCGACGCCACGCCGTTCAACCTGCACACCCCGGTGGGCGGCGCGCTGTGGAACGAAGCGTCGGCCTCCGGCTGCGGCACGGACCCGGCGTGCATCCGCAACTACATCTTCAAGAACCACCCGACCGCCGCGGGCGTGACGGTGACGGGCGTGGACAGCAGCGGCAACCCGACCGGCAACATCGTCGGCCAGCCGGGCGATCCGGTGGCGCACTTCCAGATCACGACGTTCTCGAACCAGAAAAAGGCGAGCCTGAACGGCCTGGAATTCAACCTCCAGCACATGTTCGGCAACACGGGCTTCGGCATCTCGGCGAACTACACGTACGTGCACTCCGGACTGCGGTACGATAACGGCAGCGTGGGCGAACAGTTCGCGCTGGTCGGCCTGTCGAACTCCGCGAACCTCGTCGGCATCTACGAGAACGACAAGTGGAACGTGCGCGCGGCCTACAACTGGCGCGGCGAGTTCCTGTCGTCGACGTTCGACGGCGCGGGTCCGAACCCGAACTACGTGGAGCCGTACGGCCAGCTCGACCTGTCGGTCGGCTACAACGTCACGCCGAAGCTGGTCGTGCAGTTCGAAGCCATCAACCTGACGAACGAGACGAGCCGCGTGCATGGCCGTACCACGCAGCAGGCCTTGTACGTGACGCAGACCGGGCCGCGTTATATGCTGGGGGCGCGCTACAAGTTCTAAGGGGCCGAGGCCGTAGGGTGGGCACCCCGTGCCCACGCGTGACGCTCGCGGTTTGCCGGCGTTACGCGTGGGCGGAGGGCCGCCCACCCTACGCATTAAGAACTTCTAATCTGCCGTAATCGGTTTCAGCAGTTAAAAAGTTGTTCTAAAGCCAGCATTTTCAGGTAGACTCATGCGGCCCACCGGAAAAAGGAAGCTGTGATGAGTAAACCCATCGAACACGTCGTGGTGGTCGGCGGCGGCTCCGCCGGCTGGCTGACGGCCGGCGTCCTCGCGGCCGAACACCCGCGCCTGACCGTCACGCTCGTCGAATCGCCGGGCGTGCCGCCCATCGGCGTCGGCGAAGGCACGTGGCCGTCCATGCGCGAGACCCTGCAGCGCATCGGCGTCTCCGAAGCCGCGTTCTTCCGCGAATGCGATGCCGCGTTCAAGCAGGGTTCGCGCTTCGACCGCTGGGTCGACGGCAGCGACGGCGACGTCTATTTCCATCCCTTTTCCCTCCCCCAGGGCTATGGCGAGGCGAACCTCGTCGCGGCGTGGCAACGGTCGCACCGGGACGTGCCCTTCGCGGACGTCGTCAGTTACCAGCCGCATTTGTGCACGCAGGGCCGCGCGCCGAAGCAGCCGCAGACGCCGGAATTCGCCGGCGTCGCCAACTACGGCTACCACCTGGATGCGGGCAAGTTCGGCGTTTTCCTGCAAAAGCACTGCGTCGACAAGCTGCGCGTGCGCCACGTGCTGGCCCACGTGGTCGACATCCTGTCCCACGACGACGGCGACATCGCCGCGCTGTGCACCCGCGAGGCGGGCTTGATCGAAGGCGACCTGTTCATCGACTGCACGGGGATGGCCTCGCTGCTGCTGGGCCGCCACTACGGCGTGCCGCTCGTGTCGCAGCGCGACGTGCTGTTCAACGACCGCGCCCTCGCCGTGCAGGTGCCCTACTCCTCGGACGACACGCCGATCGCGTCGCAGACCACGTCCACCGCGCAGTCGCACGGCTGGACCTGGGACATCGGCCTGCCCACGCGGCGCGGCGTCGGCTACGTCTATTCGAGCGCGCACGTGGACGACGATGCGGCGGATACGACGCTCCGCACTTATCTCGCGGCCACGGGCATCGACGGCGACATCCCGGCACCGCGCAAGATCGCATTCGATCCCGGCTACCGCGCCCGCTTCTGGGAAAGGAACGTCGTCGCGATCGGCCTGTCCGCCGGGTTCATCGAGCCGCTCGAAGCGTCCGCGCTCGCGCTCGTGGAATTGTCCGCGGCCTGGCTGGCGGACGACATGCCCGCCACGCGGGCGCAGATGGATACCATTTCCGCGCGCTTCAACGAGGCGTTCACGTACCGGTGGGAACGCATCATCGATTTCCTGAAGCTGCATTACGTGCTGTCGAAGCGCACGGACACGGCCTACTGGCTCGACCACCGCGCCCCGCGCACGCAATCGCCGCGCCTGCGCGAGCTGTTGGCCTTGTGGCGCACGCGCGCGCCGTCGCGGCGCGACTTCCCGCGCATCGAAGAGATCTTCCCGTCCGCGAGCTGGCAGTACATCCTGTACGGGATGGGCTTCCGGCCGGAACTGACCGCGCGCGCATCGGACCTGCCCGACCGTGCCGACCAATATTTCCGCGAGGCCGCGCGGCTCACCGCCCGCATGCTGCCGCAGTTGCCCGCGAACCGCGAGATGCTCCACCACATCCGCCAGTTCGGCATGCCGCCGGGCTAGCAGAACCGCCACCACACCAATAACGACAACGAGAGAGACTACCACCGATGGCCAACCATGCACCCTTGAACAACCTCGACCACAAGAACCTGCGCGTGGTCACCACCCGCGGCGCGGCATACGGCGACGCCGTGATGTCGGCGCTGACCTTCCCCGCCGAATTCCGCGACCTGCAGGCCTGCTACCCGATCGTCTTCGCGCAGGACGGCAACGGCGGCTACGACGCGCTCGCATTGCTCGGCTTCGAACAGGGCGAGAACCTGTTCCTCGGCCCGAACGGCTGGGACGCGCCCACGATCCCGCTGACGATCGAACGCCAGCCGTTCATGATCGGCCGCGGCGGCGACGAACTGTCCGTCCACATCGACCTGGACAGCCCGCGCGTGCGTAACGGCGGCATCGAAGGCGAGGCGCTGTTCCTGACCTATGGCGGCACGAGCGAATACCTGGAACGCATCAGCTCCGTGCTGCGCACCATCCACGAGGGCCTGATCGCGTCGCGCGCGTTCGTCGGCGCGCTCGTCGAGCTGGAACTGATCGAATCGTTCGTACTGGACGTGGAGCTGGACGACGGCTCGCAGAACCGCCTCGCCGGTTTCTACACGATCAATGAAGACCGCCTGGCCACGCTGTCGGGCGAGCAGCTCGCGCGCCTGCACGACAAGGGCTACCTGCAGGCCATCTACATGGCGGTGGCGTCGCTCGCGCAGTTCCGCAACCTGATCCAACGGAAGAACCGCGCCAATGACGGCCTCCGTTAAACACGTCCGCGAGGTCGCCGCCGTCGACGGGAAACTCCCCGACGAGATGCTGCGCGCGACCCGGCCGTACGTCGTGCGCGGCCTTGCCGCCAATTGGCCCCTCGTGCAGAGAGGGCGCGCTTCCGCGGAAAGCGCCGACGCCTACCTGCGCCGGTATTATCGCGACGCGACCGTCAACGCGATGCTGGGCCCCCCGCAGATCGGCGGCCGCTTCTTCTACAACGACACGATCACGGGCTTCAACTTCCACAACGTGCGCGGGCGGCTCGACCAGGTGCTGGACGAACTGGCCGCACATCGCAAGCGGCCCGACCCCGGCGCGATCTACGTCGGCTCGACGTCGATCGACGGCGCCCTGCCCGGCATCCGCGCCGAGAACGACCTGGACCTGGGCGGCCGCGACGCACTGGCCAGCATCTGGATCGGCAACCGCACCGTCGTCGCCACGCACTACGACCTGCCCGACAACGTGGCCGTCGTCGCGGTCGGCGAGCGCAGGTTCACGCTGTTCCCGCCCGACCAGCTGAAGAACCTGTACGTCGGTCCGCTCGACTTCAACCCGGCCGGCCAGGCGATCAGCCTCGTCGACGTGCGCAACCCGGACTTCGAACGCTTCCCCCGCTACGCGGAAGCGCTGCAGCATGCCGAGGTGGCCGAGATGGGCCCCGGCGACGCGCTGTTCATCCCGTCGATGTGGTGGCACCACGTGGAAGCCCTGTCCGCGTTCAACGTGCTCGTGAACTACTGGTGGCGCCAGTCGCCGGACTACATGGACACGCCGACGAACGCGCTGATGCTGGCGATCCTGACGATGCGTGACCTGCCGCCCGAGCAGCGCCGGGCCTGGCAGGAAATCTTCCGGCACTATATCTTCGAGCCGGACGCCGCGAACCTCGCGCACCTGCCGGAGAATGCGCGCTACGCGCTGTCGCCGCTCGACGACGACGGCGCGCGCGTGCTGCGCGGCCAGCTGCTGCGCCGCATCAACCGATAAGAATACGAGCAGTACAAGCCAGGAGTAGAGACATGGAGAACAAGAACCAACAAGACCGCGGCCACCCGATCCGCCGCGTCGTCATCGCCGGCGGCGGCACCGCGGGCTGGATGGCCGCGGCGGCGCTGGCGCGCACCCTCGGCAAGGTCATCGACATCAAGCTCGTCGAGTCGGACGACATCGGGACCGTCGGCGTGGGCGAAGCGACGATCCCCAGCCTCGTGCACTTCCACCGCCTGCTCGACATCGGCGAACAGGAATTCATGGCCGCCACGCAGGCCACGTTCAAGCTGGGCATCAGCTTCGAGGGCTGGCGCGCGCGCGGCGAAGACTATATCCACTCGTTCGGCATGACCGGCACGGACCACTGGACGGCCGGCTTCCAGCATTTCTGGCTGAAGGGCCGCGACCGCGGCCTCGCGAGCGACTACGGCGACTACTGCCTGGAGCTGGTCGCGGCGCAGGAAAAGCGCTTCGGCCACCTGCCGAACCAGGGCATCAACTACGCCTACCACCTGGATGCGACGCGCTATGCGCGCTACCTGCGCCGCTTCTCCGAACATTTCGGCGCCCAGCGCATCGAAGCGAAGATCGCCAGTGTCGACACCGACCCGGCCACGGGCCACATCAGCGCGCTCGTGCTGGACTCGGGCACGCGCATCGAGGGCGACCTGTTCATCGATTGCACCGGCTTCCGCTCGCTGCTGCTGGGCCAGACGATGGGCGTCGAGTACGAGGACTGGTCGCAATGGCTGTTCAACGACTGCGCCATCGCCGTGCAGACGGAATCCACCGGCCCGGCCGTGCCGCTGACGCGCTCGATGGCGCACGACTGGGGCTGGCAATGGCGCATCCCCCTGCAGCACCGGACGGGCAACGGCATCGTGTTCTCCAGCCGCCATACGGACGAGGACACGGCGCGCCGTACGCTGCTCGGCAATATCGAAGGCAAGGCGCTGACGGAACCGCGCGTGATCCGCTTCACGCCCGGCCAGCGCAAGCGGGTCTGGGCCGGCAACTGCATCGGCCTGGGTCTCGCGAGCGGGTTCCTGGAGCCGATCGAATCGACGAGCATCCACCTGATCCAGCGCGGCATCGTGCGCCTGCTGCAGACGTTCCCGACGCACGGCATCCAGCAATCGGACATCGAGGAATTCAACGCGCAGGCCGAGGAAGACATCCGGACGATCCGCGACTTCATCATCCTGCACTACAAGGTCACGAATCGGCGCGACACGCCGTACTGGCACGACGCCGCCACGATGCGGGTGCCGGACAGCCTGCAGCACCGCATCGACCTGTTCCGCGACAGCGCCCGCGTCTTCCGCGCAGGGAACGAGCTGTTCGCGGAAAACTCGTGGGTGCAGGTGATGCTGGGCCAGGGCCTGACGCCCGAACGCTGGCACCCGAGCGCGGACCTGATGGGCGACGACGAGCTGCGCGGCTTCCTGGACGGCATCCGCAACGGCGTGCGCCGCACGGTCTCGCAACTGCCGCCGCACCAGCAGTACGTGGAGCGCTACTGCCCGGCGGGTAAGCCGTGACGGGGCCGGGCCCGGGCCGACGTGCCGACCCTCGTGACAAACGGAGAACGACAGTGGGCGGGCGGACTTCCGAATCGATTTACGAGACGCGGCGCGCAGATTTGCTTGCGCGGATCGTCGATCCGGCTCGCGGCGTGGAATCGCTGAAAGGCGAGTCGTTCGGCGAACTCGCCGTCGAGGAGGCGTTCGAGTTCATGCGTACCGTTATCTTCGGCAAGGGGCTCGAAGAGGAGCCGCAGACGGCGGCACTCATGTCTGCGCTGGCGGCCGGTGCGCGTTTCTGGGCACCCTGGCTCGAATCGGAGAGCGAGGATTTCGCCTGGCTGCATTTCTCCAAGAACGACGAGAGCGCAACCGGCACGGACTTCGCGCTCGTCGTCGGTACGGACGCGGGCTACCGGATCTGCATCGGACAATCGAAACGGATCGGCAAGGCAACCGGCAAGACCGTGAACGTCAGCCAGCCCAGGCATACCGCCGACGTTGCTCCGGAGGCACCGGCCACGCTGATCGACGCACTGCTGGGGAACACCGGACTACGCTCGCTGGACGTCAAGCATTACCAACTGACCAAACTCCTCGACCTCATCGGAGAAATCGGCTCGTCGAGGGTCGACGCGATCTACGCGTTCTGGCCGGACGACGGCGGCGAGCCGCTGTATCGGACGCTGGACGACGTCAAGAAGGAACTCGCCGCCAAGGTTACCCCCGGCGAAAAGGCGCCTGTCCAGTCCATCAAGATCGATCCGGACGCGCTGCTGCGCCGGCTGTTCATCGGCTATTGCGACAGCGATGCGGGCGGACTGCTCCAGCCCGACGAGGCAACCGCGGTTCTCGAAACGATCGCGAACCATTGCGCGACCACCGCCATGATCGGTGTGGGCGTACAGGATCTGGCCCTGAACCTCGAACAGTCGTTGGGGTGGAAGAAAAAGGCGCCGCCACCGCCGACGACGCCCACCAACACGCGCGGCATGCAGGCCGGCTGACCCGCCTGCGTGCGGCCGTGCGCGGTCAGCCCTGGCCGAGGTGCTCGTACAGGATCAGCGACCCGATCGCGATCAGTACGAGCCCGCCCACGATCTCCGCCCGCTTGCCCACCAGCTTGCCGAGGCCGCGGCCCACCATCACGCCGAGCGTCACCATGAGGAACGTCGACAGGCCGATGGCGCCGGCCGTCGTGACGATGTTCGCGTCGATGAACGCGAGGCCCACGCCGACGGCCATCGCGTCGATGCTCGTCGCGAACCCCGCCACGGCCAGCAGCCAGAAGGAGTGGCTCGCCGGCTTGTCGTCCTCGTCGTCGTCCGCGCCGGACAGGCCTTCGCGCATCATGCGCAGGCCCAGGACGCCCAGCAGCGTGAACGCGATCCAGTGGTCCCACGCCTGGACGTACGGCGCCGCCCAGTGGCCCAGCGCCCAGCCGATGACGGGCGTGAGGCCTTCGATGACGCCGAAGATGGCACCCGTGCGCAGGGCTTCGCGGAGATGGGGACGTTGCAGCGCGGCGCCCTTGCCGACGGCGACGGCGAATGCGTCGGTGGACATGGCGAGAGCGAGTGCTGCGGTGGCGAGGAGATTCATCGTGGTTCCAGTCGGGCAATGACGAAGGCATGCCGGCGCGGCCCGATGAACGCGCAGGCATACCAAAGGTCTTGCCAACCGAAACGGCTGCCCGTACCACGTCGGCCAGGGCCGTCGAGTATGTTGATACGGGAACTTCCGCGGGGGGGCGGAAGCAGGCTACTCCCCAATGGGATGGCGGTATTTTACCAGCAAACGCAGCCCCGGTTTCAGGTTTTCTGCCTGTGCAGGTTCGCGTACTTCACCCCGAAGAACAGGATGAAGCCATAGCATGCCGCGGGCACGAAGAACGACGGCTGCACGCCGACGCGGTCCGCCAGCCAGCCTTGCATGAACGGCACGATGGCGCCGCCCACGATCGCCATGCACAGGATGCCGGAACCCTGACCCGTGTGGCGTCCGAGCCCGTGCAGCGCCATGCTGAAGATCGTCGGGAACATGATGGAATTGCACAACCCGACGGCGAGGATCGCCCACATGGCGGCCTGGCCCCGGCCGAAGATCGCGGCCAGCACGAGTGCGATGGCGAGGAGCGCGTTGAACGCGAGCGCCTTGCCCGGGCTGACGACGCGCATCACGGCAAAGCCGATGAAGCGCCCGATCAGCGCGCCGCCCCAGTACACGCTGACATAGCTGGCCGCCTGCGCCGCCGGCATCCCGGCGACCTGCTGCTCGCCGAGGAAGTTGACGAGGAAGCTGCCGATGCTGACTTCACCGCCCACGTACAGGAAGATGGCGACGGCGCCGAGCACGAGGTGGCGATACGCGAGCGCCGAGCCGACGGCACCCGTGGTGGGCGCATCGGCCTCCGCGTGGTCGATGCGCGGCAGCCGGGCCAGCGCGAACAGGCCGGCGAGGATCGCGAGCGCCGCGGCCAGCGCGAGATACGGTCCCTGCACGGCCGCCGCCTGGTCCGCCGCGACCGTGCTTGCCCCCGTGAGGATCAGCATGCCGCCCAGCGCCGGGCCCACCGTCGTGCCCAGCGAATTGAATGCCTGCGTGAGGGTCAGCCGGCTCGATGCCGTCGCGGCCGGGCCGAGCACCGTCACGTACGGGTTCGCGGCCACCTGCAGGATCGTGATCCCGGCCGCCAGCACGAAGAACGCGAACAGGAACAGCCCGTAGCCGCCCTGCGCCGCCGGGTAGAACAGCGCGCAGCCCCCGGCCGCGATCAGCAGGCCCATGACGGCGCCCTTCTGGTAGCCGATGCGGCGGATCAGCGCGCCGGCCGGCAGCGATACGATGAAGTAGGCGCCGAAGAAGCAGAACTGCACGAGCATCGCCTGCAGGTAGTTCAGCGTGTAGATCGCCTTCAGGTGCGGGATCAGCACGTCGTTGAGCGACGTGAGCAGGCCCCACATGAAGAACAGGATCGTGACGATGACGAGCGGTCCGGTGTTGGTCGCGGTCGCGTTCGACGCTGCGGCCACGGGGACGGACGGGTTGGGGGAAGCTGCCATGGGATCTCCTGGTTATGATTGTCGTGTTGCGGCGTCGAGCAGCGCGGCCACGCCGCGCAGCGCGGGATACGGTTCCGTCACGAGCCACGTCGGAATCCGCGCCAGATAAGGCTGCAACCGGCCCTTGCCTTCGAAGCGGGTCCGGAACGCGGACGCGTGGAACAGCGGGCCGAGTCGGGGCACGATGCCGCCGCCGATGTACATGCCGCCCGTCGCGCCCAAGGTCAGCGCGACGTTGCCGGCCACGCCGCCCAGGATCGCGCAGAACGCATCCACCGTCGCACGGCAGGCGGCGCAGGAGCCGTCCAGCGCGCGCGCCGTGATGGCGGCGGCGGCCAGCCGTTCGCCGGCCAGCACCCGGTGGATCGCTTCCAGGCCGGGTCCGGACAGCAGGCGCTCGGCCGACACGTGGCCGTGCTCTTCCCACAGGGCGTCGAGGATCCGCATCTCGGCGCGCGTGACGGGCGCGAAGCTGGCGTGACCGCCCTCGCCCGCCAGCGCGATCCAGCGTCCTCCGCCCGCCGGGACGACGCCCGAGACGCCCAGCCCCGTGCCCGGGCCGACGAGGCCGATGGGGCGACCCTCGACCGCTGTGGTGTCCGCGTTCCCGATGCGTTCGCGGCCGGCCGCGTCCAGGTGCGGCAAGGCTTGCGCGAGCGCCGCGAAGTCGTTGACGACGAGGAGCGTCCCGAACCCGCAGGCAGCGCGCAGCCCGGCGATCGAAAAACGCCAGTGGTGGTTCGTCATGCTCACGAAGTCGCCTTCGACCGGGTTCGCGATGGCGAGCGCCGCGTGGCGGATGCCGTCCGTCGCCAGGCCCCGCGCGGCGGCGCGGGCCAGGTAGGCGGCGATCGCATCCTCGACATGGTCGTGGTCGCGGCACGCCAGCACGTCGATGTCGGCGCAGCCGCCGCCCGGCGCCTGCAGCGCGAAGCGGGCATTCGTGCCGCCGATGTCGGCCAGCAGGCGCAATGCGGTCATTGCAGGTCCTCGCACTGGACGGTGCCCGCGCCGGCCGTCACGTCGACGTTGCCGAAGGCGGCCGCGAACGGGCCGTCGCTCGTGACGCGGAACGGCGTGTCGACGCGGGCAAGATCCGCGCCGCGGGCACGGAAGCAGGCCAGCGGGATCGCGACCTCCTGGCGGCCCTTGCCGGCCAGGCGTGCGAACAGCCGGGTCGCGTCCAGCGGCGTGCCGCAGGCGGCGGCGCCGCAGGCCATCGCGAACGTGACCTTGCCGGCGGGCGCCTGCTGCACGATCGTGTCGAAGCGCAGCACGCCCTTGTCCGCCAGCGCGGCGGGCAGCGCGAGCGGCCTGGCGCCGTGCGCCTCGAACGTCGCGGGCGCCGTCCACGTGACGAGCTTCGCATCCTGCTGCGTCCTGATCTGCGCGATGGCCACCGAGATGCCCGGCAGGCTGGTCCCCGCGTTCAGGTCCGCGCCCAACGCCGCCGTTCGCGCGCCGCTGACGATCCGCAGCGGGAAGCTGGCGCGGTCCGCCTGCCCATGCACGGGGAACGTGTCGGACGCGCTGCAGCCGCCGGCCGGATACGCCGCATCGAGCGTGCCGAGGTGCGAACGCTGGCCCCGTTTGAGGCCGTAGCCGTACGCGAACAGCGGCGCATAGCCGGCGTCGCCCACGTTCAGCGGGGTCTGGCACACCGTCTTCGGCCACGAGAACGACAGCTTGCCGTTGAAGTCATACGCCTTCGCCCCCTTGCCCGCGACGAGCAGGTCCGAGACGCCATTGCCTTCCGTTCCGGGCAGCCAGGCCGCGATGAACGTGTCGGACAGGTTCAGCAAGTCGTTCACCCACAGCGGGCGGCCGGACAGGAACACGGTCACCACGGGCTTGCCCTTGCCGTGCACCTGCCGCAGCACGGCCAGGTCTTCCGGATAGCGGCTCGAATGGCGCAGCGTGCCCGACGGGACGATATCCCCGTCCCCTTCCGCATACGGCGCCTCGCCGATCACGGCGACGACGGCGTCGAACTGCGCCGGGTCCACGCCGGCCGCATCCGCGCTGTAGGTCACGTTCGCCCCGGCCGCCTTCAGGCCCGCGAGAATCGTCTCGGCCTTCGGGAAGTCGGCGTTCGTGTTCGCCGTGCCCTGCCACGTCAGTGCCCAGCCGCCGGTCTGGTTGGCCATGCTGTCGGCGGCCTTGCCCACGACCAGCAAGCGCTTGCCCGTCGCCAGCGGCAGCGCCGGCCCTTCGTTCTTCAGCAGGACGAGCGATTCGCGCACGGCGCGCCGGCCCAGTTCCTTCGCGAGCAGCGCATCGTCCTTGCCGGCCCACGCGGATTGCGACGGCCGCTTGGCGAAGACCCCGGCCCGCAGTTTGACGCGCACGATGCGGCCGACGGCGTCGTCGATGCGCGCCGCCGGGATCCGGCCCGCCTCGACATCCTTGATGGTGTTCGCGATGAACGCCTTCCAGTCGTTCGGCACCATCACCATGTCGATGCCGGCATTGATGGCTTGCGCGCAGCTGTCGTTGCGGCAGCCCGGCACTTCGCCGTGCCCGTTCCAGTCCGTCACGACGAAGCCGTCGAAGCCCATCTTGTCCTTCAGGATATCGGTGAGCATGTAGCGGCTGCCGTGCACCTTGCCGTGGTCCTTGCCCGCGGCCACGTCGTTCCACGAATTGAACGAGGCCATGACGGTCTGCGCGCCGGCCTCGATGCCGGCGTAATAGCCTTGCGCGTGGATGTTCATCATGTCGCGTTCGCTCACCTTCGCGACGCCCGTGTTGATGCCGAATTCCGTGCCGCCGTCGGCCATGTAGTGCTTGATGCTGGCGATGACGTTGGCGTCGTCCTTCAACGCGCCCTGCAGTCCCGTCACGTACGGTCCGGACAGGCGCCGCACGAGTTGCGGATCCTCCGAAAAGCTTTCGTACGTGCGTCCCCAGCGGTCGTCGCGCACGACGGCGACGGTGGGCCCGAACACCCACGCGATGCCGGTCGCGCGCACGGCCTTGCCCGTCGCCGCGCCGATGGCCTTCACCAGGTCCGGATCGCGCGCCGCGCCGAGGCCGATATTGTGGGGGAACATGGTGGCGCCGTAGACGTTGTTGTGGCCGTGGACGGCGTCCGTGCCCCAGATCATCGGGACCTTGACCGCCATGTCGGTCGCCATCGAGGCGTCGTAGAAGGCGTCGGCCAGCTTCAGCCAGTCGGCCGCGTGCGCGTGCTTGTCGTTGCGCGGCCAGCTGCCGCCGCCGTTCAGCACGGAGCCGAGATAGTACGTGCGCACGTCGTCCGGCGTCACGGCCTTGAGTTCGGCCTGCGTCATCTGGCCGATCTTTTGCGCGAGCGTCATGCGGCCGACGATCTCGCGCACGCGCGCCTCGAGGGCGGTGTCCGGCGCGATCGCGCTCTTCAGGTGCGGCCAGGCGTCGATCTGCGGCGCGGCCGATGCGCACGAGGCGGCGAATGCCAGCGCGGACGCGACGGCCAGCCGGATGGTGCGGGTGCGATGGGTGGTCATGCGGGGTCTCCAGGGGTGTCTCGTTATCGTGGGAGCCTGATTGGAAACGATTCCAATCGACCCCGCAGATATTGAATGCAAACGCCCGCGCTGTCAATCACCGTCGCGCGTTCACACCCCGCGCAGGAAGGTGCGATACCACTTCGCGCTGTCCTTGAGGCGGCGCTCCTGGGTGGCGTAGTCCACGTGCACGAGGCCGAAGCGGCGCAGATAGCCTTCCGCCCATTCGAAATTGTCCAGCAGGCTCCACGCGAAATAGCCCTTCACGGGGACGCCGTCCGCCACCGCCCGGCGCAGCGCGGCCAGGTGGCGCATCAGGTAGCGGCGCCGCGCCACGTCGCGCACGGCACCGTCCCCCGTCACCACGTCGTCGTAGCACGAGCCGTTCTCCGTCACGTACAGCGGGCCGGGACGGTAGTCGCGGTCGACGCGCGCCAGCAGTTCGGACAGTCCTTGCGGCGCGACGGGCCAGCCCATCGCCGTGATCTCCCCTTGCGCCGGCAGCACCCGCGCGCCCAGCGGGCCGCTGTCCGGATCATGCGCCACCGTCTCCGGGAAGTAGTAATTCACGCCCAGGAAGTCGGTCGGCACGGCGATGTCGTCCATGTCGCCCGGCAGTACGACGGGTGCCGCGTCGCCCACCTGCCCGAGCGTGGCGGCCGGATAGCCGCGGCCGTACAGCGGGTCGAGGAACCAGCGGTAGCGCAGGCCGTCGTGGCGTTCCATCGCCGCGACGTCCTGCGGCGCCGGGCTGGCCGGCCGCAGTGGATGCAGGCTGAGCGAGATGCCGACCTGCGCGCCCGGCACGTTGGCGCGGATGACCGGCACCGCCCTGCCGTGCGACAGCAGCACGTGGTGCGCCACCTGCAGCGCCGTGCCGAGGTCGGTCAGGCCCGGCGCATGCCAGCCCTCGTAGTTGCCGATGATGGCCGTGCACCACGGCTCGTTGTGCGTGATCCAGTGGCCCACGCGGTCGCCGAGCCGGCGCGTGACGGCATCGGCCAGGTCGACGAACGCGTCGACCGTGGCGCGTGACGCCCAGCCGCCGCGGTCCTGCAGCCATTGCGGCAAGTCCCAGTGGTACAGCGTGGCCCACGGCTGCAGGCCCCGCTCCAGCATGCCGTCGACGAGGCGGTCGTAGAAGTCGAGGCCCTTCCCGTTCGGTTGTTCGTTCACCCCGTCGCAGATGCGCGGCCACGCGATCGAGAAACGGTAGGCATTCAGGCCCAGGTCGCGGCCGATGTCGAGGTCCAGCGGCCACCGGTGGTAGTGGTCGCATGCGACGAGGCCCGACGAACCGTCGCGGATCTTGCCGGGCGTGGCGGCGAAGCGGTCCCAGATCGATTCGACGCGGCCGTCGACGGTGCCGGCCCCCTCGATCTGGTACGACGACGTGGCGCAGCCCCACAGGAAATCGGCGCCGAAGTCGGCGCGCTGCGGCGCTTGCGGTTCGGGGCCGTCGGCGCCCGGGAAGATATCGTAGGTGGTCATGATGGGTCTCGGTATGATTGGAAAGCTTTCCAGAGCCGCCGCAAAAAAAGGCGCGCATGCGGCGGCGCGCCGGATCGAAGGAATCGGGTCAGGCGGCCTTGCGCCTCGCGCTCGGGGCCTTGGCCAGCGATGCCCGCAACGTCACGCTGACGGGGAATTCGCGGGTGACCGGCCGGCGCATGTCGTAGCACAGGTTCAGCAACGCATTGATGCCGTTCTGCGTCATCTCGCGCCACGGCATGTGCACGGACGTGAGGCGCGGGGCGGAAAACGCGGCGCTGGGCGTGTCGTCGTAGCCCAGCACGGACAGGTCGTGCGGCACGCGGATGCCGGCCTCCTGGAAGTACGACAGCGCGCCGACGGCCATCTCGTCGTTCGCGCAGAACAACGCGGTGCACGGGTAGCCGGAATCGAGCAGCTGCTTGGCCGCGGCCCAGCCGCCGGCCGGCGAGAAGTCGCTCTCCAGGCGCCAGATCTTCGCCGGGTCGATGCCGTTGTCGCGCAGCTCGCTCATGAAGCCGTCGATGCGGGCGCGGTTGTCTTCCAGCTGGCGCGGGCCTTCGACGACGGCGATCTTGCGGTGCTTGTGGTCCAGCAGCGCGCGCGCCGCGAGGCGGCCGCCCAGCGTGTGGTCGACGGTGAAGCACTGGTCGGGCATCGAATCGAAACTGTGGTTCAGCGCGACGAGCTGGCCGGCCTTCGCACCCAGTGCCGCCAGGTCTTCTTCCAGCAGCGCACTCGTCATCACGACGAGGCCGTCGCAGCCGCGTTCGACGAGGAATTCGACGCCTTCGATGGCCTGGCGCCGCTCGTCGCCCAGGCCCACGCCGAACGCGAGCACCATGTGCACGCCGGCCGCGCGCAGCTCCGTGTCGATGATCTGCAGGATCGGCGTGTAGAACGTCCCGCTCAGCACGGGGATGTACACGCCGACCATGCGGCTCGTGCCGGACAGCAGCGCGCGCGCCGCATGCGAGGGCCGGAAACCCAGCTCGTCGATCGCCTTCTTCACACGCGCCAGCGTTGCCGGGGATACGGATCCCTTCCCGCTCACCACGCGCGACGCGGTGCCCAGGCCCACGCCGGCCAGCTTCGCTACGTCCTTGATAGTTGCCACAAACTGTTCCTCAATGCTGTCGATTCGTCCGAAGGATACTGCATTTGCCGTCGTTAAAGTCGATTTCCGGTCGCGGGATCGAACAGCGACACCCGTGCCGCATCGATCCCGAAGGCCACGCGTTCCCCCGGTGAGTAGCGGCGCCCGTCGTGCACGAGCGACGCGAGCGCCGCCTTCCCGCGACGCAGCCACACGACCTGGTGATTGCCCATCGGTTCCACCAGCGTCACCTCACCGACGAAGTCGCCGTCGGCGTGGATCTCGACGTGCTCGGGACGCACGCCCAGCACCGCGGGCCGTCCGGCGGGGCGCGACTCTTGCGCCGGCAGGTAACGCATGCCATCCGCCTCGAAACGCCCTTGCGCATCCAGCTCGCCTTCGACGAACGCCATCGCCGGCGCGCCGAGGAAGCCGGCCACGAACCGGTTCGCGGGCCGCTCGTACACTTCCAGCGGCGTGCCGATCTGCTGGATCGCTCCGCCCTGCATGACGACGATGCGGCTCGCGAGCGTCATCGCTTCCACCTGGTCGTGGGTCACGTAGATCATCGTCGAGCCGAGCGCCTGGTGCAGCAGCTTGAGTTCGCGCCGCAGTTCCGCGCGCAGTTTCGCGTCGAGGTTCGACAGCGGTTCGTCGAACAGGAACACCTGGGCCTCGCGCACGAGCGCGCGTCCGATCGCGACGCGCTGCCGCTGGCCGCCCGACAGCTGCGCGGGCTTGCGGCGCAGCAGGGCATCGAGCTGCAGCATCGCCGCGGCGCGGTCCACGCGGCAGCGTATTTCCGCTTTCGGCGTGCCGGCGATGCGCAGGCCGAACGACATGTTGTCCTCGACGGTCATGGTCGGGTACAGCGCGTACGACTGGAACACCATGCCGATGCCGCGCTCGCTCGGGTCGGCGTCCGTCATGTCGCGCCCGCCGATCTCGATGGCGCCGGAGTCGCTGTCGACGAGGCCCGCGATGCTGTGCAGCAGGGTCGACTTGCCGCAGCCGGAGGGCCCGAGCAGCACGAGGAATTCGCCGGGCTCCACGTGCAGGTCGAGGTCGCGGATGATGGGCTTCCCGCCCAGGACGATGTTCAGTTTGTGCAGCGAGACGTTGGCCATCCCTTATCCTTTCACGGCGCCGGCAGCGATGCCGCGCACGAACCAGCGGCCCGAGAAGAAGTACAGCGCGAGCGGCACGAGCGCGGTGAGGATCGTCGCCGCCATGTTCACGTTGTACTGCCGCACACCGGTCGTCGTGTTGATCACGTTGTTCAGCTGGACCATCATCGGCATGTTGTCGCGCCCCGCGAACACGAGGCCGAGGATGTAGTCGTTCCACACGCCCGTCACCTGCATGATCGCGGCGACGACGACGACCGGCAGCGACATCGGCAGCATCACCTGCAGGAAGATGCGCCAGAAGCCGCCGCCGTCGATGCGCGCGGCCTGGAACAGCTCGTGCGGCACGTTGCAGTAGTAATTCCGGAACAGCAGGGTCATGACGGGCATGCCGAACACGAGGTGCACGAGCACGATCGCGGGGAGACTCCCGAAAATGCCGGCCAGCGCCATCACGCGCACGAGCGGATAGATCATCACCTGCACGGGGACGAAGGCGCCGGCCATCAGGATGCCGAACAGGAGGTTCGCGCCGCGCGGCCGCCAGAACGACAGCGCGTAGCCGTTCACGGCGCCGAGCAGGATGGGCAGGATGGTCGACGGCACGGTAATGGCGACGGAATTCCAGAACCCGGTGCGCACGCCGTCGCATGCCGCTCCGGTGCACACGCCGCTCCATGCGAGGCGCCACGGTTGGAGTGTCGGCGCGAGCGGCAGCGCGAAGATGCCGCCCTGGCGAATCTCGTCCATCGACTTCAGCGACGTCACGATCATCACGTACAGCGGCAGCAGGAAGAACAGCGCGGCGCCCAGCAGGAACACGTACAGGCCGATGCGCGCGGGCGTCCAGCGGCGGCGCGCGCGCCGGACCGGCGCCGTCCGTGCGGCGGCGGCGGGCGCCGTGGCCGGCAGCGGCGATACGATCGACTCCATTTTCATGCGGCCTCCTTGCGGCTGCGGGCATAGGCATAGGGCGCGAGCAGCGCCAGCACCGGCACGAGCAGCACGATCGCGCCGGCCGAGGCCAGGCCCACGTTCGAGCGCAGGAACAGGTGGTCCATGATGAACTTGGCCGGCACCTCGCTGGCGATGCCGGGGCCGCCCTGCGTCATCGCGACGACGGCATCGTACAGCTTCGCCACGGCCGTCGCCAGCAACAGCAGCACGGTGGCGATGGTCGGCCACAGCAGCGGCAGGATGATCTGGGCATACACGCGCCAGGCGGGAATGCCGTCCAGCCGCGCCGCCTTCCAGATCTCGGGGTCGACGCCGCGCAGGCCCGCCAGCATCAGCGCCATCACGAGGCCGGACATCTGCCACACGGTCGCGATGACGACGGTGTAGATGGCGAAATCCTGCGACACGATCCAGCCGAAGCGAACGTCGTGGAAGCCCAGTGTGCGCAGGGTGCCGTCGATGCCGTCGCCCGGCGTCAGCAGCCATTGCCACACGAGGCCCGTCGCCACGAACGACATCGCGTACGGGTACAGGAAGATCGTGCGGAACACGCCCTCGCCTTTCACGTTCTGGTCGATGAACACGGCGAGCAGGAAGCCGATCACGAGACAGGCCAGCACGAACAGGACGCCGTAGGCGGCCAGGTTGTGCAGGGACAGCATCCAGCGCTCGTTGTCGAACAGCCGGTGGTATTGCGCGAGGCCGATGAAGTGCCCGGACGGGAACGTGCGCGAGCCGGTCAGCGAAATATAGAACGTCCACAGGCCGGCGCCGAGATAGCCGAGTGCGGCCACGAGGGCCATCGGCAGCAGCGCCGTGTAGGGCGTGACGCGGGAGATTCGTGAACCGAGCTTCAAGGTCGCCATGTCAGTAGCGCAGCGCCGAAGCGATGCTGTTCTGGGCCCGTTCGACGGGCATGTCGGTGTTCCAGTAGGCGGTCAGCACGTCCTGCAGTGCGCCGTTCTGGTCCGGCGTCAGGTACACCTCGGCGACGCCGACGGGCCGCTTCGGATCGCGCAGGATCGCCATGCCCTTGCGCGCGCACGCGTCGAACTGGCTGTCGTCCGCGTCCAGCCGGACGGGGATCGATCCTTTCAGCTTGTTGAAGGCGAGCTGCACGCCCGGCTTGTCGACGACGGCCGCGAGCAGCTTCTGCGCGCGCAGCGCGTTCGCGTCCTCCGTCTTCGGGAACACGAACACGTCGCCCTGGATCAGGTACGGGCTGTCCGCGCCGAGTCCGGGCAGGCAGCCGAACTGGCGGCCCGGCGCCTGGCCGGCGGCGAGGAACTCGCCCTTGGCCCAGTCGCCCATGATCTGCATGCCGGCCTTGCCGCCGATGACGAGCGCCGTCGCGTCGTTCCAGTTGCGGCCCGGCGACGCCGGGTCGACATAGCCCTGCAGGCGCTTGTACGCCACGAGCACCTGGCGGAAGGCGGCGGAACGGATCGCGGCCTGGTCGCGGTCGCGGATCACTTTCAGATACAGGTCGCGCCCGCCCATGTTCGACAAGACCATCGAGAACAGCAGGATGTCCTGCCACGCCTGGCCGCCGTGTGCGAGCGGGATCACGCCCGCGGCCTTGAGCTTGTCGAGCGCCGCGAACAGCTCGTCCATCGTGGCCGGCTCGCGCGTGATGCCGGCCTTCGCGAACGCGGGTTTCGAATACCAGATCCACGTCTGCATGTGGATGTTCATCGGCACCGCGTACCAGTGGCCGCGCACCTTGATCACGTCGACGATGGGCGCCGGCAGCACCTGGTCCCAGCGGTCGCGCCGGGCGAGGTCGTCGACGGGGTTCAGGAGGTCTTCCTCGATGATGTCGAGGAACTGCTTGGAGGTGTTGAACTGGGCGGCCGTCGGCGGATTGCCGCCGATGATCCGGTTGATGGTGACGGCGCGCGACTGGTCGCCGCCCGCGATCGCCGTGTCGACCCACGTGCCGCCGGCGTCGCGGTAGGCCTGCTCGACCTGCTTCACGGCGGCCGATTCGCCGCCGGACGTCCACCAGTGGATCACCTCGGCGCGTGGACCGGCGTGCCCCACTTTCGCAGTCGCGCACAACCAGGCGCACAGCCAGACGCACTGCCACGCCCTGCGGGTTCCGTACATGCTGTCTCCGTTATGGCGTCCTGGCCGGGCCGGCGCCTTTTTTGTACTTCGCGGCATGCCATGGAAACGTTCCCATGGGCATGCTCCGACTATAACATCCCGAAAAAATCAGTGTCAAACAAAACAACGCCGCATCACGACACCCTACGCCGTCGCCTGTGCACACACGGCCTTGACGTGGCGGCGCAGCCACGCATGGACGGGGTCGGCATGCTGGCGCTGGTGCCAGCACTGTTCCACCTCCACGGCCGGCAGCGCGAACGGCAGGGCAAACGTCTGCAGCGGCATCGTCGCCATCGCCCATTGCACGAACGGCGCCGGCATCACGGCCACGAGGTCGGACGCCAGCGCCATCGACAGCGCGGCCTGGAATCCGGGGGCGACGAGCGCGATCGTACGGCGCAGGCCGCGCTCGGCCAGGGCCGCGTCGACGGCCGCGCACGAACGCCGGCCGGGCGACGTGGCGATGTGCTGCCATGCGACGAATTCCCCGGCATCGATTCTGGCGCGCCGGCGCCCGGCGCACAAGGGGTGGCCGCGGCGGACGACGCCCACGAACGACGCGGTGAACAGCCGCTCGGCGAGGATGCCCGGCTCCGCGCCCTTCACGACCAGGATGTCCAGGTCGACCTCACCGCTGCGCAAGGCTTCGGGGTCCCGGCTCGCACGGGGCAGGAATTGCAGCGCGATGCCCGGCGCTTCGGCACGCATCGCCGCCGCCAGGCGGGCGGCCCAGGCGCCCGCGAACCCGTCGTTGGCGCGCAACGTGAACGTCCGCTCCAGCGTCGCGACATCCAGGCGCGGCGGCTGCAGGACGCCGCGCACCTGGTCGATGGCCGCGGTCACGGCCTCGCGCAACGCCAGCGCGCGCGCCGTGGGGACGAGGCCGCGCCCGGCCGGCACGAACAACGGGTCGGCGAACGCGTCGCGCAGCCGCGCCAGGCGGCGGCTCATCGCGGGCGCGCTCACGTGCAGGCGTTGGGCCGCGCCGGCCACGCTGCCGGTCTGCAGCAAGGCGTCGAGATCGACGAGGAGATTGAGGTCGAGCGTCTGGAGGGTCATCGTAAATGCTGCACGGCGTGCACGGGTTTCCTGCAAGGATATCACTTTACGCACGGCCCGCGGGCCGGGGATCATGGCGGCATGAACACTCTCTTTCCCTTGCTGGCCGTGTGCATCTGGACCGGCAACACGCTCGTCACGAAGTCCGCCGCCGGCGCCATCGATCCGGCCGCCATCGCCTTTTACCGGTGGGTGCTCGCCGGGACGCTCCTCACGCCGTTCGTCGCGCGCGCCGTGTGGCACAAGCGCGCCGTCGTGGCCCGGCACTGGCCGAAGCTCGCGGTATTGGGCGCCCTCGGCATGGCGACGTACCAGGGACTCGCCTACGAGGCGGCGCGCACGACGACGGCGATCAACATGGGCGTCATCGTCGCCACCATGCCGCTGATGTCCGCGCTGCTGGCCGCGGCGGCCGGCGGCGGGCGGCCGACGCGCGCGACGGTCGGCGGCGCCCTGCTGTCGCTGGCCGGCGTGGCCATCCTCGCCGCGCAGGGCGCACCGGCCCGGCTGCTCCACGGCGGACTGCATCCCGGCGACGGCCTGATGGTGGTCGCCGTCGCGTCGAACGCGGTCTACGGCGTCCTGCTCAAGCGCTGGGCGCTGCCGTTGTCGACGTGGGAACAGCTGTACGTGCAGATCGGCTTCGGCGTACTGGTCCTCGCGCCGTTCTGGTGGCTCGCGCCCGCCGCGCCCATCACGGCCCACAACCTGCCGCTGGTCCTGTATGCGGGCACCGCCGCGTCGATCGGCGCCCCGTTCTGCTGGATGAACGGCATCAAGCGCATCGGCCCCGCGCGCGCCGCCGTGTTCATGAATTTGCTGCCGCTGCTGGTCGCGCTGGGCGCCTGGGCCTTGCTGGGCGAGCGGCTGCGGGGCTACCACGCGGCCGGCGGCGCGCTCGTGCTGGCGGGCCTGCTGTGGAGCCAGCGCCGCTCAAGTCTTCACTAACGCCGCCGTCAGCATGTCGAACAGGGTGCGCGCGGCCGGCGCCATCGTGTGGTTGCGCTTCGAAATCAGGCCCAGCGTGCGGTGGATCGCGGGGTTCACGAGCGGCACGCCGACGATCGTGTCCGGCCGCCCGGGCAGCACCGACAGGCCCGGCACCGCGGCCACGCCCATCCCCGCCTCGACGAGGGCCAGCACGCCGGACACGTGGTTCACCTCGCACAGGATGACGGGGTGCTTCTCGACGCCGGCCAGCGCCGCATCGATGACGCTGCGGTTGCCGCTCGATTTCGCGACCGAGATGTAGCGCTCGTCGACCGTCTCCTTCCAGCTGAGTTCCTTGCGGCCCGCGAGCGGATGGTCGCTGCGCATGGCCAGCACGTAGCTCTCCACGTAGATCGGCTCGAACACGATCTCCGGATTTTCCGCGCCGGTGAAGTTGATGCCGAAATCCGCTTCTCCCGCCAGCACGAGGTTCAGCACGTCCTGCGCGCTCTCGTCGTGCACGCGCACGCGGATGCGGGGAAAGCGCTCGCTGAAGCGGGTCAGCACGTCCGGCAGGAAGTGCCACACGGCGGACGGCACGCACGCGAACGTGACGGTACCCGTGCGGTGCGCCGCGAGGTCGGCCACGCCCAGCACCGCGTCTTCCAGGCCGTCCAGCGCCGTGCGCACGTTCACGAGGAAGGTCTGGCCCACGTTCGTCAGCTGCACGCGGCGCGTGGTGCGCTCGAACAGCTTCACGCCCAGGCTGTCCTCGAGCTTGTCGATGCGCCGGCTCAGCGCCGATTGCGACAGGAACAGGTCGGCGGCCGCCTGGCGAAAGCTGGCGCGTTCCGCGACGGCCACGAACGCCTGCAAGTCATGGAGATCGTAATTGATGCGCATGGTGCAAGAATACGCCTGAAAATTGCAATTATCAAATTATTCCTTTTGTTGGATGATGCCTCCACCCAGTCATCAGCCTCGTCAAGAAGGCAACACAAGGAGACACCGTGCGCCATTCCTGCGCCTTTACGATATTGCTCGCCGCTTGCGGCAGCTGCTGCGCCCAGGCGGGCGTGAACCTGTACGGCATCGTCGACGTCGGCCTGCGCGCCACCGCCGGCCTCCCCGGCGGCACGGCCGCCGTCGCGAGCGGCGTCGACCAGACCAGCCGCTGGGGCATCCGCGGGCAGGAGAACCTCGGCGGCGGCTGGAAAGCCGTGTTCCGGCTCGAAGGCGGCATCAACGCCGACACCGGCGCGCAGTCCAAGAGCGACCGCCTGTTCGACCGCCAGGCGTGGGCCGGCCTCGACACGTCGTACGGCCAGCTCGCCGTCGGACGCCAGGCCAACCTGATTTCGGACGCCCTGCTCCCGGTCGACCCGATCGGCAAGCGCGACGCGTCGTTCAACCCGAACATCAACGTCGCGGGCCTGTCGAATACCGCGTTCGGCACGCACGCGTTCGGCCGCCAGTACGGCCCGAGCGGGTACGCGGACAATTTCTACCGCCTGGACAACACGGTCAAGTACACGGCGACCGTGGGGCCGTGGCAGGCACGTGCCGCGTACTCGGCCGGCGAAGTCGCCGGCGATGCGGGTGCATCGAGCAGCCATGGCGTCGCCCTCGCCTACCAGCGCCCGGACTGGGTCGTCTCCGGCGCGTCGATGCAATTCCGCAGCCGCGACGGCCTGCCGCTCGACGCGTGGAGCCTCGGCGCCGCGGTGCGTCTCGGCGCCTGGCAATTCAAGGCCAACGCCGCGCGCAACGATGCCGGCACCGGCCCGGCGCAGCGCGTCGCCCAGCGCGTCCTGTCCGCGGGCGTCGACCGTGCGATCGGCCGCGACCTGCTCGTCACGACCGCCTGGTACAGCGTACGGCGCGACGCCACGGGATTCGTCGCCGACGGCTTCGACCGCGGCTTCCTGTTCGTCGAAAAGACGCTCGCGCCGCGCACCACCGCCTATGTGGAAGCCGACTACACGGCCTGGCGCGGCGATGCCGCCCGCAACGACCGCCACGGCACGGGCGTCACGCTCGGCCTGATGCAGAAATTCTGATCGAACGACAAGGGGACCCTCATGCACTTCAAGACCACCCTCGCCGCCCTC
Organism: uncultured Massilia sp.; assembly: GCA_966212555.1. Lineage (GTDB taxonomy): Bacteria > Pseudomonadota > Gammaproteobacteria > Burkholderiales > Burkholderiaceae_D > Telluria. The sequence goes on from CBIHRX010000013.1 coordinate 40,602, forward strand.
GCAGTCGCCGTTGCCGGCGCGGCCCACGCCACCGACGTGCACGTCGTCAGCTCGGGCGGTTTCGCCCAGGCCTACAAGGACTTGTCCGGGCCGTACGAGCGCGCCACCGGCGACAGGCTCGTGTCGGCATGGGGTCCGTCGATGGGCGCGACGGCGAACGCGATCCCCGCGCGCCTCGCCCGCGGCGAGCCGGTCGACGTTGTCATCATGGTGGGCGACGCGCTGGACAAGCTGATGGCTGAAGGCAGGCTCGAACCGGGCAGCAAGGTCGTCCTCGCCAACTCCCCGATCGCTTGCGCCGTGCGGCATGGCGCGCCGAAGCCCGACATCGGCACCGTCGACGGCCTGCGCCAGGCCTTCCTGCACGCGTCGAAGGTGGCCTATTCGGACAGCGCCAGCGGCGAGTACATCAAACGCGAACTGCTGGACAGGCTGGGCATCCAGCGGCAAATGCAAGGCAAGGCCGCGCAGATCCCGGCCACGCCCGTGGGCGAGATCATCGCGCACGGCGACGCCGATTTCGGTTGCCAGCAAAGGAGCGAGCTGAAACCGGTGCAAGGCATCGACATCGTCGGGGTGCTGCCGGCCGGCGTCCAGCGCAACACGCAATTCGCCGGCGCGGTCGTGCGCGGGGCCGCCCACGCCGACGCGGGCCGCGCCCTGCTCCGCTTCCTCGCCGCGCCCGCGAACGCACCCGCCATCGAGGCCACCGGGCTCGAACCGGTCGCGGCCACGCACTGAACCCATCCGGAGACGCCATCATGACCAGTCAAACCACCGTCGCGGCGCCCGCCGCAGCCGCAGCCGCACCGGCACGCAGCCCGTCGAAGCTCGGCGCCGTCATCCGCGTCACGAGCGGGAATTTCATCGAGATGTACGATTTTTTCCTGTTCGGCTTCTACGCGAACCAGATCGCGGCCGCGTTCTTCCCGTCCACGAGCGAGTACGCCGCGCTGATGATGACGTTCGCCACGTTCGGCGCCGGCTTCTTCATGCGCCCGCTGGGCGCCATCTTCCTGGGCAGCTACGTCGACCGCATCGGCCGCCGCAAGGGCCTCGTGCTGACGCTCGGGATCATGGCGTCGGGCACGGCGCTGATCGCGTTCGTTCCCGGCTATGCGACCATCGGCCTGCTGGCGCCGCTGCTCGTGCTGGCCGGGCGCCTGCTGCAGGGCTTTTCCGCGGGCGTGGAACTGGGCGGCGTGTCCGTCTACCTGTCCGAGATGGCGACGCCGGGCAACAAGGGCTATTACGTGAGCTGGCAGTCGGCCAGCCAGCAGGTGGCCGTCGTGTTTTCCGCCGCGCTGGGCTATGGCCTCAACCACCTGATGCCGAAGGACGTCATCGCCGACTGGGGCTGGCGCATCCCGTTCTTCATCGGCTGCTCCATCATCCCCGTCGTCTTCTACATCCGCCGGTCGCTGCAGGAGACGCAGGCCTACCTGGCGCAGAAATCGCACCCGACGTTCGCGCAGATGATGCGCACGCTCACGCTGAACTGGCCCATCGTCACGGCCGGCGCCATGCTGGTCGTGATGACGACCGTCGCGTTCTACCTGATCACGGTGTACACGCCCACGTTCGGCAAGAGCGTCCTGAAGCTGTCCACCGAGGAGAGCCTGCTCGTGACGCTGTGCGTCGGCGTGTCGAACTTCATCTGGCTGCCCGTGATGGGCGCCCTGTCCGACCGCATCGGCCGCTGGCCCGTCATGGCCGTCTGCTCCGCGCTGGCCGCCATGACGGCCTATCCGGCGCTGTCGTGGCTCATCGCGCATCCCAGCTTCGGCAACATGGTCATGATCGAGCTGTGGCTGTCGTTCCTGTACGGCAGCTACAACGGCGCCACCATCGTCGCGCTCACGGAAATCATCCCGATGCAGGTGCGCACGACCGGGTTCTCGCTGGCCTACAGTCTCGCGACCGCGCTGTTCGGCGGCATGACGCCGCTGCTGTCGACGTGGCTGATCGAAGCCACTGGCGACAAGGCCGCCCCCGGATACTGGATGGCGGGCGCCGCTGCGATCAGCCTGTTCGCGGTGTTCCTCGTCTACCGCGGCGTCGTGAAGGAGCGCGTGGCCGTCAATTGAAGCGGCCGGCGGCGCCGCCGATGCTGTAGCGCCCCGCACCCAGCAGCGCCACGGCGACGGCGGCGCCGAGATACATCCCCTGCAGTTCGAGCGCCCAGCCGCCGGTGTCGTTCAACGAGAAGAACTGGCGCGTGTGGACGAGCGCCAGGGCCACGATCATGTTCACGACCACGACGAGCGCCGCGGCCCGGGTGAACACGCCGAACAGGATCAGCAGCGGCGCGATCACTTCGCCGACGTACACGAAATAGCCCAGCGCCCCGGGCAGGCCGTCCTTCGCCAGCATGCCGCTGATGAAGCCGACGCCGCCGATCAGCTTCGACACGCCATGAAACAGGATCAGGACGGCCAGCAGGACACGCAGGACCAGTTTGCCGCCATCGTCCATCTTCTTTTCCATATTCCCTCCTTCGAGCAGGTCCGGCCGGTATACTTCCATGGTACGCCACCTGAAGAGAACGAGCCGTTGATTCCCGAACCAGACAAGAACGCCCGCGTGCGCGGCGTCGCGTCGATCGCCGCCATGCGCGACGCCATCCGTGACGCGTCACGCAAACTCCCGCCGCTGACCGCCGTCCCCCGCTTCAAGACCCTCGACCGCGCCGCCTTCCGCGCCCAGGCGGAACGGGGCTTGCCGTTCATGATCACGGGCCTCGTCGGCCGCTGGCCCCTGTGCGCGTTTACGCCCGACCAGTTGCGCGGGCGCTTCGGCGCCGTGCCCGTGCGGGCGCGCGTGGGCGACTACATCGGCACGGCGTTCGCGCCGGACCGCGCGATGCGCGACATGGCGATGCGCGACTACCTGGATCTCGTGGCCGACTGGCGGGACGGCCTGCCGCCCTACGTCGGCAACCTGGAAATCAATGCGCTGAACGCGATGTGCCACTGGCCCGGCTATTTCGGCAAGATGGGACCGCCCCGCTTCTGGCTCGGTCCCGCCGGCACGGTGACGCCGCTGCACTGCGACTACGACGACAATATCTTCGCGCAGGTGTGGGGCACGAAGCGGATCTTCCTCGTCCCGCCCCATCACGACGAATTCCTGTACGTGCGCGAAGCGAATCCCGTGCTGTTCGGGTCCCCGTTCGATCCGGAGCGGCCCGATTACGATGCCTACCCGCTGGCGCGCCATGCCGCGCCCGTCGAATGCATCGTCAACCCCGGCGACATGCTCTATGTGCCCGCCGGCTGGTATCACCAGGTGCGGGCGTTGACGTTCGCGCTGTCCGTCAACCGCTGGGCCAGGGCGATGCCGCTCGCGCTGAAGGACGATCCTTCGTTGCGCCGGCCATCGCCCTGACCGGTGCATCAGGCCTTGTTGCGGCGGCGCGCGGCGCCCAGCAGGCCCAGGCCGCCGCAGATCAGCGCCAGGCTGGCCGGCTCCGGCACGGTGGCCGTCGGCGTGTACGTGTAGGTGACCTTGGCGACGCCCGACGCCGCCGTGTTGAATTGCGTGATCAGGTTGCCCGAACCGTTGCCGCTCGACGCGCCGACGGCGTTCAGGCCCAGGTTGATCGTGCCGCCGCCCAGCGCCGAGAACAGGGTGAAATCGCTCGCGCTGCTGCTCACGAAGAAGTTCGAGCCCGTGGCCGACACGGCACCGGTCGTACCGCCCGACGTGCCGCCGAAATTGATCGCGCTATCGAACGCGGTGAAATTGAAGGTCTGGCTGAACACCGGGTTCGTCACGACCAGCGTGCTGTTGTCCGGACGGGTCAGGCCCAGCAGGGAACCCAGGGTCAAGGTCACGGTGGACGCGGACGAATCCAGGCTTTCCGCATTGCCGCTGCCCTGCACGACGCCGGACAGGTCGAAGCGGATCGACGTCAGGGTGCCCAGGCTGGTGTCGAATTTCGAGAACGACAACGTATTGGCCCAGTTGGTCGTGGTCAGGGCGACACTGTCGGCGTAGCTGAGCGTGGCCGCCTGCGCGGACGCGAACGGGAGGAATGCGGCGGCGGCGGCCAGGGCTGCGAATGTCTTTTTCATGTGTCCTAGTTCAACTTTCTTATCTGGTTATTAACAGGTGATGCAGGTTTCAATTATAACCATAATATTGAACAAATTTCACATATGCATATTTTCTTGCGCACATTTTCGTGTCAAGGTTGCAACCTGTAGCCGACGGCGGTCTCCGTCAACAGGTGCCGCGGCTGGGCCGGATCGTCTTCCAGCTTCTGGCGCAGATGTCCCATGTAGATGCGCACGTAATGGCCGTTGTCCGCGTTCGACGGTCCCCACACCTCGCGCAGCAGCTGGGGCGCCGTCACGACGCGGCCCAGGTTCGCGATCAGCACGGACAACAGCTTGTATTCGGTCGGCGTCAGGTGCACCGGCTGGCCGTCGCGCTGGACCGTGCGCTTGTTCAGGTCCACCTCGACCCGGCCGAACGCGATGCGCGCGGAGGCCTCTCCGCCCGCCTTGTGCTGGCGGCGCAGGGCGGCGCGCACGCGCGCGAGCAGTTCGCCGATGCCGAAGGGCTTCGTCAGGTAGTCATCCGCGCCGGCGTCCAGCGCCGTGATCTTGTCCGCCTCGTCGATGCGCGCCGACAGCACGATGATGGGTACGGGGCTCCAGGTCCGTACGTCGCGGATCAGGCGCGTCCCATCGCCGTCGGGCAGGCCCAGGTCGAGGATGATCAGGTCCGGCGTGCGCGTGCCGGCGTCGATCAGGCGGGGTTTCAAGGTTTCGTACGGGTGCACCTGCCAGCCCTCGCCTTCCAGGGCCATGGGGACGAACCTGGGTATCTGCGGTTCGCCCTCGACGATGAGG
>CBIHRX010000014.1:0-44435 GCA_966212555.1 uncultured Massilia sp.
TGGGGCGACCGCTACGGCCAGCTCGAGGACCCATTCGGCCACCGCTGGTCGATCGCCACCCACAAGCGCGACATGACGCCCGAGCAGATCCGCGAAGAAATGCTGCAATCGATGGGCCAGGGCTGCGCGGGAGAACAGCAATGAAATTCATGGTCATCGTGAAGGCCGGCGCGGCCTCGGAAGCCGGCATCATGCCGAGCGAAAAACTGTTCACGGACATGGGCAACTTCAACGAGGAACTCGTCAAGGCCGGCGTCATGCTGGCCGGCGAAGGCCTGATGCCCAGCAGCAAAGGGGCTCGCATCCGTTTCAACGGCAACCAGCGCACCGTGACCGACGGCCCGTTCGCGGAAACCAAGGAACTCGTGGCCGGCTTCTGGCTGATCGAGGTGGGGTCGAAGGAAGAAGCCATCGAGTGGTTCAAGCGCTGCCCGAATCCGCACGAGGATGGCGAGAGCGAGATCGAGATCCGCCAGATCTTCGGCCCCGACGACTTCGGCACGGACCTCCCGGCCGACGTGCGCGCGCAGGAAGACCGCATGCGCGAACAACTGGCGGCACGCTGAGGGAGGCCGCCATGCAGTTCATGCTCATCCGCACCGACAACGACGCGTGCACCGCGGCCGGCGACCCGCGGGCCGTGCTGGACGACCTGTTGCGCCGCCTGCCCGGCGGCCCGACGGCGACCGCAGACGGTCCGCGCGCGCCCGCGCTCGCGCTGGCCTTCGCGCCGGACGCCGGCGCGCGCCGCCTGACACTGAGGCCCGGCGGCGAGGCCGTGACGTCCGGCCCCTTCCCGTCCGACGAGCGCCTGCCGGCCGGCTTCGCCGTGTTCGAGGCGCCGTCGCGCGCGGCCGCGCTGGCATGGCTGCAGGCCAATGGCGTGATCTCCACCGACGACGACGTCACCCTGGAATTGCGCGAGACGGGCTGCCCCGGCGGCTGCGCGGGCATCCCGCCCGGCGCCGCCGGCGACGACACGTGCTACGCGATCCTGCTGCGGTCCGACGCCGGCACCGAGCGCGACGCCATCCCGCTGCAGGAAAAGCTGGACCGGCTGAACGCCTTCAACGCCATCCATGCGGCGGCCGGCACCCTGCTGGCCGGCGACGGCCTGAAGTCCACGGCGCGCGGCGCCCGCGTGCGCGTGGCCAAGGGCGGCGCCAGCATCATCGACGGCCCGTTCGCGGAAGCCAAGGAATTGATCGCCGGCTTCTGGATGATCCGCGCACCGTCGATCGATGCGGCGCTGGACTGGGCCCGCACGCTGCCCTATCCGACCGGGCCGGACGTCGAGGTCGAGATCCGGCCGGTGGCATTGATCGCGGCGCTCGGCCAGCACGCGCCGGTCGATGCCGCGACGGCCCGGCTGCGCGAGGACGCCAGCGTGCGCGCCGAACAGCTCGACGCCGCCCTGCGCGCCGAGCTGGCCCCGCAACCGGCATGGGACCGTCCGTGACATGACGCGCGGCGCGCTGCAGTTCGAGATTGGCAAGATCGTCGAGGCCGTCTGGCGCATGGAGTCGGCGCGCATCGTCGGCGCGCTGACCCGCATGCTGCGCGACCTCGGCCGGGCCGAGGAACTCGCCCAGGACGCGCTGCTGGAAGCGCTGGAGCGCTGGCCCGCGGACGGCGTGCCCGACCGCCCCGGCGCGTGGCTGATGCAGGTGGCCAAGCGGCGCGCCCTCGACCACCTGCGCCATCACGCCATGCATGCCAGCAAGGAAGGCGAGCTGAGCTGGGAGATGGACAACCTGCTGGCGGACGGCGGCAGTTTCCGCGACCCCGCCGAACTGGCCGCGCTGACGCAGGAGACGGCCGGAGAAATCGACGACGACGTGCTGCGCCTGATCTTCGTCTGCTGCCACCCGGTGCTGTCGGCCGAGGCGCGCGCGGCGCTCGCCCTGAAGCTGCTGGGCGGCCTCGCCACCGGAGAGATCGCCCGCGCCTTCCTCGTGCCGGAAGCGACGGTGGCCCAGCGCATCGTGCGCGCCAAGCGCACCCTGGCGGAAGCCCGCGTGCCGTTCGAGGTGCCGCGCGGCGAGGAACTCAAGCCGCGCCTCGCGTCGGTGCTGCAAGTGATCTACCTGATCTACAACGAAGGCTATTCCGCGAGCGCGGGCAACGAATGGCTGCGGCCCACCTTGTGCCGCGAAGCGCTGCGCCTGGGCCGCGTGCTGGCGGAACTGATGCCCGAGGAAGGCGAGGTCCACGGCCTCGTCGCGCTGATGGAAATCCAGTCCTCGCGCGAGCGCGCCCGCACGGGCCCGGACGGCGCGCCGATCCTGCTGATGGACCAGGACCGTTCGCGCTGGGACCGCCTGCTGATCGGCCGCGGGCTGGCCGCGCTCGACCGCGCGGGCCGTTTCGGCGCCCTCGGCCCGTACGCGCTGCAGGCCGCCATCGCCGCCTGCCATGCGCGCGCCCTCACGCCGGATGCGACGGACTGGGCCCGCATCGCCGCGCTGTACGACGCGTTGTCCCAGCTGGCGCCGTCGCCCGTCGTGGAACTGAACCGCGCCGTCGCGCTGGGCATGGCCTATGGTCCCGACGCGGGCCTGGCCCTGGCCGACGCGCTGCTGGACGTGCCGGCGCTGCGCAACTACCACCTGCTGCCGAGCGTGCGCGGCGACCTGCTGGCGAAACTGGGCCGGCATGCGGAAGCGAAGGCGGAATTCGAACGGGCGGCCAGCCTCACGCAGAACGAGCGCGAACAGGCGCTGCTGCTGGAGCGGGCGCGGTCGAGCGCATTGCTGGAGACGTAGACACGTGGACAAAATCGATCTCAAGAAAGACCTCAAGCAGTTCTACCAGCCGTCCGCGCGCGACGTGGTGCAGGTCGACGTCCCGGCGTTCCGCTACCTGATGGTCGACGGCGCGGGCGATCCGAACACGTCGCCGCACTATGCCCGCGCCGTGGAAGCGCTGTTTTCCGTGTCCTATACGGCCAAGTTCATGGTCAAGAAGGGACCGGGAGGCATCGACTACGCGGTGATGCCGCTCGAAGGCCTGTGGTGGTCGGACGACATGGCATCCTTCGTCGACAACGACCGGACGAAGTGGCAATGGACGATGATGATCCACCAGCCGGCGTTCGTGGACGACTCCGTGCTGCGCGACGCGATCGCGGAGGTGAAGCGCAAGAAAGGGCTGGACACCGTCGATGCGCTGCGGATCGAACGTTTCACGGAAGGCCTGTGCGCCCAGACCCTGCACGTCGGCCCGTTCACCGAAGAAGGCCCGACGATCCGGCGGGTCCACGACTTCATCGAAGCGCGCGGCAGCCTCGCCGGCAAGCACCACGAAATCTACCTGAGCGACATCCGCCGCGCGGATCCCGCCCGCTGGAAGACGATCATCCGCCAGCCGATGGCATGAACGGCGCCAATGCCTGTTCGGCCGCGGCCGGGTTGACGGCACGTGCCCGCAGCGCACGCATGGCGACGGCGACGTCGGCCTTGCGGCCGCTGTCGTGCAGCAAGGCCTGGTTGTCGGCCATGGCGCGCAACAGCTGGGTGGTGAGGCGGTCCAGTTCGGGACGGATGGTCCTGGCGAGGTCGGGCGCGTCGTCGAAGCGGCCGACGCCCTCGGCCTGCCAGCGCTCGTACAGCGCGCGCTGCACCGTCTTGGAGGCTTCGATCTGCGCCCGGAACACGCTGCGTATCCATGCCTCCGGCAGGCCCAGGGGGACGCCCTGGCGCACCGCCGCGGCGATGACTTGCTCCTCGCGCGGCAGGTCTTCGATGGCCGCCTTCGCATTCCACTTGGCCCGCGCCACGTCCTGCGCCAGCAGCAGGCGCTGGTCGATGGCCTGGCGCAATGGCTCCAGCCCCCAGGGGAACGCCAGCCAGCGCTCCAGGCGCTGCGGCACGTCGCCGTCGTCCAGGCGTCGCTGCAGCCAGCGGTCCACATACGCCTTCAGCGCCGGATCGCGCGGCAGCAGGATGGCCTTGTCCGCCAGGTCGAACGGCGCTTCCGGATGCACCGCGCACAGCTGCGGATGCAGGCGCTGCTGCAAACGGGTTTCGATGGCGTCGGTCATCATCAGGTCGGCCGCACCGTCGACGATCTGCCCGAAGATGGTCACATTGTCCGGGTACACGGTCAGCCGGGCGTGCGGTGCCCGGGCGCGGGCGAAGCGTTCGTTGGTGCCGCCCGGATTGACGATCAGGCGCACCTCCGGCCGGTCGATCTGCGCCAGCGCCTGGTATCGGTCGACGTTTTCGCAGCGTGTGATCGGCGTCTTGCCGTCGTGTAGATAGGGCACGGAAAACAGTGCCTGCCGTTGCCGCTCGGCCGTCACCGACACGCCGCTCAGTGCGAGATCGAACTTGTCCGCGCCCAGGTCGGCCATCAGCGTCGGCCAGCTCGTCGGCACCACTTCCAGCCGCACGCCGAGCGAGCGCGCCAGCTCGCCCGCCAGCTCCACGTCCATGCCGATGAAGCCGCCGCCAGCCTGCAGGTAGCTGAAGGGCTTATAGTCGCCGGTATTGCCCACCCGCAGCACGCCGCGCGCGGCGATGTCGTCCAGCCGGCCGGCGTGGGCCGGCATCAGTGCCGTTGCCAGCAGGACGGCCGCCGCGACGGGCCGCATCCAGGCTCTACAAAACATTGCTGCGCGCATGACACTCCGTTCGTCTGTCTGTCGTGCCGCGCAGCGTAGGATAGGCGCACATGGCTGTCAAGCCGCGCCCAGGGCTACCTCGAGCCCGTCGAGGACGAACGCCGTAAACACCCGGATCCGCTGCACGCGCCGGAGGTCGGGATGCGTGAGGATCCATACGTCCGTGTCCAGCGCGGGATCGGGATCGGCCAGCCGGACGAGCCCCGGCCGCGCGTCCGCGAGCAGGCACAGCAGCATGCCGGCGCCCAGGCCCGCCTCAACGGCCGTCACCATCCCCAGCAGCGAATCGACACTGGCCGCGACTTTGTCGGCCGGCACATGTTCGCGCAGCCAGCGGGCCTGGCGCAGGTGCGCGAGGCTGTCGTCGGGCGCGATCCAATCATGGTCTGCCCGCGGCCGCTTCTCCAGATACGCCGTCGACGCATACGGCGCCGTGCGCAGGGTCCCGGCCTTGCGGCCGACGAGGTTGTCCGGCGGCGTGTTCGACGGCCGGACGGCGACGTCCGCGTCGCGCTTCGACAGATTCAGGAAGCTGTTGTCGACCGTGATCTGCAGCTGGATGCCGGGGTAGCCCGCGCGGAAATCCGACAGCACCGGCAGCAGGACGGCCAGCAAGGTGTCGGTCGTCGTGACGCGAATCGTGCCCTGCAGCGCCGCATCCTGCCCGCCCAGTTTGCGTTCGATGTCCTGCATCCCCTCGCCGATCGGCGCGAGCAGGGCCTGCAACGCCTCGCCGCTGGCCGTCAGCACGTAGCCGGTCTGAAAGCGCTCGAACAGGCGCACGTCCAGCGCGGTCTCCAGCTTGTCCAGGCGGCGCAGCACCGTCGAGTGGCTCTGTCCGAGCCGGCGCGCGGCGGCCGAGACGGACCCGCTGCCCGCCACCGCGAGGAAATATTGATAGTCGTCCCAATCCATGGATGTGCAAAAACAGACAAGTAATGTCTGGAATGATCGAATGTTCATCCATTCTTGCACAAGCTACGCTCTCCCTGTCAATCACAGGAGGGAAGCATGTACACCGCTTACGTCGCCGATACCCCGAACGGCAGGAAGCTCATCATCGCGCTGGAGGAACTCGGCCTTGACTACCGGGTGCGCCACGTCGACCTCGGCGCCGGCGAGCAGTTCGCGCCCGAGTTCCTCAAAATCAGCCCCAACAACAAGATCCCCGCGCTCGTCGACGACCGCACTGGCCGGAGCCTGTTCGAATCGTGCGCGATCCTGGCCCACCTCGGGCAAGCCACGGGCAAGCTGATGGCTGACGACGTCGTGCAATGGCTGTTCCTGCAGGCAGCCAGCGTCGGCCCGATGCTGGGGCAGCTGTGGTGGTTCCGGCACGCGGCACCGGGACGCAACGCCATGGCGCTGGAACGCTACACCCGGGAAACGCAGCGGCTCTACGGCGTGATCGAGCGCCGGCTGGCCGTCTCGAACCACATCGCGGGGGACGCGTACTCCGTCGCCGACATCGCCTTCTACCCATGGCTGGCCACGTTTGATGAACTGGGCATCGACCCGCGCGACTATCCGCACGTGGACGCCTGGCTGCGCAGGATCGCCGAGCGTCCCGCCGTCGCGCGGGCCGAGCTCAGGATGAGGAAGGCCTGACATGGCCCCATGGGCGCAATTGTTCGCGGCCGGGGTGCTGGAAGTCGCGATGGCCTTCGCACTGAAGGCATCGGCCGGGGTCACCCGGCCCCTACCCTCCCTGCTGGCCGTGGTCGCCGCGCTGGGCAGCATCTGGCTGCTGGCCGCCGCCGTGCGCACCTTGCCGCTGGGGATCGCGTATGCGGTGTGGACGGGCATCGGCGCCCTCGGCGTCAGCCTCGTCGGCGTGGCCGTCTTCGCGGAGACGCTGTCGCCGGCGCGGATGCTGTGCATGGCGCTCGTCTTCGGCGGGATCGCCGGTCTCAAACTCCTGGAGCAATCATGAATTCGATCTATATTCTCGTCGCCTTCCTGGCGGGCTGCGGCCTGCCGTTGCAGGCGGCCGCCAACGCGCGCCTGGGCAAGGCCGTCGCGAGCCCGTTCGCCGCGGCGACCTTGCAATTGTTCGTCGCCACCGTCCTGCTGTTCCTTGCGGTTAGCGCCGGCGGCACCCTGCCCGCGCTGGGCCGGCTCGGACACGCCGAGTGGTGGCAGTTGCTGGGCGGCCTCGCCAGCGCCCTGTATGTCGTCGCGGGCATCGTGTTCATCCCGCGCATCGGCGCCGTCACCACGGTGGGCTTGTTCATCGCGGGGCAGGCGTTCACGTCGCTGTTGCTGGACGGGACCGGCCTGCTGGGCGTCGTCCCGCGCGCGCCCGGACCGTTCACGTGGGTGGGTGCGGTGTGCGTCGCCGCCGGCATCCTGCTGATCGTGCGGGGACAGCATCCCGCCGCGGGCACCCCGCCCCGCCGGATCGCGCCCGCGTGGGTCGTTGCGGCCGCGCTGTGCGGCGGCGTGCTGCCCGTGCAGGGGGCGCTCAACGCGGCGGTCGCGCGGACGGTGGGTGCGCCGCTGGTCGTGTCGCTCACGAGCTTCGCCGTGGCGACGGCGGGCATGGCCACCGTGCTCGTCCTCGTCATGGCGCTGAACCGCAACGAACGCCCGCGCCTCGGCGGACTGTGCGCCGTGCCGTGGTGGGCGTGGCTGGGCGGACCGGTGGGCGTGTGCTATGTCACGACCGTCTTCCTCGCGCTGCCGGTCATTGGCGCGGCCGCGACGGTCGGGTTCACGATCGCGGGACAGCAGGTCGTGGCGATCCTGATCGACCGGTTCGGCCTGTTCGGCCTGCCGAAAAGCGCCGTCTCCCGCATCCGGCTCGCCGGCGCCCTGGTGCTGCTGGCCGGCGTCGTGTCGATCAAGCTGCCTTGACCGTTACGCCAACGCGCGCTCGAGGAAGCGCCACGCGGTGTCGTCCTCCATGGCCGCCACGTTCAGGCGCAGCTTCGTGGACGGCAGCTGGTTCGGCGAGAACAGGCTGCCCGGCGCGAGCAGCAGGCCCTCGTCCATCGCGCGTGCCGCCAGCACGTTGGTGTCGCGCCCGCAGTCGGCCCACGCGAACATGCCGGCCGTCGGCGCCGGCTCCAGCGTCATGCCGAGCGACTCGATGCGGCGCAGGACCGGCGGCCGCACGGCGTCCAGGCGGGCGCGGATGCGGTCCAGGTGCTTGCGGTACACGCCCTCGGACAGGATTTTATAAACGACCCGCTCGCCCAGGTCGCTCGTGCTCAGCGTGGCCAGCATCTTGCGGTCGGCCAGGCGCTGCGCGATGTCGCTCGAGGCCGCGATGAAGCCCACGCGCAGGTTCGCCGCCAGCGATTTCGAAAAGCCGCCCAGGTAGATCACGCGCTGCAACTGGTCCAGCGCCGCCAGCCGCGTGGCGGGCTGCGAGCCGCCCGGGTGCAGGTCGCAATAGATATCGTCTTCCACGACCGTGATGTCGTGGCGCTCCGCGATGCGCAGGATCTGGAAAGCCTTCGCGGCCGACAGCGACGTGGAACTGGGGTTGTGCAGCACCGAGTTGATGATGTACAGGCGCGGTTGATGGAGCGCCGCCAGCGCCTCGAACTCGGCCAGGTCCGGACCGTCCGCCTGGCGCCGGATGCCGACCACCTTCAGCCCCATCGCGGCGAACGAGCCGAACATCAGGAACCACGCCGGGTCGTCGACGAACACGGTGTCGCCGGGGCGGCAGAATTCGCGCGCGACGAGGTCCAGGCCTTGCGTCACGCCCAGCGTCGTCACGAACTGTTCGGGCGCGGCCGCGATTTCCAGTTCCGCCAGCTTGCGCTGCAGCTGTTCGCGCAGAGGGGCGTACCCCTGCGGACTGGCGTAGTTCAGCAGCGCGCTGCTGTTCTGGCGGCTGACGGCACGCAGCGCGTTGGCGACGCCCTGCCCGTCCAGCCACGCGGTCGGCAGCACGCCGGCCGCGCTCGTCGGCTGGCCCGGCATCTGGCGGAACATGTGGCGGACGAGCCAGACGACGTCCAGCGCGCGCTTCTCGATTGCCCCGGCGCTGTCCGGATCGTCGCGGCGCAATGCCGTGTTCAGCGGCGCGCGCTCGCGTACGAAAAAGCCGGCGCCGCGGCGCGATTCCAGGTAGCCCTGCGCGACGAGGCGGTCGTAGCTGGCCACGACGGTGAACGGCGAGACGCCGTGGGCGGCGGCGAAGCGGCGGATCGACGGCATGCGTGCCCCCGCGCGCAACTGCTTGTCGTCGATCCGGGCGCAGATCATCCGGACGATCTGGTCGGCCAGCGGTTCGCCGGAATCGCGTGACAGCAGGGTCGGTATCGTTGTATCGGTCATTTCACCATTACAGTGCGCAAAGGATATCGGGAAGTGTATAGGGACTGTACTGCTCTTCGGGACTAGCATAACCCTGACCAAAGTTTGCTGCAACGACAACCGGAGAACGTATGCGTCCCACGACACTCACACCGGCCACGGCCCTCGGCACGACGTCCGACGAGGCGCGCGGCATGCTGCTCGGCCTGATCGGCGTCGCCATCTTCAGCCTCACCCTGCCGTTTACACGGCTCGCGGTGCGCGAGCTCGATCCGCTGTTCCTCACGCTGGCGCGCGCGCTGGGCGCCGCCGTGCTGGCGGCCGGCTGGCTGCGGATGCGCGGCGTGGCGTTGCCGGGACGCGCGGCGCTGGGGCCACTCACGGTGGTGGCGCTCGGCTGCGTGCTCGGCTTTCCGCTGCTCAGTTCGATCGCAATGCGCAGCGTGCCGGCCTCGCACGGCGCCGTGCTGGCGGGACTGCTGCCCCTCGCGACGGCGCTGTACGCCGCGTTGCGAGGGTATGAGCGGCCATCGAAGGGATTCTGGCTCGTCGCGCTGCTGGGTTCCGGGCTCGTCGTCGCGTTCGCGCTGAGCCAGGGCGGCGGCGCGTTGCAGGCGGCCGATTTGCTGATGTTCGGCGCGATCGTCTCCGCCGCGGCCGGGTATGCGGAAGGCGGAAGGCTGGCGCGCACGCTGGGCGGGCAGGAAACGATCTGCTGGGCGCTCGTGCTCGCCGCCGTGCCGGCCGCCATCCTGCTGCTGGCCCTGGAGGGTGAACAGATCGGCCGCCTGGGCGCCGTCGGCCCGGCCAGCTGGCTCGGGTTCGGCTACGTGACCGTCTTCTCGATGTTCATCGGCTTCTTTTTCTGGTACCGCGGCCTGGCGCTGGGCGGCGTGGCCCGCGTGGGACAGGTGCAGTTGCTGCAGCCGTTCCTGTCGCTGGCCGGCGCCGCCGTCCTGCTGGGCGAATCGCTCACGCTCGCCAACGTCGGTTTCGCCCTGGCCGTGATCGCGACCGTCGCGCTGGGCCGCCGCATGCAGGTGAGGCGATAATGGGTATGTGTCCAGCGATGTGCACGCCCGCCGGCAAGTCGTACAATAACGGCTTTCTTTTCAAACAACCCTGGGGAATCCATGTCCGTCTACGACAAACTCAACGCACTGAACATCACCCTCTCGGCACCGGCGACGCCGGCGGCCGCCTACGTCATGTATGCGCAGACCGGCAACCTGGTCTTCCTGTCCGGCCACATTTCCAAGAATGCGGACGGCACGGTGAATACCGGCATCCTGGGCCGCGACAAGACGACGGAACAGGGCAAGGCGGCGGCGCGCGCCGTGGCGGTCGACCTGATCGGCACGCTGCAGGCGGCCGTCGGCGGCGACCTGAACCGCGTGAAGCGCATCGTCAAGGTGATGAGCCTGGTCGCGTCGACGCCGGACTACACGGAACAGCACCTCGTCACGAACGGCTGCTCGGAACTGCTGGGCGAAGTGTTCGGCGACGCCGGCAAGCACGCGCGCTCGGCCTTCGGCGTGGCCTCCCTGCCCCTGGGCGCCTCGGTCGAGATCGAGCTGATCGCCGAAGTGGCGTAAGCTATCGCCCTGCAGCGACACACTATTAACCGGAGCATGCCCGATCCAGGCGTGCTCCTCTTGAGAGAGCAGCCTACCCGGCGTGCTTTATAATGGCCGACGCACCATCGTGGCCCTTCCTGTGAGACCAGTATGAAAATCGAAAATCCCAATCCCATCCAGTGGCAGTTCTCGGAGCGCGCGCAGCAGCTGCAAAGCTCGGCGATCCGCGAGATCCTCAAGATCACCCAGCGTCCGGAGATCATCTCCTTCGCCGGCGGCCTGCCCTCGCCCGCCACCTTCCCCGTCGAACGCATGAAGGCGGCCTACGACAAGGTGCTCAGCGACAACGGTAAGCAGGCGCTGCAATACGGCCCGACGGACGGCTACGCGCCGCTGCGCGAATGGGTTGCGAACTACCTGTCCACGGAAGGCAGCACGATCGTGCCGGAACAGATCCTGATGGTGTCCGGCTCGCAGCAGGCCCTCGACCTGCTGGGTAAAGTCCTGATCGACGAAGGCTCGCGCGTGCTGGTGGAAACCCCCAGCTACCTCGGCGCGCTGCAAGCCTTCTCGGTCTACCGTCCGGAATTCCAGTCGGTCGAGACGGACGACCACGGCCTGGTGCCGTCGTCGATCGAGCCGCTGGCCAAGGGTGCCCGCCTGCTGTACTCGCTGCCGAACTTCCAGAACCCGACCGGCCGCTCGCTGTCGATCGAGCGCCGCCGCGAGCTGGTGGAAACCTGCGCCCGCCTGGGCCTGCCGCTGATCGAGGACGATCCGTACGGCGCGCTGTCGTACAAGGGCGAGCCGATGCCGCGCATGCTGTCGATGAACCCGGACGGCGTCGTCTACATGGGATCGTTCTCGAAAGTGCTGACGCCGGGCATCCGCCTGGGCTACGTCGTCGCCCCGCTGCCGCTCGTGCGCCGCCTCGAGCTGGCCAAGCAGGCCGCCGACCTGCACACGGCAACCCTGACGCAGATGGTCGTGCACGAAGTCGTCAAGGACGGCTTCCTGAACGAGCACATCCCGACCATCCGCAATCTTTACGCGAACCAGTGCCAGGTGATGCTGGACGCGATGGCCGAGCAATTCCCGGAAGGCGTGACGTGGACCCGTCCGGAAGGCGGCATGTTCATCTGGGTCACGCTGCCGAAGCACATCGACGCCATGAAACTGCTCGACCAGGCGATCGCCGCCCGCGTCGCGTTCGTCCCGGGCGCCCCGTTCTACGCCAACAAGCCGGAAACGAACACGCTGCGCCTGTCGTTCGTGACGGTGCCGCCGGAACGCATCCGCGAAGGCATTGCCACCCTCGGCAAGCTGATCAAGGACCAGATGTAATGCTTCACCTGCTCGGCGGCCAAGTGCCGCCGAGCATAAACAATTGTTGAACAGATCAGACAATTGCCAGTTGCGCAAAAGTTACAGATTTTTCCACTTGTAAAAGAAGTAGTTGCCCCACGTCAGTGCTGCGAGGTGTATGATTTTGGACGCAATATAAACGTGCAGTCCTCGCAAAGCACCGTATGACCAACCCAGCGCCCGCGCCGCTTGCCGACCCGCGCAAGCCCGCCATCCTCATCGTCGACGATGCGCCCGACAACCTCGGTGCGTTGCGGTCGATGATGCTGCGTCAAGGCTACCAGACGTTCGTCGCCACTTCCGGCGACCGCGCGCTGGACATCGCCCAACGCGTCAAGCCGGACCTGATCCTGCTGGACGTCGTCATGCCCGGCATCGACGGCCTGGAGACGTGCCGCCGCCTGAAAGCGCATCCGGCCACGACGCGCATCCCCGTGATCTTCATGAGCGCGCGCGGCGACACGGAAGACATCGTCGCCGGTTTCGACACGGGCGCCGCCGACTACATCCCGAAGCCCTTGCGCCTGGAAGAAGTGTGCGCCCGCGTGCGCGCCCAGCTGCGCCTGCGCAGCAGCGACACCCAGACGGAACAGACCGACCGCCTGCGCATGATCGTCAACAGCATGGACCAGGGCCTCTTGATCGTCGAGGGCTGCGGCCGCGTGCAGTACGCGAACCCGGCGTGCGACCGCTACCTGGGCTATGCGCCCGAGGAACTGGTCGGGCAGTCGCTGAAGGATCTGCTGGACTGCAACGAACCCGGCTGCTGCGAAGGCCTCGATGCGCTGGCCTACGGCACGCGCGAGGTGAAGATCCGCCACCGCGACGGGGCCTTGCGCGCGATGGACCTGACGATGACGCCGATGCACGCGGCCGACGGGCTGTTCGTCGTCCTGCTGCACGACATCACGCACCACAAGCAGTCCGAGGACGCGCTGCAGCGCGCCGCGCTGCTGGACCCGCTGACGAAAATCGCCAACCGGCGCCACTTCGACGCCTTCCTCGACAAGGAATGGCACCGCGCCATCCGCAACGCCCAGCCGCTGTCGCTGGTCGTGCTGGACGTCGACCACTTCAAGCTGTACAACGACACGCTGGGCCACGCGGCCGGCGACGTCTGCCTGCAGAAGGTCGCGCAGACGCTGCAGGACCACGCCGCGCGCCCGACCGACCTCGCGGCCCGCTACGGCGGCGAGGAATTCGTGCTGCTGTTCGCGGAAACGCCCGCGGAAAACGCGCTGCGCCTGGCGGAGATGATCCGCGCGGCCGTCGTCGCGCTGGAAATCCCGAACCCGCGCTCGACGACGTCGACCTGGCTCACGGTGTCCGTGGGCGTGGCGACGATCGTGCCGACCCAGCTGGATGCAATCGACAACCTGTTCGTGTGCGCGGACCGGGCCATGTATGCGGCCAAGGCCGGGGGGCGCAACCGGGTGGAGTCGACCATTGTCGGGGCGGCGTGGGATGTGGTGCAGGATGCGGCTTTATATTAAGCACGTCGGCACATTTGGACTTCAGTAGATGATTTCTCGCGTAAGGAAAAATCCATACTGAAGAATCCGAGTCAGTTCGAACCAAGTGTCGTGCACCGTATGTCTGATTCACTAGCGTCTCGAATATGGAGCACGGCCATCATCTTAACCACTTGAGCCACCTACGGATACTAACGCGCCAAACCAAAATGTGAGGGTTTTGGAGCCGAGCAAACAGGGCCGCTGAGGTCTCCGGATATATAGGCCATTGTACTAACCTTCTAGAAAGTAATGTTAGTTCGTAATATAATGCCTGCATGAAATGCAAACGAACTTCCGACGGACGCAATCTGGATCACCAGGCGCTACAGGTGATGCGCCAACAGGCGATCAAGGCGGTGCGCGAAGGCCAATCGGTGGCGAACGTGGCGGCCGCTTATGGTGTGAACGCCACCACAGTTTTTCGGTGGCTGGCGAAGTTTGCGGACGGCGGCCAGAACGCGCTGCTGGCCAAGCCGATTCCGGGCCGCCCTCCCAAGGTCAGTGCCGAGGAGATGCGCTGGATCGCCTTGGCAGTGAAGGACAATACGCCGCAGCAGTTCAAGTTCGAGTTCGGCCTGTGGACATTGTCGCTGATGCGCGAATTGATCAACCGCCAGTTCGGCACATCCCTGTCGCTGGAGTCGGTCCGCCGTATCATGAAGTTGCTTGGCTTTTCCGCGCAAAAGCCGCTGTACCAGGCATGGCAGCAGGATCCTGAGTTGGTCCGGCAATGGGAAGTCGAGACCTATCCCGCCATCAAGGCCGAAGCGAAAGCAGCGGGTGCCACCATCTATTTTGCAGACGAGGTCGGTATCCGTTCCGACTACCATACCGGAACCACTTGGGCGCCGGTCGGCGAAACACCCGTCGTGGCCGTGACCGGTAGCCGCTTCTCCTTCAACATGCTTTCGGCGGTCAGTCCACGCGGCGACTTTCGTTTCATGCTGCATGAGGGCAGTGTCGATGCCGCCGTGTTCAAGGAGTTTCTCAAACGCCTCATGGTCGGTGCCACCAAGCCCGTGTTCGTCGTGGTCGATGGCCATTCGATTCACAAGGCCAAACTGGTCAGGGACTACGTCGCCAGCCTCAATGGCGCTCTCAAACTGTTCTACCTGCCGCCCTATTCGCCGCATCTCAACCCCGACGAGCAGGTATGGGCACACGTGAAGCGCCAGGTCTGCAAGCAATTCGTGCAGGATAAGGCCGGCATGAAAAAGCTTGCTCTCGGTGCTCTGCGCCGTCTTCAGAAATTGCCGGCGGTGATCAAATCGTTCTTTCGTCAGCAGGAATGCCAGTACGCTGCCCAGTCATAGCTTTACTTTCTAGAAGGTTAGTAACTTAGCTATGACTCAAGAGCGCGTTCGGCCGGTGAGCTAAGAAAATCGCGAAGCACGCTTACCAGATATTGGAGAGCTTCTTCGTTCTTATTTATCAAATACTCGAAGATCTCTCCTTGCGTTGCTATCTGCTTTTGTTGAAGATAGTTGTGAAAGTCTTTGGCTCCTGTGAAATTGTCTCTATCGGTTCCAAACGGGAAGTCGGCGCTTGTCTGACTGTCTGCGTAGATGGCTTTTTCCACGCTCTCAATCGGTATCATATAGACGTGTGGATGACGAGTGAATTTCTCGTTTCTCTGATCCCCATCGAGTATTGCAATAACCTTATCCGAAGAGGATAAGAACTGCTCATATTCATTGTGCTTCATTAAACTTACAACTTGCGTACCCCCGCCGATGAATACAATCTTGTATCGAAAAAAGCATTTAGGGCAAAACTTTTCTATTAATGCCTCAATAAAGCCGAGGAGCACTTCGTCCTCTGTTAAGATATATTTATCCCAGCCTGCAAATCCAAAAAGACGTGCTTTCGCATAGCTATAGGATGTCGGGGCAATTGAAACCTGTCCATCACTCTCATCAATATAGAAGAGCTCACCCGCTTCAAGTTGTCGCATCAAAGCGAGCGAGTGTGTTGTAAACAAAATTTTGCGACCATACTGGATACAGAAAGCTCTCAACCATCCTGCCAAATTAGCTTGGGCTGCCGAGTCAAGAGATATGTCTATTTCATCAATAACAACAAGTTGAGCAGTTCCCTTAATAGTACGATATAGATTTATAAGAAAATACTCCCCCGAACTCAGATAGTCCTCTCGAATATAAGTCCCGTCGCTTTTGACGATCGCATAGTAGCTCTTACCTTTAACGGTTACATCTACCATGTTTGAATAGCGTGTCGAGCCGTATATCGCGGTCAGAAAAGAGACTAATTCCTCAGGGTGATGATGATCACCAAGAGCGATCGCCTTGCGAATATCTAGATCAGCTTCGCTAGCGCTCTGAAAATAATTGAAGCGCCTGCCGTGCGGCATCGGCAGTTCGGCGGCGATAAGATCTCGCAGATCGGCTGGAATAACGTCCCGACAGTTTAACGAACGAATTCTTTCGTCATACTCGAACACCACCGTGGTTCCGTCTACAACATAAGTGATTCGGCTCGCAGAAGAAAACGCGTAGGGTGTCGCGGTTCTAATAAAAGTATCGGCATTAGCCAGATTGCGGAGTGCACGAACCAAAGTCGTTTTACCAGTTCCGTTTCGTCCGACTAAACAGGTTAAGCCGTGTGAGGAAAGGTCCAGATCAAATGAAAGGCTAGCAACATGCTGAATCGCCTCAAGGGTTATGTGCAGATGGGTCATTGCGCAGACCTGTGAAGGAAGCTATCAATGACGGTCGTCCCGAACTTCATTCTTAGTTTTTCTAGATAGCGCGGATCGGCTGAATGCACATAACTGACAAGTCCGCTAAGCCTTTGCAAACCATCTTCCAATCTCTCGTCTCGCTCTTCTATAAATATTTTCGCCAAACGAGATCGATCCGTCATATAAAAATAAAGCCAAGACTCAATCTTATTTTTCACATCGCGATCGACAACAATATTTCCTGTTGGCAATATAATAAGACCGAGCAGTTTAACCCTTCTTCCGATCGTAGTAACTTTGGTTTTAGTTTGATTAATTTTGAAACCTTCGCCGAGCTCGACTCTCAAGCAATCTTCGATTGTTTGGGTAGCGTCTTTAATCGCTTGACGGTCATCTGCTGAGAGGATAATGTCGTCGGCGTAACGGGTGTATATCCATTTTCGCTCTCTACTTATGGCAGCCAAGCGCTTATCGAATCCAAGCAAACAAGCATTGCTCAATATTGGGGACGTTGAGTAGCCAATCGGCAGCGTATCGTTGATAGTCAGAAGACTCACGATATGATTCAAATACTCAGCCAAATCCGAGATAGGTGTAACAGCCTGACTAAGCACCGAACGGATCAGATCCGAAGTTATACTTTCGAAGAATCGCTCAAGATCTGTCTGATAGAAAGCGCGACTGTGAGCGTGGGGTGCAACAGCGTGAAGAAGCGTAGCCCCTTTACGATAAGCAAAAGAAACTGACTCGTCCACCGGAAGAGACTCAAGAAGAAAACCATTAAGAAAATAATGAAATTCTTTGAGTATCGGAGATGGTTTATATATGGTGCGGCTCTTCCAATTGACAGGACTGTAGTGCTCTTCGGGCTTCAGTGTCAAAAACTCTTCGAACCGATACTTTTCGTGATACATAGCATCGAACAACTGATGCAGCGGCCGAGGAGTCATCGAAAAGTCACCTTTAGTATTTTGCCAATGCTGGCGCAATGTCGCCGATTACAAGTCCGCACGACAAATACGAAACGCCCGGTCGGGGCGTAAGCCAACGACCGGGCACTCGTAAATAGATAAATCGCCCTAGGGACCAGACATTAGACCGGAGCTACTCCTAGTCGCTGGTATGAAGGAATTCTAACACAGTTAGTTGGATAGGCAAGTGGGCATCAGAAGGGAGTGACATCGATGTCATGTCGACAATCAATAATGACTAAGGGAAACTTTCATGATTTGTAGAGTTGCTTCCCACGTACGTTGTAACCTCGGGGTTTAGTCAATAGAACATAGTCCGACTAGCTGAGTGGAAAACCGAGCGTCCTTCGCAACAAACCGTTGTTTTCAGAGAGGTTGCTCTAGTGTGCCGGGGCTACGAATTGTACGGTTTTAGACGCTCACAGTCAGCGCTTCGGATACCCCGTAATCTCCGCAATCTCCCGATACAACGGCTGCAACTGCCGATACATCTTCAAGTAAACCTGCCGGTACAGCCGCTCGTACACGTCGCGGTGCGCCGGCACTGGCTCGAACACGCGGCCCACCCGCGTCATCGCGCCGATCGCCGTGGCGAAGTCGCGGTGCAGGCCCAGGCCCACGGCCGCGTCGATGGCGGCGCCCAGGCCCGACGTCTCGTAGACATGCGGCCGCGCGGTCGGCAAGCCGAAGATGTCGGCCGTCAGCTGCATCGCGCAATCGCTCTGCGAGCCGCCGCCGGACACGCGCAGTTCCGTGATCGGCACGCCGCTGCGCTTTTCGATGCGTTCCTTCCCTTCGCGCAGCGCGTATGCGAGGCCTTCCAGGATCGCGCGGTACACGTGCGCCCGCGTGTGCACGTCGCCGAAGCCGACGATGGCGCCCTTCGCCTCGCGGCCCGGCACGCGGATGCCGGGCGTCCAGTACGGCTGCAGCATCAGGCCCATCGACCCGGGCGGCACGGAGCGCGCCAACTGGTCGAACAGGTGCTCGGGCGCGACGTCTTCCGCCAGCGCGCGCTGCTGCTCGCGGTGGCCGAACTGCTCCTTGAACCAGTTGACCATCCAGTAGCCGCGAAACACCTGCACCTCGCTGCTGTACGCGCCGGGGATCGCGGCCGGATACGGCGGTAAAAAGGGCGTCACCTCGACGTAGCGCGTGCCCGTCGTGTTGATGGTGGCCGTCGTGCCGTAGCTGAGGCACCCGACGTGCGGCTCGCGGCAGCCGGCGCCGATCACTTCGCACGCCTTGTCGGCCGCGGCGGCCAGCAACGGCGTGCCCGCCGGGATGCCGGTGGCGTCGGATGCGTCCCGCCCAATCTCGCCCAGATGGTCGCCCGGCTCCACGAGTTCCGGCAGCATGCGCGGCTCGACGGCCAGCGCCTGCCACTTCCAGTCGCGCGCGCCGGCCCAGCGGCGCCGCTTGTAGTCGAACGGGACGTACGCGACCTGCGAGCCGGACGAATCGGCGAAGCGTCCGCACAGCCTCCAGTTCAGGTAGCCGGACAGCAGCAGGAATTTGTCGGTTGCCGCCCAGACCTCCGGCTCGTGCGCGCGGATCCAGTTGATCTCCGCTTCGCCGCGAAAATAATCGATGGTGCCGTCCACGCGCGCCAGCTTGAACGCCGTGCGCCACCACCACGACATGGGCGGCACGGTGTCCGTGTGGCGCTGGTCGAGCCACGTGATCGCGGGCCGCAACGGCCGGCCCGCGCGGTCGAGGTTGACGACCGTGCCGCGCTGCGTGGTCACCGCGACGCCTGCGATGGATTCGCGCCGTACGCCCGGCTGCGTCCACAGGCCCTGGCACGCGCGGCACAGCGCCTGCCAGTAATCCTCCGGATCGTGCTCGGCCCAGCCGGGCTGCGTGGAGAAATACGGGTCCAGCATCACCTGCGATTTCGCCACGATGTTCCCGGCGAGGTCGAACAACAGCGCGCGCACGCTCTGGGTGCCGTTGTCGATGGCGAGGATCGTCGTGTCAGTCTTCATGAGGTAAACCGTGGTGAAGGGTCCAGTGCGCGCGGTAGGCCGCGTCTTCGTGCGCCCAGCGCGCGTCGTCCCACCCGAGTTCCGGCTGGCAGATGGCGCGGATGCGGTCCATGTGCGCCGCGCCGCCGTCGCGCAGCAGCAGGCCGAGACGCGTGCGGCGCAGCAGCAGGTCGTCCAGCCGGCGCACGGCTTCGCAGCGCGCGGCCCAACGGAGCTCGGCCCACGCGGTCTCCGTGCCGGGGATGCGTTCCAGTTCGCCCGGCCGCGCGGCGTCCAGCAGCGCGGCCGCGCAAGCGCCATAACGGCCGTGGAGGCGCCGCGGTACACCCGCACCGGCATACGGCACGGGAGCGAACACGCTGCAGGCATCGAGCGGATCGTCCCAGCCGGGCAGTTGCCGCTTCACGAGCCGCAGCGCGTCGAGCGCAATGGCGCGGAACGTCGTGAGCTTGCCGCCGGCAATCGCAACGAGGCCGGCCGAACTCCACGCAACATGCTCCCGCCCTTCCTGCGACGGCGCCCCGCCCGCCTTGCCCGCAATGACGGGGCGCACGCCCGCGTAAGTCGACACGATGTCTCTGTCGGTTAGTTGCAGGCTGGGGAACTGCGCCTGCAGCGCCGCCATCAGGTAAGCGACTTCGGCGCGCGTGATGCGGGCCGCGCGGTCCATCCCCTCCGCGTGGTCGAGGTCCGTCGTGCCGACCAGCGTCGCGCCTTCCCACGGGAACGCGAACACGGGCCGGCCGTCGTGCGGATGCATCAGGCTCACGGCGCGCGCCAGCGGCAACCGCCACGCGGGCAGCACGAGATGGCTGCCGCGCAAGGGACGCAGGCGCGGCCCCGCGCCGTGCAGGGGGCCGGACCATGCGCCTGTCGCATCGACGACGACCCGTGCGCGCACCGCGTAATCCATACCGTCGCCCGCAAGCATTGCACCATGCACGCGGCCATCCGATGAGCGCAGCAGCTCACGCGCGCCGAGATAGTTGACGGCTGCCGCGCCATGATCGAGCGCCTCGCGCAGCACGCGCAGCACGAGGCGGGCGTCGTCCGTGCGGGCATCCGTGTAGACGATGCCGCCCGCGAGACCGTCGCGCCTCACGTTCGGCGCCGCCATCAGGAAGTCGTCCGCATCGAGCCAGTGCCGCTCGCGCCGGCCCGCCATCACGTCGTAGATCGCCAGGCCGGCCAGGAAGCTGCGCCGGCCGCGCGCGCCCGCGTACTGGGCGAACGCGAAGCCCTGCGGTTCGACGAGGCCCGGCGCGCAGGCGAGCAGCATCTCGCGCTCGCGCACGGATTCCGCCGTCAGCCGCACGTGGCCATCCTTCAGGTAGCGCAGGCCGCCGTGCACCAGTTTCGACGAACGGCTCGACGTGCCCCACGCGAAATCGTGGCGCTCGACCAGCAAGGCGCGGAGTCCCCGCCGCGCGGCCTCCAGCAGCACGCCGGCGCCGCTGATGCCGCCCCCGATCACGAGCACGTCCCAGTCGCGCGCCAGCACGTCCGCCAGGCCCGCGCGGCCGTCCCGCCGCCACAGGGCGGAGAAGGCGCCGCTCACGGCGTCACCAGCTTGCCGGGGTTCATGCGGCCGTCCGGATCGAATGCGCCGAACAAGGTGCGCAGCGCGGCCATGCCCAGTTCTCCCTTTTCGTGCGCGAGCCACGGCGCGTGGTCGCGGCCCACGCCGTGCTGGTGGCTGATCGTGCCGCCGCTCGCGACGATCGCCTCGGACACCGCCGTCTTCAGCAGGCGCCAGCGCGCGAGGTCGGCGTCGTAGTCGCCGGCGAGCCTCCAGATGAACGTCGAGTAGACGCTCGCGCCCTGCGGATACAGGTGCGACAGGTGCGTGTACGCGTGCACCCGCTCGCCGTCGCGCGCGAGGGCATCGTGCGCGGCCCGTTCGATGGCGCGCATGGCGGGCGTGACGCGGGGCCAGTCGAGCGCCGTCTCCACCGTGTCGATCGCGTAACCGTGCGCCCACGCGCTGTTGCGCAGGTAGACGTTGCGGAAGCGGTTGCGCTTCCACCGCTCGCCGAGTCCCCGGCCGACGTGCACGCCGCCATCGCGCCGCGCCAGCGCCAGGGCGGCTCGTAAAGCGGCGCGTGCCTGCGCCTTGTCTCCGCTCGCGCCCACCAGCAGCATGCATTTATCCGAGCCCGCGCCGCGCAGCTTCAGCCACCCTTCCAGCAGCGCCACCTGGCGGCCGTGGCCGGCCAGGGTGAGCATCGTCGCCGTCTCCACGGCGTTCGACAGGCGCAGCATCGACAGGCCCAGTCGCGCCTGCACGATCGCGCGCACGGCCCGCTCGGCCGCCGTCCAATCCGGGAAGAACACGGCGTGGAAGGCTTCGTACGCGGGCAGGCGGCTGATGCGCACGGCCGCTTCCGTCACGATGCCGAGCCGCCCTTCCGATCCGAGCACCAGTTCGCGCAGGTCGGGGCCGGCGGCGGATGCGGGAAAGGTGGGGATATCGAGCGGGCCGGCCGGGGTCTCCACGCGGCCGCCGGCGAACAGCTGCTCGATGCGGCCGTAGCGCAGCGATTGCTGGCCGGACGAGCGCGTGACGACCCAGCCGCCCAGCGTCGAATAATCGAACGATTGCGGGAAGTGGCCCAGCGTATGGCCGTGTGCGCGCAGTTGCGCTTCCAGGTCCGGCCCGGCCACGCCGGCTTCGAACACGGCCAGCTGCGCGTCCGTGTCGATCGAGACGAGGGCCCGCATCCGCGCCATGTCGACGCACAAGGTCGGCCGCGCGCCCACGGCATCCAGGTGGCCGGCAACGCTCGTGCCGCCGCCGTACGGGACGACGGCCGCGTCGTGGTCGGCGGCCCAGCGCAGCAGGGTGCGCACGTCGTCGCCGCTTTCCGGGAACGCGACGGCATCCGGCGCCGCGACGATGCGGCCGTAGCGCAGGCGCAGCCAGTCCTGCAGGCTCTGGCCCGTTGCATGCGTCAGGCGGGTTCGCGGCGTTGCATCGGCCAACGGATGCGCCGGCAACCTGCCGGGCGGCAGGGAAGCGCACAGCGCGTCGAATGCCGCGTCGCGCGGCGCCGTACCCGCGCCGATCTGCCCGCGCAGGAAATGCAGCGCGGACTCGCCCAGCGCCACGTCGATCGTATCGTCTCCCCAGCCGTTCCAGCGTCGCATTGATCTTTTCTCCGTATTTATTATGCGGCTATACTGCCTTGCGTCATCACGACCGTATTGCGGATTCATGCCAAGCGCTTGTTCGAACATGCCAGCCTCGCCGCCCAGAGTCACCGCGGCCTATCTGCAGCCGCTGCTGGAGACGGCGGCCGCGCACGGCATCGACCCTGCCGCGCTGGCAACCGAGGCAGGCCTCGCGCCCGCGCTGCCCGATCCGCTGCCGGCCGCCGACTACATCGCCCTGCTGGACGCGGGCAGCCGCCTCGCGGACGATCCGCATTTTGGCCTGCACGTGGGCGAACGCGTGCGGCCCGGCACGTTCAGCGTCTACGGCCTCGTGCTGCTGGCCTGCCGCGACATCGGCCAGGCGCTCGATCAGACGCAGCGCTACGAACAGCTGGCACACGACCTCGGACGCTCGCGCCTGGAGCCGGGCCGCGCCCTCGCCCGCTACACGTGGACGAGCCACTATCCGCACGCCAGCCGCCACTTGGCGGAGTCCGTGTTCGCGGGCATCCGCACGTTCGGGTCGTGGCTCGCGGGCCGGCCGCTCGCGCCGCACGCCCTCGCCTTCGCGCACGCGCGCCCGGACGACGCCGACCCGGCCGAATACGCGCGCGTGCTGGGCACACCGCCGGACTTCGGCGCGCCCGCGCACACGGCGGACTTCGACGCTTCCCTCCTCGCGCTGCCGCTGCCCGCCGCGGACATCGGCATGTACCCCTTGCTGCAGCAGCACGCCGAACGCCTGCTGCGCGACCGGGTCCAGGCGCAGTCCGGGGGCGGGATCGTCGCGCAAGTCCATGCGGCCATCGCCGGCACCCTGGCGCGCGAACCGGTGCGGCTGGCCGGCATCGCCGCCGCGCTGGACCTGTCGCCGCGCACCCTGCAGCGCAAGCTGGCCGACGCCGGCGCCACGTTCCAGCAGGTGCTCGACGCGGCCCGCTACGCGCTGGCGATGGATTACCTGCGCCAGGATGGGCTCTCGCTCGTCGACATCGCCTTCCTCCTCGGCTTCCAGGAACAGAGCGCGTTCACGCACGCGTTCCGCGAATGGTCGGGCATGAATCCCGGCGCGTGGCGCGAGCGCGCTGCCGGTAAAAAATAGACGGCGGCCTGGCGGTTTTCATAAACGATGCCCCGGACTGTTTTGCTATAACGACAGGTTGACCCGGCCGCTGGCCGGATAACACAGAGAGTCAATACATGTGGAAATCGTTATTCATTGGAGGGGTGTCCGCGTGGGCACTGGCGGGCCATGCGGCGACGCTGTCGATGCAGCGCGTGGGCACGGGCATGGAGGTGCGTACGGATCAGGGCGTCCTGACGATCGAGCCGGTGGCGCCGCGCGTCATCCACGTCCGCTTCGGCCCCGCGGGCTACGCGGGCAATTACAACCCGGCCGTCATCGCGCAGCCGCAAAAAATCGCCTTCGACATCGGTGAAGCCGCCGACGCGTGGACGCTGTCCACGGCCGACCTGAAGGTGCGCGTCGGGCGCCAGGACGGCAACGTTTCTTTCCAGACGCCGGACGGCAAGGAGATCGTCAAGGAGGGCGGCCGCGACCTGTCGCGCGGCGTCACCCAGCGCTTTTATACCGGCGAGCATGGCAACGTCGTGTATGGCCTCGGCCAGCACCAGAACGGCCTGCTCGACTACGGCGGCAGCATCGTGCGCCTGCAGCAGGCCAACCGCGACGTGGCCGTGCCGATGCTCGTCTCGCCCCAGGGCTACGGCATCCTGTGGAACAACGCGGCCGTCACGGACGTGGAAGTCGACCTGCCGTCCGGACCGCCGATCCTGATCCGTTCGGAAGCGGGCGGCGGCGTCGACTACCACTTCATGTACGGCCCGGAACTGGACGACGTGATCAAGGGCTACCGCGGCCTGACCGGCACGGCGCCGATGATGCCGCGCTGGACGTGGGGCCTGTGGCAGTCGAAGGAACACTACAAGACGCAGGACGAGCTGCTGTCCGTCGCAGCCAGGTACCGCCAGATGAAGGTGCCGCTCGACGCCGTCATCCAGGACTGGCAGTACTGGCTGCCGGGCCAGTGGGGCAGCCACGCATTCGACAAGGCGCGCTTCCCGGATCCCGCCGGCATGGTGAAGAAGCTGCACGGCCAGAACGTCCACACGATCATCTCCGTGTGGGCCCGCCTCGATCCCGACACCGCGAACACCAAAGCGCTGGATGCGATGGGCGGTCTGTACCCGCCCACGTACCCGAACGTTTACCCGGCCGGCAAGGGCCGCTGGTACGACGCGTACAATCCGCGCGCCCGCGACCTGTACTGGCGCCAGGTGATGCGCGGCCTCGGCACGCTCGGCTTCGACGGCTGGTGGCTGGACGCATCGGAAGCGGAACTGGGCGGCTGGTGGGGCCAGATGCGCGAACTGCAGACGGGCGCCGGTCCGGGCAGCGTCGTCTACAACGCGTATCCCCTGCTGCACACGACGGCCGTGCATGACGGCATGAAGCGCGACCAGCCCGGCAAGCGCGCCTTCATCCTGACCCGCTCCGCCTACGCGGGCCAGCAGCGCAACGCGGCGATCACGTGGTCGGGCGACACGATGGGCAACTGGGACGTGTTCCGCCGCCAGATCCCCGCCGGATTGAACTTCATGCTGAGCGGTATCCCGTACTGGTCGGCCGACATCGGCGGCTTCTTCGGCGGCAAGCCGACGGATCCGGCGTACGCGGAACTGTTTACGCGCTGGTTCCAGTTCGGCGTCTTCAACCCGATGTTCCGCGTGCACGGCACCGGCGACGGCAAGGAGATCTGGGCTTTCGACGACGCCACGCAACAGATCCTGCGCGACTACGTCGACCTGCGCTACCGCCTGCTGCCGTACATCTACTCTGCCTCGTGGGACGTCACGCACAACGACGGCACGATGATGCGCGCCCTCGCCTTCGACTTCCGCGACGACGAGCACGCGCTCCACATCCCGGACCAGTACATGTTCGGCAAGGCCCTGCTCGTGGCGCCCGTCGTGCAGGCGAAGGCGCAGGCGCGCCAGGTCTACCTGCCGGGCAAGGATGCGTGGTACGACTTCTGGAGCGGCGCGAAGCTGGCGCCGGGCCAGGTCGTGACGGCGCAGGCCGGCATCGCCACGATCCCCGTCTACGTGCGCGCGGGCAGCATCCTGCCGCTGGGACCCGTCAAACAGTTCGCGGACGAGAAGTCGGATGCGCCCGTGGACCTCGTCGTCTATCCGGGCAAGGATGGCGCCTATGACCTGTACGACGACGGCGGCGACGGCTACGCCTACGAGAAAGGCGCGTACGCGGTCGTGCGGATGACGTGGAACGACGGGGCGAAACGCCTCGACATCGCGGCACGCCAGGGGCGCTATGACGGCATGCCGGTCCGCCAGAGCTTTGCCGTGCGCTGCGGTCCGAAGCCCGGTGCCATCGTCAAGGTCGTCTATGACGGCAAGGCGGCTTCGGTCGCCCTGCCGCACTGCGGCGGCTGACGCGTCCGCGTGGGCTCGGGGAGCCCACCCTACTTGCTGCCGCGGCTGACGCGTCCGCGTGGGCTCGGGGAGCCCACCCTACTTGCAGGCGCATGGTAGGGTGGGCACCCTGTGCCCACGCGAACGTATGCGGTCCGTCGACGTTACTTAAGCCTGCGCGCCCGTGCGCGCAAATCGTCCAGCGCCGGCACGATGGCCAGCCCGCACAGCAGCAGCGCCAGCGGCACCGTCGCCACATAGCCGAGGATCTTGAAACCGAGCGCACCGGCCACGCCCCCGCAGAAGAAAGACCCCAGCAGGCCGCACAACACGACGAGGCGGTCGTGGTTCGCGGCCACGCGGGGCCGCGCGGTCTCGTCCGCATTCCAGTACAGGAGTTTGCCCAGCTCGATGCCGATGTCGGTGACGATGCCCGTCATGTGCGTCGTGCGGATTTCCGCGTGCGACAGCTTGGTCACGAGCGCGTTCTGCAAGCCCATCGTGAAGCACAGCAGCATCACGGTCGCCGGCACGAACAGGCCCTGCATGCTGGACAGGCGCGCGCCCAGCACGCCGAACGCGAGCAGCAGCAGCGCTTCGCACAGCAGCGGCAACGCGTATTCGCTGGCCAGCGCGCGGCGCCGGCCGTAATTCACGAGGATGGCCGTCGTGGCCGCGCCCAGCAGGAAGGAGACGATGGCGCCGAGCGCGTCGAGCACGAGGTCGAAGGCGCCCAGCGCGAGGTTGTCGGCGGCCGACGACACGATCCCCGTCATGTGCGACGTGTACTGCTGCACGGCGAGGAACCCGCCGGCGTTCACGGCCCCCGCCACGCCGGCCAGCGCATAGCCGAGATGGCGGTTCGCGCGCGCGCTGCGCGCCTGGGCGGTCAGGGTGCGGACGTAGTCGACGGAGCGCTGCATGATGATGGGGCCGGTTAGGATTCCTTACGTCAATACTAACGCACCCGGAGGCACGTGGCTATAATTGCCCTTCTCACTTCGAATATCGCCAGGAAAACACATCGCCGTGAACCCACATCTCGACCGCCTGCACCCGTACCCGTTCGAAAAGCTGCGCCAGCTGTTCGCCGGCGTCACGCCGAATCCCGACTACAAGCCCATCAGCCTCGGCATCGGCGAGCCGAAGCATCCGACGCCCGCGTTCATCCAGAAAGCCCTGACGCATTCGATGGCCGGCCTCGCCACGTATCCGACGACGCACGGCAACGAGCCGCTGCGCGCCGCGATCGCGGGCTGGCTGGAGCGCCGCTACGGGATTCCGGCGCTGGATGCGGCCACGATGGTGTTGCCGGTGAACGGGTCGCGCGAGGCGCTGTTCGCGATCGCGCAGACCGTGATCGATCCGCGCAAGCCGGGCGCGCTCGTCGTCAGCCCGAACCCGTTCTACCAGATCTACGAAGGCGCGGCCTACCTGGCGGGCGCCGAGCCGTATTTCGTGAATTCCCAGCCGGCCCGCAACTTCGCCTGCGATTACTCCAGCGTGCCGGACGACGTGTGGGCGCGCGTACAGCTGCTGTACCTGTGCTCCCCCGGCAATCCGACGGGCGCCGTGCTGTCGCTGGACGACTGGCGCGAGCTGTTCGCGCTGTCCGACCGCCACGGCTTCGTGATCGCGGCCGACGAGTGCTATTCCGAGATCTATTTCGGCGCCACGCCGCCGCTGGGCGCGCTGGAAGCGGCGCACCAGCTGGGCCGCAGCGAAGGCGCGCGTCCGTACGCGAACCTGATCGTGTTCTCGAGCCTCTCGAAGCGCTCGAACGTGCCGGGCATGCGCTCGGGCTTCGTCGCCGGCGACCCGGAACTGATGAAGAAATTCCTGCTGTACCGCACCTACTGCGGCGGCGCGATGTCGCCGCCGGTGCAGACCGCATCGATCGCCGCGTGGAACGACGAGGCCCACGTGCAGGAGAACCGCAACCTGTACAAGGAAAAGTTCAACCTCATCACCCCGCTGCTGAAACAGGTGATGGACGTGGAGCTGCCGGACGCCGGCTTCTACCTGTGGGCCGACGTGCGCCGCACCGGCCTGTCGGACACGGAGTTCGCACGCGGCCTGTACGCCGAATATAATGTGACGGTTTTGCCCGGCAGTTACCTGGCGCGCGACGCGCACGGCAGCAATCCGGGCCGCAACCGCATCCGCATGGCGCTCGTCGCCGAAGTGGACGAAGGACTGGAAGCGGCGAACCGCATCGTCCAGTTCTGCAACGATCTCAAGGCTTCCTGAAACACCACCTGTATAGACCAATATCATGACCCAACAACTCCAGACTATCATCGACACCGCGTGGGAACAGCGCGCAGACATCAGCCCGACCAGCGCCAGCGCCGAAGTGCGCGACGCCGTCGCCCACGTGCTGGCCGGCCTTGACGACGGCAGCCTGCGCGTCGCCCAGAAGGACACCGGCAGCTGGGTCGTGAACCAGTGGATCAAGAAGGCCGTCCTGCTGTCGTTCCGCCTCGAGAACAACACCCCAATGGGCTCGGCGGCGGGCCTCGGCGGCAGCCTGCAGTTCTACGATAAAGTCCCGACCAAGTTCGCGAACTACAGCGCCGAAGACTTCGCGAAAGGCGGCTTCCGCGTCGTCCCGCCGGCCGTCGCCCGCCGCGGCTCGTTCATCGGCAAGAACGTCGTGCTGATGCCGTCGTACGTGAACATCGGCGCCTACGTCGACGAAGGCGCGATGGTCGACACGTGGGCCACCGTCGGCTCCTGCGCCCAGATCGGCAAGAACGTCCACCTGTCGGGCGGCGTGGGCATCGGCGGCGTGCTGGAACCGATGCAGGCCAACCCGACCATCATCGAAGACAACTGCTTCATCGGCGCCCGCTCGGAAATCGTGGAAGGCGTCATCGTCGAAGAGAACTCGGTGATCTCGATGGGCGTGTACATCGGCCAGTCGACCAAGATCTACAACCGCGAGACCGGTGAAGTGAGCTATGGCCGCATCCCGGCCGGTTCCGTCGTCGTGTCGGGCAGCTTGCCGTCGGCCGATGGCAAGTACAGCCTGTACTGCGCGGTGATCGTCAAGCAGGTGGATGCGAAGACCCGTGCCAAGACGGGTATCAACGAGCTGCTGCGCGGCGTGTAATCGTTAGCCGTAAGACCGTCATTCCCGCGCAGGCGGGAATGACGTAGGGGGGCATTACCGCGAAAGCAAGGGAGAGACCGCCATGATGATGGAACGCCTGTTCCAGTTAATGAAGGAAAAGAACGCGTCCGACATGTTCTTCGCGGTCAATTCCCCAGTCCACATCAAGATCAACGGGAACCTCATCCCGATCAACCAGAACAAGCTCGAGCCGGACAACATCCGCGTCCTGCTGTCGGAGATCGCCTCCCCCGAGCAGATGGACGAGCTGGACCGCGACAACGAGCTCAACATGGGCATCTCGGTCCCGAACCTGGGCCGCTTCCGCCTCTCCGCCTTCCGCCAGCGCGGCAGCATCTCCGCCGTGTTCCGTTTCGTTCCCGCCACGATCCCGCCGCTCGCCGAACTGGGCCTGCCGTCCGTCCTGTCGGAACTGATCATGGAAAAGCGCGGCCTGCTGCTGATCGTCGGCGCAACGGGCTCCGGCAAGTCGACGACGATCGCCTCCATGCTCGACCACCGCAACGAGCAGCGCCACGGCCACATCCTCACGCTGGAAGACCCGATCGAGTACCTGTTCAAGAACAAGAAATCGATCATCAACCAGCGCGAGATCGGCAGCGACGCGAAGAGCTTCGACGTCGCCCTACGCAATTCGATGCGCCAGGCGCCGGACTGCATCCTGATCGGCGAGATCCGCGACAAGGACACGATGGCCGCCGCCCTCGCCTACGCCCAGTCCGGCCACCTCGTGCTGGCGACCCTGCACGCGAACAACAGCTACAACGCGCTGAACCGCATCATCAGCTTCTATCCGATCGAGAACCGTCCCGCGCTGCTGCAAGACCTGTCGTCCGCCGTGAAGGCGATCGTGTCGCAGCGCCTCGTGCGTGCCAAGGCCGGCGGCCGGCGCCAGGCGGCGGTCGAGATCATGGTCAACACGCGCTACGTCGCCGACCTGATCGAAAAGGGCGAGATCGGCCAGATCAAGGAAGCGATGGACAAGAGCCTGTCGCCCGGCTCCCAATCGTTCGAAAAGGCGTTGCTGGAACTCGTGCAGGCCGACCTGATCACGCAGGAGGAGGCGCTGGCCAACGCCGACTCGGCAACCAACCTGCTCTGGCTGATCAATAACGGGCCGGACAGCAAGGCGAAAGAAGAGGAAACGCCGAAGCCCGCCGAGCCGGCCGGACCGTCGTTCACGGAATTCACGCTGGACAATTGACAATGGCATGCATGCAGGCCGGCCATCACGGACAATAACAACACACTTTCACACAGCAGCATGGTGCCGCACGCAGCAGAGACAGACGACAGGCCGGTCACGTGGCGCGCGCCGCTCTTGAAGGCATGGGCGTCGAAAATTCGTGCCGAACTGGTTCAGTTGGCACGGTTCTGTCGGCGTCCAACACGCCGGCATCCGACTGACGTCGGCAAGTCCGGCATCGTCTGGCGCCTCGCGTCGGTATTGGTCGTCTATTGGGTGTTTTCCGCGATCGTAGTCGCACCGATACTGATTGGACTGACCGAACTGCTCGGCGTGAAATCGACGCTGGATTGGTCCCGCACCGGCATACTGATTCTCTCGGTCGTGGTCGCGCCACTGGTCGAGGAGCTGGTGTTTCGGGGCGGCCTGCGTAATCCGACGACGGCACTCGCGGTGCAACCTGTGCTGATCGCGCTCTTTTTCGGGGCATGGCAGGTCGCGCTCGCGTTGTTCGGCGTTGTTACCGCTGTGATACTCGTCGACCGCGCTCGCCAGCGACGCCTCGATCATGCCGGAAAATTTTCCCTGCACATGGCGCGAGGACGTGCTTTTCTCACGCGATACCGCCTCATCGTATGGGGTTATGCGGTCGCGTTCGGCCTTGTCCACATCGGCAATTTTACGATCGCGACGACCAACGGCTGGCTTGCCTGCCTGACAGTGTTTATCGTTTCTTCGCAGGTCGTCACAGGCGTGTTCCTGAGTTACTTCCGCCTGCGTTATGGATTGGCTTCCGCAATGATTTTCCACGCCATGTGGAATTCGAGCTGCTACTTGCTCGATAAGATCTTCCCTTGAACGGTCCCCGGCAATTCGTTGCGCAGCCGCCGGCAGAGCCAGGTCGACGACATTGCTATACTAGTGGATGGACAGCCGCCCTGTGCTATCCTTCGCGCCTTCCCGAACAGCAAGCCCCACCCCGCCATGAAGAAGACCCTCTACGGCATTCCGAACTGCGACACCGTCAAAAAGGCCCGCACCTGGCTCGCCGACAACGGCCAGGCATTCGAGTTCCACGATTTCAAGAAACAAGGCCTGGACCGCGCCACCGTCGCGCGCTGGCTCGATCAGATCGATTGGGAAACGCTCGTCAACCGCAAGGGCACGACTTGGCGCAAGCTGACGGACGAGCGCCGCGCCCAAGTCGTCGACAAGGCGAGCGCCCTCGACCTGATGCTGGAAAATCCGTCCGTCATCAAGCGCCCCGTGCTGGAAGGCGGCGGCCGCGTGTCCGTCGGCTTTTCGCCCGCCCAGTACGAAGACCTGTTCGGAGACTGGCCCGCATGAAACCGTCGCGCACCCACAAATTGACGGAAGAGCTGATTGCGCTCGATTCCGTCACGCCCCAGGATAAAGGCTGCCAGCAGAAGCTGCAGGCCCTGCTGGCGCCGCTCGGCTTCCGCTGCGAGACGATCGAATCGAACGGCGTGACGAATTTGTGGGCCCGCCGCGGCGACACTGCGCCCGTATTCGTGTTCGCCGGCCACACGGACGTGGTGCCGACGGGTCCCGCGAACCAGTGGGCGTCGCAGCCGTTCGTGCCGACGGTGCGCGACGGCAAGCTGTACGGCCGCGGCGCGTCGGACATGAAGACGTCCATCGCCGCCATGGTCGTGGCCGTCGAGGAATTCGTCGCCGCGCACCCTGACCATCTCGGCACGATCGCGTTCCTGCTCACCTCCGACGAGGAAGGTCCGGCCACGGACGGCACCGTCGTCGTCTGCGACCTGCTGGAAGAACGGGGCGAGTCGATCGACTACTGCCTCGTGGGCGAACCGACGTCCAGCCACGTGCTGGGCGACATGATCAAGAACGGCCGCCGCGGCTCGCTGTCCGGCTGCCTCGTCGTCAAGGGCGTGCAGGGTCACATCGCCTACCCGCACCTGGCGCGCAACCCGATCCACCAGGCGGCGCCGGCGCTGGCCGAACTCGCAGCCGAGAAATGGGATGAGGGCAACGAATACTTCCCGCCGACGAGCTGGCAGGTGTCCAACATCGCGGCCGGCACCGGGGCGACGAACGTCATTCCGGGCGAAATGAAGATCGACTTCAATTTCCGCTTTTCCACGGCCAGCACGGCCGAGAGCCTGCAGGCGCGCGTGCATGCGATCCTCGACCGCCACGGCCTCGACTACGACCTCAAATGGACGCTGTCCGGCCACCCGTTCCTCACGCCGAAAGGCACGCTGTCGAACGCGATCTGCGGCTCGATCAAGCAGGAACTGGGCGTGACGGCGGAATTGTCGACGACGGGCGGGACGTCGGACGGCCGCTTCATCGCCCGCATCTGCCCCCAGGTGATAGAATTCGGGCCACCCAACGACAGCATCCACAAGATCGACGAGCACATCGAAGTG
This sequence comes from uncultured Massilia sp., assembly GCA_966212555.1. Taxonomy (GTDB): domain Bacteria; phylum Pseudomonadota; class Gammaproteobacteria; order Burkholderiales; family Burkholderiaceae_D; genus Telluria. Next base: position 32,358 of record CBIHRX010000014.1, read on the forward strand.
CGTTACATCGATCCGCTCAAGAACATCTACCGGCGCACGCTGGAGCGATTGCTGACCATCCCGCCGTCCGCGGCATAACGACGAGACCTGGCCATGACCACGACCCATTTCTGCACGCCCCGCGACCTGCTGCGCTACGCCGTGACCCGTTTCAACGGCGCGAAGCTGTTCTTCGGCCACGGCAGCGCCGAAGCGTTCGACGAGGCCGCCTACCTGATCCTGCACACCCTGAAGCTGCCGCTGGACAAGCTCGAACCGTTCCTCGACGCCCGCCTGCTGCCGGAAGAGATCCTGCAGGTGATGGCCGTCATCGAGCGCCGCGTCAACGAGCGCGTGCCGGCCGCCTACATCACGAACGAGGCCTGGCTGGGCAGCTACAACTTCTACGTCGACGAACGCGTGCTCGTGCCGCGCTCGTTCATCGCCGAGCTGATCCCGAATACGTTCAGCCCGTGGGTGGCGGATCCGGACAGCGTCGAGAACGTGCTCGAACTGTGCACCGGCTCCGGCTGCCTGGCGATCATGATGGCGGACGCGTTCCCGAACGCCGTCGTCGACGCCGTCGACATCTCGAAGGACGCGCTGGCCGTGGCCGAGCGCAACATCCGCGACTATAAACTCGAAGGCCGCGTCAACCCGATCGAGTCCGACCTGTACCAGCACGTGCCGTTCAAGAAGTACGACCTGATCGTGACGAACCCGCCGTACGTGAACAGCGATTCGATGGGCAAGCTGCCGCCGGAATACCTGCGCGAGCCGCAGATCGCGCTGGCCGGCGGCGAAGACGGCATGGATCTCGTGCGCAAGATCGTCGACGGCGCGGCCGAGCGCCTGACGCCGGAAGGCGTGCTGATCGTCGAGATCGGCAACGAGCGCGAGTATGCGGAGGCGGCGTTCGGGCATCTGGGCCTGACGTGGCTGACCACGAGCCAGGGCGATGATGCGGTGTTCCTGCTGACGGCGGAACAGCTGGCGAAATAAAAGCGTCCACGCAAAGAACATACCGTCATTCCCGCGCAGGCGGGAATCCATGCTGACTCGGCGTTCGGATGCTCAGCATGGGTTCCCGCTTCCGCGGGAACGACGTTTTTACGGTAGCTACTGAAATGATCCGATTCTCCAACGTCAGCCTGATGCGCGGCACGAAACCGCTGCTGGAAGACGCCGACCTCACCCTCAATCCCGGCGACAAGATCGGCCTGATCGGCGCCAACGGCGCCGGCAAATCCAGCCTGTTCGCGATGCTGCGCAACGAGCTGCACCCGGACCAGGGCGCGATCGACTTCCCCGCGCGCTGGCGCATGGCCTATGTGGCGCAGGAGACCCCGGCGCTGGACCGTCCCGCCATCGAGTACGCCATCGACGGCGATGCCCACCTGCGCACCCTGCAGGCCGAACTGGACCGCCTGGAAGCCCTGCCCCACACGACGGAGAACGGCATCGCCATCGGCCACGTCCACTCGGGGCTGGCCGACGCCGATGCGTACACGGTGCAGTCGCGCGCCGAGCAGCTGCTGCTGGGCCTGGGCTTCTCGCTGGACCAGGTGCGCCAGCCCGTCGCGAGCTTCTCGGGCGGCTGGCGCATGCGCCTGAACCTCGCGCAGGCGCTGATGTGCCCTTCCGACCTGCTGCTGCTGGACGAGCCGACCAACCACCTGGACCTGGACGCCATCATCTGGCTCGAGGACTGGCTCAAACGCTATACCGGCACCCTGATCATCATCTCGCACGACCGCGATTTCCTCGACGAGATCGTGAACGTGGTCGTGCACATCCACGACCGCAGCTTGACACGCTACTCGGGCAACTACTCGGCGTTCGAGCGCCAGCGCGCCGCGCAGCTCGTGCTGGCCGCGGCCGCCTACGAAAAGCAGCAGCGCACGCGCGCCCACCTGCAATCGTTCGTCGACCGCTTCAAGGCCAAGGCGACGAAAGCCCGCCAGGCGCAGAGCCGCATGAAGGCGCTGGCGAAGATGGAAGAACTGGCGCCGCTGCGCGCGGCGGCCGAGTTCTCGTTCGAGTTCCGCGACCCGGTCTCGGCGCCGAATCCGCTGCTCGTGATGGAAGACGTCGACGCCGGCTACCCGATCCTCGACGGCCACGGCGACAAGGTCGGCGGCAAGACCATCGTCCACAAGGTGAACTTCTCGCTGCAGACGGGCCAGCGCATCGGCCTGCTGGGCGTGAACGGCGCCGGTAAATCCACGCTGATCAAGACGATCGCGAACGACCTCGCGCCGCTCGCGGGCACGGCGACCCTCGGTAAAGGCCTCGTGATCGGCTATTTCGCCCAGCACCAGGTCGAGATGCTGCGCCACGACGAATCGCCGCTGTGGCATCTGCAGAAGATCGCGCCGACCACGCGCGAGCAGGAGCTGCGCAACTTCCTCGGCGGCTTCAACTTCCCGGGCGACATGGTGACGAGTTCCATTGCGCCGTTCTCCGGCGGCGAGAAGGCGAGGCTCGCGCTGGCGCTGATCGTGTGGCAGCGTCCGAACCTGCTGCTGCTGGACGAACCGACCAACCACCTGGACCTGGAAACGCGCGAGGCGCTCACGCTGGCGCTGGCGCAGTTCGAGGGCACGCTGGTCGTCGTCTCGCACGACCGCCACCTGCTGCGCGCGACGACCGACCAGTTCATCATCGTGGCCGACGGCCGCCTGCAGCCGTTCGACGGCGACCTGGACGACTACAAGGACTGGCTGTTCCAGACCAAGCTCAAGGCCGATGCGGGCACGAGCGCACCGCTGCCGTCCTCGAGCCCGGCGGCGCCCGTCTCCACCGTCGACCGCAAGGAGCAGAAGCGCCTGGAAGCGGAAGAACGCCAGCGCCTGGCCGCGCTGAAGAAGCCCATCGAAAACCGCATCAAGCGGCTGGAAGAGCAGATGGCCAAGCTGAACGCGAAGAAGGCCGAGGTCGACGCCCGGCTGCTGGAGCCGGGCATCTACGAGGCGGACAAGAAGGAAGAGCTGAAGAATCTCGTGGCCGACCAGGCGTTCCTGACGCGGGACCTGGGCAATCTCGAGAACGAGTGGCTGGAGTTGCAGGAGCAGCTGGAAGGTTTGGTGGCCTAAACCCGTCGTCCCCGCGAAAGCGGGGACCCATGCTGAATTCCCGAAGTTGCGTTGCGGATTGTACGGCTTCGGAGGCCGAGCATGGATTCCCGCTTTCGCGGGAATGACGGTGTCTCATGCGACCTGGCGCGCCCCATCCTTCTTCGGCCGGCGCACCGACATCAACCGGTCGATATCGACGAGAATCAACCGCCGCGCCCCCGTCTGTCCCAGCCCGATCAGGTAATCGACCTGCGCCTGGTCCACGCCGGGCACGGGCGACACCTGCTCGGGCGCCAGCGACACGACGCCCGTCACGCCATCCACCACCATGCCCATCGTGCAGGTCGACAGCCTGAGAATGATCACGTCCGTCATCGGATCGGGCGCGCCCGGCGACGTGCCGCAGGCGGCGCGCATGTCGACGAGCGGCATGATCACGCCGCGCGAGACGGCCACGCCTTTGAGCATTTCGCCGTCCGATGTGAAGCGCTCGAGTGCCTTGAGCACCCGCAGCTCCTGCACCTTGGCGACGTCGAGCCCGTACTCGAGCCCGCCGAGGGTAAAACTCAGGAATTGGGTGGTGGTCGTCGTAGTCGTGTGCATGGCGGATCCTTTCCTCAAGATCGCCATGCTAAGGCGATGACGGCCGGAAATTGTTGAGTGCAGTCAACAATCAATGAGACATTTCCTACCTTGCGCCGCGCGCTTACGTCCGTACAATGTTCGGAATTGACCTAAGGGGGATGACGATGTTCCGGTGGCTGCAAAGCCTGTTTTCCAATCCGGCCGCTGCGCAACCGCAGCCGGCCGTCGCACCTGCTCCTGCTGCTCCTCCTGAGCCACCTCCCCCGCCCGCTCCGGCGGCGCCCGGCCCGCAACCGGGCACGGCCCCCGTCTCGTTCGAACAGCTGGAGCGGATCAACGGTGCGTGGAACGCCTGGCTGTTCGATGGCGCCGACGGCGGCCTCGATCTTTCGGATGCCGAAACGCGCGTGCTGGAGGCGCTGGCGGCCATCGCCGGCTCGCGGCAATCCGGCGCGGCGCTCGTGCGGCGCATGCCGGGGCTCGTCCCGCAACTGCTGCAAAGCCTGCGCAGCGAGACCTTTTCCGGCAGCGCGCTGTCGCGCACGATCGCGTCGGATCCCGTGCTGGTGGCGGCCGTCGTCCGCCTCGCCAACAGCTGCTACCGGGGGACGGGCCAGGCCATCGCGAGCGTCGAACAGGCCGTGATCCTGATCGGCCAGGAAGGCTTGCGCCAGCTGATCACGACCGTCGCGTTCCGGCCCATCATCGACGTGCGTTCGGGATTCTATACACGCCGGCTGGCGCAGCACCTGTGGGCGCATTCGGAGCGCTGCGCGCTGGCCGCGCGCCAGATGGCCGGCGCCGGCATCGAGCCGTTCGACGCCTTCCTCGCCGGGCTGTTGCAGAACGTGGGCCTGATCGTCAGCCTGCGCGTCATGGACCAGGAGACGAAGGACGGCGAGCGTCTCGGCTCCGACGTGTTCCTCGCCCAGCTGGCCCGCGACACGCGCCGCCTGTGCGCGAGCATCGCGCGCGAGTGGAATTTCCCGGAGACGGTGAGTACGGCGCTGCTGGAACAAGGCGAATTACGGCGCGGCGCGGTCGTGTCGCCGCTGGGACGCCTGCTCAAGCTGGCGGATTATCTCGGGAAGGTGAGGATGCTCGTCGAGCAGGGACTGGTCGACGAGGCGGATGATGCCCTGTTCGCGGGGCTCCCGCCGGAAGCGGCGCAATGCTATGCCGCCCTGGCGGAAGCCCCGGAGGATTAACGTTTCAGCTTCGCGTCTTCGACGGCCAGCTGCTTGTTCTGCTCATCCAGCCAGGTCTTGAGCGGCGCGAAGTATTCCAGCATCGCGGTCGCATCCATCTTGTCCGACCCCGTGACGGCCTTCAGCGCTTCCGGCCACGGCTTGCTCGTGCCCATCTCCAGCATCTGCTGGAACTTGGCGCCGGCCTTCCGGTTGCCGTAGATCGAGCAGCGGTACAGCGGTCCCGTGTCGCCCGCTTCCTTGCACAGCGCGCGGTGGAACTGGAACTGCAGCACGTGGGCGAGGAAGTAGCGGGCATACGGCGTGTCGCTGGCGACGTGGAACTTGGCGCCGGCATCGAAGCCGCCGTCAAGCGTCGGTGCCGGACGCGCGACGCCCTGGTACTCCTGCGTCAGTGCCCACCAGGCCTTGTCGTAGTCGGCCGGCTTGACCTGGCCGCCGTAGACCTGCCAGCGCCACTTGTCGACCTTGTACGCGAACGGCATGAACGCGATCTTCTGCAGCGCCGTGTACAGCAGCGGACCGATTTCCTGCTTCGGATCCGGGTCCGTGTTCATCAGGCCGATCTTCTTCAGGTAGGCCGGCGTGATCGACAGCGCGACGGTGTCGCCGATGGCTTCGTGGAAGCCGTCGTTGGCACCGTTCTTGAACATGGGCGACTGGTTGCTGTACGCGAGGTCGTAGTACAGGTGGCCCAGCTCGTGGTGGATGACGCGGAAGTCCTCGGCCGTCGGCGTGATGCACATCTTGACGCGCACGTCGTCCTTGCCGTCCAGGTCCCAGGCCGATGCGTGGCACACGACTTCGCGGTCGCGCGGCTTGGTCAGCAGCGAGCGTTCCCAGAACGTGGCCGGCAGCTTGCGCATGCCCAGCGACGTGTAGAAGCCCTCGGCGTAGCGCGTCATCTCGACGGCGTTCGTCTTGCGCTCTTCCAGCAGCGCCGTCAGGTCTTCACCCTTTTCGAGGCCGGCCGGCTTCAGGATCGGGTACAGGTTGTCCCAGCTCTGCGCCCACATGTTGCCCAGCAGGTGAGCGGGGATCGGGCCGTCGGCCGGCACGGCGTCCGGACCATAGGCCTGGCGCAGCTTGTAGCGGGTGTACGTATGCAGCGAGTCGTACAGCGGTTTCACCTGCTGCCACAGGCGCTCCATCTCGGCCGCGAAGGCATCCGGCGCCATGTCGTAACGCGAGCGCCACAGCGCGCCCGTATCGGCGAAGCCCATCGTGCGGGCGCCCTTGTTCGACAGCTCGACGTACTTCGCGTAGTCCTGCTTGTACGCGGGCGACTGGGCGTGCCAGCCGAGCCAGACTTCCTTCAGACGCGCGGGGTCGTGGCTCGTGGCCAGCACTTTTTCCAGTTCGCCGAGCGGCATGCAGTCCGGCTTCGCGGCACCCGCGGCGGCCGGCGGGCAGTACTTGGCCTTGCCGTACGCGCCCGTCATGCTGGCGGCCAGGCGCGCATACGCGCCGCGGTCGTCGGCGTTTTCCAGCATCAGCGACTGCTGCATCAGCATCAGCTTGCGGGCGCTCGCGTCCGAGACCTTCAGGCCGTTGTAGCGGCGCGCCTTGAGGGCGATATCGCCGCTCACGGTCAGGTATTGTTCGTTGGCCTGCGCGGTCAGCGTCTCGGTGTCGAGCGTGATGAAGTTCTCGGCCACCCACTCGGCGCGGCCGGCGTCGAGGCCCAGCTGGTCGAGCTTCTTTTCGGATTCGGCGACGAAGCGCTCTGCTTCGGCCACGGTCGGCTTGCCCTTGCTGTTGGCTGCCTTGGTTGCGGCATGGGCCGGAGCGGCGAATAGCGCGCCGGCGCACACTGCCGCGACCAGCGCGCCGATCGGGCGGCGCTGGAGGTTGGGACGCATGGTGTTCAAGGTTTCCCCTCTGTCGGATAGGATTCGTTATGGGTGTGGCCTCGCGGCCACCCGCAAGTATATGCGCTTGCGGCCCCTGCGCGAATCTTTACGGCGCTGCAACCGTGTCGCTGCTCCACGCGACGCTGCCCGCGCCGCCCAGGAACAGCAGCTCGCCCGCCTGCGGCCCGCGCAGCCGGGTGCGGATCTCGCGCGGCAACCACCGCCAAGGCCGGCCGCCCGCGGGGCTGTAGCCGAGGATGCGCACCTGCGTCTCGCCCTGCACCGAGGCGATCGCCACGCTGGAGATGCTGGCGGCGTCGCCGCGCTGCGCCTCCAGGTTCGCGAGCATGCGCGTGCCCGCCTGCTGCTCCGCTTCCGCCGCCTTGATCTTCGCGGAGACGTCGCCGATTGCCTTCAGCGCGGGCCCCACGTCCTGCGCCATTTTCTGGAACTGGCGCGCCTGCTCGGGCGTCAGGCTGATCTCGCCCTTGCGCACGCGCGCGGCCAGCATCAGGTAGCGGCGCACGTCCGGCTTGCCCGTCATCGCATCCAGCGCGGCCTTCAGCTGCGCGGCCAGCGTGGCGAACTGCGCGACGCGCTGCGTCACCGCCGCGATCACCTCGTCGACCTGCTGGCTTTCCGCGCGCAGCACGGCCACGAGCATCTCGCTCTGCTTGCGCGGCACGGTGCATTCCACCGTCACGCGCCGGCCCGCGAGCGCACAGCCCTCGGCCATCTGCACGACGACTTCATCGCCGACGATCTCGCAGTTGACGGCATGATTGACTTCCACCCGCGTGCCCGCGATGACGCAGTTCTCGGCGCGCTCGACGACGATCCTGCCGTCTTCCGCGGACAGCACCGACGCCGACGCGACACCGCGCACGTGGATGTCGCCGCACGCGTTGCGGGCGCTGCCGCCCACGAGATTCGCACGCACATCGACCGTCCCGCCGCGCGAGACGAGGCTGCCGAACACGTCGCCGTGCACGGTGATGCTGTCGGCCTCGATCACGCGCTTTTCCTGGACTTCGCCGAATTCCTCGTAGTCGCCGGTGAGGCTCAGGTTGCCCGTCGTCTTGGCGCTGACGCCGTCACGGCTGACGACCTTGTCCTCGACCGAGATGCGGCTCGTCTTCGGATCGACCATCAGGAATCCGGCCGCGCTGGACACGAGGAACTCGCCATCCGGCGCGCGCTCGACCTTCGTGCCCGTGCCCGCATACGGCGGCAGGTCGACGTCGCGCCCCGGCTTGGGGGGAAGCGGCGCGCCGGACATCTCGAAGCCCATCGTCCCGGCCGTGGCCGGGACCTTCTTGAGCAGGCGCACGCCGGCCTGGATCTGCGGGAAGCGGTTCTGGAAGCTGTTCAGGTCGAGGCGGCCGTTGCCCAGTTCGAGCGGCGCGTCGTTGCGGTGGATGTCGTCCGAGACTTCGACGATGTGCGCATCCTCGCCCGGTACCGGTTCGAGGCGGCGCGCGACCGTGATGCGGTCGGCCTTGTTCGACGCCATGGCCGCGCAGATCGCAGGCAGGTCGAGGCCGAAGCGGATCCCCTTCGTCCACACGTCGGCGATGAATTCGTCGGGATCGAGGCGGGTCTGGAAGCCCTCGGCGTCGGGGTCGACCGGGTCGGGGAGCCAGACGGGCTCGAAGTAGTATTCCGCATGACCGCGCCCGATCTTGACGGCGCGGTACAGCGCGCGGCGCGCCGGATCGAACGTCCGGATATCGGCCGCGAAGCGCACGACCGCCGTCCCGTCCGGCCCGCGCGGGAGCTCGGGACCGTGGCCGAACAATGCCTTCATCAGCACCGGGTAATCGATACCGATGAAGTAATTCCCGGCGCGGTAGACGTTGTCGATGGCGGCGACCAGCGTGGTGCCGAGCACGGACGGATCGGCATACACGCCGTCGTCGCGTCTGGCGATGCAATGCTCTGAACCGGTCGTGGCGATGCGCGTCGCCGCGGCGGAAAGGTCGATAGTCACGATACGCTCCGTGCGATTGATGCCACGGCAAAGGCTGGGCCGGGGCGGAATCCGGCTAGCGTATCATGTTGTCACACGAAAATAAACAACAAGCAACTAAGTTGACGTAGAGAAATTTCAGCGCCGCTGCGGGTACAGGTCCATGCCCGCTTCGTTGATCTGGCGGCGCAGGTCGCGCCGTTCGTCCGGCGTCATGCGGCTGCCGCGGCGCTCGTGCTGCTGCTCGCGCTGTTCCTGCTGCTGGGCCCGGCGCTGCTCTTCGTACGCGCGCATGTCGTCGCGCGCGTCGCGTCCCTGCGGGGGCAGGCGGAAGCGAGAGAACTGCGACTGCGATTGCGATTGCAAGTCACCCCGGTCGCCGCGGTCGTCGCGCCGGTCGCCGTTTTGCTGGGCAAACGCGCTGCCGGCCCCCAGCACCAGGGCGCACGCCAGCACAGCGAGGCGGGCCAGGCGGCCGGCCTTTTTCGCTGCGTGGTGGTGTGTGAACGCACTGTTCATGGTGTTCCTCATTCGCGTTGCCGTGTCAGGAGTAAGCTGTGAATTCGAGCGGTGGTGTAAGCTGCGATTCGATGAGGCCAGTGTATGTGGAATCGACTCCAGGCATAAGGCGAATTGGGTAAAGTTTGTAACACAATGTAATGGCTCAACGATACCCCCTTGGCGTCGAGCCATAAGACGTTACCATAGCGACATTAATCTGACAAATCCGACCGAACGATGAATGCAACGAGCTCGAATGCCGGCACGCCCGGCGCGAATGGCGGCCACTCCGCCCGGATCATGGTCGTCGACGACGACGTGCGCCTGCGCGACCTGCTGCGCCGCTACCTGACCGAACAGGGCTTCCAGGTCGTGACCGCGGAAAGCGCGCCCGCGATGAACAAGCTGTGGCTGCGCGAGCGCTACGACCTGCTGGTGCTCGACCTGATGCTGCCCGGCGAGGACGGCCTGTCGATCTGCCGCCGCCTGCGCGGCGCCGGCGACCAGACGCCGATCATCATGCTGACCGCGAAAGGCGAGGACGTCGACCGCATCGTCGGCCTCGAGATGGGCGCGGACGATTACCTGCCGAAGCCCTTCAACCCGCGCGAACTGGTGGCCCGCATCAACGCCGTCCTGCGCCGCAAGGGCCCGGACGAGATCCCCGGCGCACCGAGCGAGACGCCGCAGACGTTCGAGTTCGGCGACTTCGTGCTGGACCTCGGCACGCGCACGCTGAAGAAGAACGGCGAGACCGTGCCGCTCACCACGGGCGAATTCTCGGTGCTGAAAGTGTTCGCGCGCCATGCGCGCCAGCCGCTGTCGCGCGAAAAGCTGATGGAACTGGCGCGCGGCCGCGAGTACGAAGTCTTCGACCGCTCGCTGGACGTGCAGATCTCGCGCCTGCGCAAGCTGATCGAGCCCGATCCTTCGAGCCCGCTGTACATCCAGACCGTGTGGGGCCTGGGCTACGTATTCATCCCTGAAGGCCAGCCGCGCTAGTGTTCGCATCGACCCCGAAGGAACAGGCCATGCCGCGTATTTTCGGCAGGATGAAGAGCGGCCTGTTCTGGCGCACCTTCTTCCTGCTGTCCGTGCTCACGGGCCTGTCGATGGCCTCGTGGATCGGCATGCTCAACGTCTTCCAGCGCGGTCCGCAGGTGGAGCAGACGGCCGAGCTGCTCGTCTCCGTCGTCACCATCACGAAGGCCGCGCTGACGCACTCCGCGCCCGACCTGCGGCGCGAACTGTTATTCGAGTTGGTGTCGAACGAAGGCATCCGCATCTACGACGTGAAGCCGACGGACACGGTCGAACCGCCGCCGCCGAATTCGCTGATGCCGGAAGTGGCCGCGATCGTGCGCGACAAGCTGGGGCCGGACACGCGTTTTTCGCGCATGGTCAACGAGATCCCCGGCTTCTGGGTCAGCTTCGACATCGACGGCGACAAGTACTGGCTCATGCTCGAGCGCGACAAGCTGCCCGGCCTCACGCGCGTGCAGTGGCTCGGCTGGGCCACCGTCGTGGGCGTGCTGTCGCTGCTGGGCGCCGCGCTGATCTCGAGCCTCGTCAACCTGCCGCTCGCGCGCCTGACGGCGGCCGCGCGCTCGATCGCGCAGGGCAAGCGCCCCACCCCGCTGCCGGAAAAGGGATCGCGCGAGATCATCGAGGCGAACCGCAGCTTCAACCAGATGGTCGACGACCTGCAGCAGCTCGAGAAGGACCGCGCCATCATCCTGGCCGGCATCTCGCACGACCTGCGCACCCCGCTCGCGCGCATGCAGCTGGAAGTGGAAATGGCGCCGCTGTCGGACGAGGCGCGCACCGGCATGCAGTCCGACATCGCCCAGATGGACGCCATCATCGGCCAGTTCCTCGACTTCGCGCGGCCCACGGAAAGCGCGACGTTCGTGCCCGTCAACCTGTCCGAACTGCTGGAAGACTGCGCGCACGCGGCCGCCCGCCTGCCCGACGTGCGCACGGCGACCGACATCGACGCGGACATCCACGTGATGGGCAACGCGACCGACCTGCGGCGCGTGATCAACAACGTGATCGAGAACGCGCGCCGCTACGGCAAGACGCCGGGCGCGGACGTCACCGAGATCGACATGGCGCTGCACGTCAAGATGACGGGCCACGGCCGCCGCGCCGTCGTCGAGATCAACGACCATGGCAGCGGCGTTCCCGACGACCAGATCGAGCAGCTGCTGCGGCCGTTCACCCGCCTGGACAGCGCCCGCGGCCAGGCCAACGGCGCCGGCCTGGGCCTCGCCATCGTCGAGCGCGTGATCACCCGCCACAACGCCGAACTCACGGTGCGCAACCGCGACGGCGGCGGGCTCGTGCTGCAGTTCGCGTTGCCGCTGGCACCCTGAGCATTCCTACCCGGCATCACCAGTTGCAGCGTTAAGCGAGACGCCGCACGGTCGCGCCCGCAACGCGGCAGTACTCTCGGCCTACACCAACTCACGAGGAGGCCAAGATGAAAAAACTGCTCATTGCCGCCCTGGTGGCGGGCTCGTTCGGCAGCGTCGCGCTGCCGGCCGCCGCCGACGTCGTCATCCGCACCGCCCCGCCGCCGCCGCGCGACGAACGCATCCCCGCTGCGCGCCACGGCTACGTGTGGGCACCGGGCCATTGGGAATGGCGGCACGGCCGCTACGTCTGGACGAACGGCAAATGGCTGCGCGAACGCCACGGCTACGCCTACCGCGCCCCCACGTGGGTCGAGCGCGACGGCCGCTGGGTGATGGAACGCGGCGGCTGGCGCCGCGGCGACCGTGACGGCGACGGCGTGCCGAACCGGCTCGACGACCATCCCAACAATCCGAACCGCAATTGAGCGGTGCAGCGCCCGGACAGGCTGGCCGGGCGGTCAACCAGGGCGCCATCCTTTGCCGGAT
>CBIHRX010000015.1:0-41504 GCA_966212555.1 uncultured Massilia sp.
CTTCATGATCGTCGCCGTGGGCGACTTCAACATGGGCGCGATGGAAAACAAGGGCCTGAACATCTTCAACACGAAGTTCGTGCTGGCCAATCCGCGCGTCGCGACGGACGTCGACTTCCAGGGCATCGAGGCCGTCGTCGGCCACGAATACTTCCACAACTGGACGGGCAACCGCGTCACCTGCCGCGACTGGTTCCAGCTGTCGCTGAAGGAAGGCCTGACCGTGTTCCGCGACCAGGAATTCTCGGCCGACATGATCGGCACGAACACGGGCCGCGCCGTCACCCGCATCGACCAGGTGCGCACCCTGCGCCAGGCCCAGTTCCCGGAAGATGCCGGCCCGATGGCCCACCCGGTCCGTCCCGACTCCTTTGTCGAGATCAATAATTTTTATACGGTCACCGTGTACGAAAAGGGCGCCGAGGTCGTGCGCATGTACCAGACCCTGCTGGGCCGCGACGGTTTCCGCAAGGGCATGGACCTGTACTTCCAGCGCCATGACGGCCAGGCCGTCGCGTGCGACGACTTCCGCATGGCGATGGCCGACGCCAACGGCCGCGACCTGACGCAGTTCGAACGCTGGTACAGCCAGGCCGGCACGCCGGTCGTGCAGGCCGAGACACGCTGGGACGAGCAGGCGCAGACGTACGCGCTGCGCCTGATCCAGTCGTGCCCGCCGACGCCGGGCCAGCCGGAGAAACTGCCGTTCCACATCCCCGTCGCCGTCGGCCTGCTGGGTCGCGATGGCCGCGACCTGCCGCTGACGGTGGACGGCAAGGACTACGGGACGACGGCCGTGCTGGAGTTGACGGAAGCCGACCAGACCTTCATCTTCACGGGTGTGACGGAACAGCCGACGCCGTCGATCCTGCGCGATTTTTCCGCGCCCGTGATCCTGAAGCACGGCTACAGCGACGCCGAACTGGTGCACCTGTTCAGCCACGACAGCGACCCCGTCAACCGCTGGGAAGCGGGCCAGCGCCTCGCGATGAGCCGCCTGCTGAAGCTGACCGGGCAGGTGGCCGGCGCCGGCAACGTCGTCGACAGGCTCGACCTGGACGACACGTTCATCGACGCCATGCGCAAGATCCTCGTGGACGATACGCTCGATCCATCCTTCCGCGAGCAGGCGCTGCTGCTGCCGACGGAATCGATGATCGCCGACCAGCTGGACGTCGTCGACCCGCTCGCGATCCACCTGGCGCGCCAGTTCGTCCGCGCCGACATCGGCGCGCGCCTGCGCACCGAGTTGCTGGCCCAGTACGACGCCAACCAGACGCCGGGCGAATACAGCCCGGACGCGGAATCGATCGGCAAGCGCGCCCTGAAAAACCTGGCGCTGGCCTATCTGAATGCCGCGCCGGACGACAAGAGCCTGGCCCTCGCGCAGAAGCAATTCGACGGCGCCACCAACATGACGGACCGCGTGGCGGCCCTGTCGGCCCTCGTGCATGCGCGCGCGCCCGCGGCCGGTGACGCGCTGCAACGTTTCTACGACGAGTTCCAGGGCGAGGCGTTGGTCGTCGATAAATGGTTCGCGATGCAGGCCGCGGCCCCGACGACGGACGTCAACCGCGTACGCGAATTGATGACGCACAATGCCTTCACGCTGAGGAACCCGAACCGTGCGCGCAGCCTGGTGTCTACCTTCTGTGCCGGCAATGCCGTGGGCTTCCACGCGCCGGACGGCAGCGGCTACGGCTTCTGGGCCGAGCAGGTGATCGCGCTGGACGCGCTGAACCCGCAGGTCGCCAGCCGCCTGGCCCGCGCGATGGACCGCTGGCGCCGCTACACGCCGGACCTGCAAGCCCACATGAAGCGGGCGCTGCAGCAGGTGGCGGGGCAGGCGAAGCTGTCGAACGACGTGCGCGAGGTGGTCGGCAAGGCCCTTGCCAATTGATGCGGTAACGAATGGTCATGGTGGGCACGGGGTGCCCACCCTACGACATGCGTAGGGTGGGCGGCCTCCGCCCACCATTGCGTGAATACCGCCGCATCCAATAACGAATTTTCACAAACTGAAGGAAGTCCATGAAACGTGTCAGCCTGACGCAATACCTCGTCGAGGAACAGCGTCTCCACAACAATATCCCGGCATCGCTGCGTCTCCTGATCGAGGTGGTGGCCCGCGCCTGCAAGACCATCTCCCACTCGGTCGGCAAGGGCGCGCTCGGCGACATCCTCGGCAGCGCGAACACGGAGAACATCCAGGGCGAAGTGCAGAAGAAGCTCGACGTGATCTCGAACGAGATTTTGCTCGAAGCCAATGAATGGGGCGGCCACCTGGCGGCGATGGCATCGGAAGAAATGGAATCCATCCACCCGATCCCGAACCGCTACCCGATGGGCGAATACATGCTGCTGTTCGATCCGCTGGACGGTTCGTCGAACATCGACGTCAACGTCTCCATCGGCACCATCTTCTCCGTGCTGAAGGCGCCGGAAGGCATGACCGCCCCGACCGAAGCCGACTTCATGCAACCGGGCAGCCAGCAGGTCGCGGCCGGCTATGCCGTGTACGGCCCCCAGACGATGCTGGTGCTGACCACGGGCGCGGGCGTCAACTGCTTCACGCTGGACCGCGAGATGGGTTCCTGGGTCCTCACCCAGAAGGACATGCAGATCCCGGAAGAGACGAAGGAATTCGCCATCAACATGTCGAACCAGCGCCACTGGTATCCGCCGGTCACGCGCTATGTCGACGAAATGTTGGCCGGCAAGACCGGTCCGCGCGGCAAGGATTTCAACATGCGCTGGATCGCGTCGATGGTGGCCGACGTGCACCGCATCCTGAACCGCGGCGGCATCTTCATGTACCCGGCCGACCAGCGCGACCCGTCGCAGCCGGGCAAGCTGCGCCTGATGTACGAAGCGAACCCGATGGCGTTCATCGTCGAGCAGGCGGGCGGCGCCGCGACGGACGGCCGCCAGCGCATCCTCGACATCGCGCCGCAGAAACTGCACCAGCGCGTGCCCGTGTTCCTGGGCTCGAAGAGCGAGGTGGAGCGCGTGACGAGCTACCACCAGGAATAATTTTCAGCGTGTCCGCATAAAATTGCCGAGCCGGACTAGCAAGTTTGCGGAGTTGTTGTTAGAATGCGGGCTCCTTCGCGCTGCAGCTCATCCTGATGAGCGAAGCACGCGAGACCTCGGGTCGCCAACAGTCTGATGGCAGGTAGCACGGACACAGGTTAAACGGTTGTTCCGGTTTAGCCGCTGTAGCTCAGTCGGTAGAGCAGCGCATTCGTAATGCGAAGGTCACCAGTTCGATTCCGGTCAGCGGCACCAACACAGTGAGAAGGGCCACCCAAGCGGGTGGCCCTTTTTGCTTCCCGGCCCGGTTTCCATCCGCCTCGATCCCGTGTTGTCAGCCCGCCTCAGCCTGTTTTTTATGCAATGAAACGGTGCTATATTGACGGGATGGCCAAGGATGAGACCGTCCGGTCTGCCCCAGCCCCAGCCGATTTCCTACCCGACCGGTCGCCATGCTCTTCAACTCGTTCACCTTCCTGTTCCTGTTCCTGCCCGTCACGGCCATCGGTTACTTCCTGCTGGCGCGCAGGAGCCACGTCCAGGCCGCCGGCTGGCTGGCCCTCGCGTCGCTGACGTTCTATGGCTGGTGGAGCTATTACTACATTCCGCTGCTGCTGCTCTCGATCGTCTTCAATTACTGGATGGGGCAGCGCATCGGCCAGGCGGCAGGGCCGGCGCGCAAGCGGTGGCTGACGGCGGCCGTGGCCACCGACCTGGGCCTGCTCGCCTATTACAAGTACGCCGATTTCTTCATCTCGGGCGCGAACTGGCTGGCCCATGCGGACATCCCATTGCTGCACGTCGTGCTGCCGATCGGTATTTCCTTCTTCACGTTCACGCAGATCGCCTATCTCGTCGACACCTACCAGGGCAAGGTCAAGGAAGCGCGCTTCCTGCACTACGTACTGTTCATCACCTATTTCCCGCACTTGATCGCGGGCCCCGTGCTGCACCATGCGGAAATGATGCCGCAGTTCGACAAGCCCGCCAGCTACCGCTTTTCGTTCCAGAATTTCGCGGTGGGCCTCAGCATTTTCGCCATCGGCCTGGCCAAGAAAGTCCTGATCGCGGACAACCTGGCGCCGCACGCCAACTTCCTGTTCGACAAGTCGGACATCTTCTCGCTGGCGAATGCGTGGGGCGGCGTGCTGGCGTACGCGTTCCAGCTGTACTTCGACTTTTCCGGCTATTCGGACATGGCGATCGGCATCTCGCTGATGTTCGGCATCCGCCTGCCGCTGAATTTCGATTCGCCGTACAAGGCCGCGAACATCATCGATTTCTGGCGCCGTTGGCACATGACCCTGTCGCGCTTCCTGCGCGACTACCTGTACGTGCCGCTGGGCGGCAACCGCAAGGGTCCCGTGCGCCGCTATGTCAACCTGCTGACGACGATGCTGCTGGGCGGCCTGTGGCATGGTGCCGGCATGAACTTCGTCATCTGGGGCGCGCTGCATGGCATCTATCTCGTGCTCAACCACGGCTGGAACGCGGTGGCGGACACGCTGCGGCTGCCACGCGGCCGCGCCTGGGCCGTCTTCAGCTGGGCGCTGACGTTCGCGGCCGTGTGCGTGGCCTGGGTGTTCTTCCGCGCCACCAGCTTCGACAAGGCGATGACGATCCTGCACGGCATGGCCGGCCTGGACGGCGTCGGCCTGCCGGCGTCGATCGGCCTGCAGATCGGACCGCTGAAGGCGCTGCTCGAGCAATGGGGCGTGACGTTCTACCTGGGCGGCGGGTCGCGCTTCCTCGAGACGTGGCAATGGGTCGTCATCGGCGGCTTCATCGCGTTCTGCCTGCCCAACACCCAGCAGATCATGGGCCGCTACGAAGCGGCGCTCGGCACGATGGCCGGGCCGCGGCTCGCCGCCCGCTGGCAGCTCTGGCAGCCGTCGCGGCGCTGGAGCCTGTATATCGGGGCGATCCTGCTCGGCAGCCTGCTGTCGCTCAGCCGTCCCGCCGAATTCCTGTATTTCCAGTTCTAAGTCCGGGGAATCCCATGGAACAGATCCAACGCTACGACGAAGAAACCGGGTCGATGGTCGGCGCGCCCGCGGCCGCGGTTGCGCGTCCCCAGGCGTCCTACCAGCGCTTTACCGCGTGGTGCGCGACGGTCGTCGGCGCCGGCGTGCTGGCGGTCACGGGCTTCGTGGCCGTCATCGATCCGTACCACTTGTACGGCCTGGTCGACAGCCCGGCGCTGAACCACGTGAAACCGCTGCCGGAACAGTACCGCGAGCAGATCAAGCTGGCCCAGGCCGCGGCCGTGCGGCCGGACCTGATCCTGCTGGGGAATTCGCGCGTCGAAGTCGGCCTCGATCCGGACAGCCCGCAGGTGAGTGCGCATGGCCGCACGGCCTACAACATGGGACTGTCGGGAACGAGCCTGACCACCTCGGAGCGCATGTATGCGCAACTGCGGGACCGCGCCGCGCCGGCCGCGATGGCCATGATCGGCGTCGAGTTCCTGGACTTCCTCGTCAAGCCGGACGAGACCCCGGCGCCGCCCGCGGCTGCTGAGCCGTTGCCGTGGCAATGGCGGTTCGACACGCTGTTCTCGATCAAGTCCGTGTCCGATGCGCTGCGCACCGTGCGGCTGCAACAGGCGGCCGATCCGGAAACCATGACGGCACGCGGCCAGACGCCGCTGCGCAACTACAACCAGTTCGCGCGCCAGGAGGGCTATCACGCGATCTTCCAGCAAAAGGCCGGGGACAACGCGAAGAACCTCGTGCGCAAGCCGCACAACCTGTTCGTGGCCGGCACGAACCGTTCGGAAAGCATCGATCGCCTGCGCACGCTGCTGGACACGATGGCGCGCGACCGCACCGAGGTGCACCTGGTGATCTACCCGTACCACGCGCAACTGATGGCCATGTTCGACGAAGCCGGCCTGCAGGGCACGATGGACGACTGGCGGCAGATGCTCGTGCGCGAGGCGGACGCCGTGCGCGTCAGGTATCCGAATGCCCGCATCAACGTCTGGGACTTCAGCGGCTATGGCGGCATGCGCTGCGAACGCATCCCGGCCGCCGGTGACACGCGCACGGCGACGCGCTGGTACTGGGAAGCCGGCCACTTCAAGTCGGCGCTGGGCGAGCGGATCCTGCAACGCATCCTCGGCGGCGAAACGGCGTTCGGCTTCCGCCTCGCCGCGGACACGCTGGCCGCCAACCGCCAGCGCATCGCCGCCGAGCGCGCGCAATGTGCAGGTAACTATCCGCAAGTTTTTGCCGGTGCGCACGACCTGATCGCGACCGCCCGCGCGTCCATGCCCTGACCGCCCGCGGACCGGCCGACGTGCCGGTCCCATATCGCGTCCATGTCTCATCCATCGGTGCGCTTTGTTATGCAGCGCACAGTCCGGATAAACCAAAAGTTATATTTTTTTTATTGAGACACCGCATGAAGTCGGTGTCGCTCCGACATCGCGCTTGGGCGCGACGCGAAGGACCGCCTATCGGTCGAACTTTTGAACGGATGCACGGTCAAGAAGATCGGTTATCTCCGCGTTGGTCAAAATCTTACAAGAGGAATTCATCATGGATAATCAGAAGTCGAGCGAAGCAAAAGGCAGCAACCTGGGATCGGGTAACCAGGGCAAGGACAGCAACCTGCCGAACGCGAGCGGCTCGGGCAACCTGGGCAGCACCACCGGCTCGGGGAGCCTGAACAAGAGCAGCCAGCAGAACCAGGGCAAGGACCAGCAGAGCTCGACGACCGGCAGCAGCACCGGCGGCGCCACCGCGTCCAGCACCGGCGCCGTGGGCGGCACCAGCAATGCCGGCAACGCATCGTCGTCGGGCCCGGGTTCGATGGGTTCGATGAGCGCATCGGGCTCCACCGCCAGCGGCACCAATTCGAGCATCAGCGGCAGCTCGCTGGGTTCGGGCACCAGCGGCAGCCAGAACAGCCAGAGCGCCGGCGCCGCCACCGGCTCGGGCGTGGGTGGCGATTCGAAGGACCTGGGCGCGCAAGTGAATGCCCGCGCACAAGGCCTGCACGATTCGATCGACAAGGCCGCCGACGCCGCCAAGCCGCTGGTCGACAAGGCCGTCAACAGCGTGCAGCCGGTCGTCGACCGCCTGGCATCCAGCGCCCACGCCGGCGTGGACAAGCTGCAGGGCGTGCTGAGCGGCGCTACGTTGAACCTGGGCCAGCGCCAGCAACAGCTGACCGATGCCTATGGCCAGTGGAAGGAAGCGAGCTTCGAGTACGTGCGCCAGAAACCGGGCACGGCCATCGCCATCGCCGCGGCCGCAGGCTTCGTGCTGGCCAAGCTGCTGGGTGGCCGCAGCCGCGATTACTGATCGCCGCTCCGGGGTTACACGAAAGCCGGCTACGAGCCGGCTTTTTCTCGTCCCGCGGCCGCAAGCGCAACCAGCCCGCATCCCAGCATCATCCATGTCCCCGGCTCCGGCACGGGCGACACCGGCGTGATGGTCAGCGTCGTCCCCGCGCCGAAAAAGTAGTAGTCGTCCACCGGATAATCGTGCCCGTAACTCGACCTGGCCACGTACCGGTCGCCGCTTACGAATTCTTCCGTGTGGTATTCCAGCTGCGTCGCGTAGACGTCGCGCCAGCTCGCGCTGATGTCGAGGGCGTCGCTGCCGGGGCGGAAAGAAAACACGTCGAGCCGGCAATCATGGTCGACGGTCCCGCCGCCGCACTTGGCGAAGTCGCCGGACCACAGCCGCATGTTCATCCACAGCGAATCCAGCTCGGATTCATGGATGACGCCGTTCCCGTCGGCGTCCTCGCCGACGATCCTGCCCGTGACGGTCACGTCGGTGCGCAGCACGCCGGGGTCATGATAGTCGTAGAAGCCGCGGTATTCGAAGTCCCACGCCGACGGTGCGGCGTGGGCGGCAGTGCACAGCAGCAAGGCACCGCCCAGCACGTATGGGATCTTCATCGCGCAAGCCTAGACCGATGGGGCCGCCCGCGGCGCCACCTTGCCTGCGTTCATTTCACCACGGTTTCCCGGCTCGGCACGGGCGCATGCGGATGCCGCCGCAGCCGCTTCGCCTGCCGCCCGAACCAGTGCTCGATGTCGTCGACGTACGTGAACACGGCCGGCACCACCAGCAGGCTCAGCAAGGTCGACGTGATCAGGCCGCCGATCACGGCAACGGCCATCGGCGAGCGGAAGCTCGGATCGCCCGACAGGCCCAGCGCCAGCGGCAGCATGCCGGCACCCATCGCGATCGTCGTCATGACGATGGGGCGGCTCCGCTTGTGGCAGGCGTCGACGAGGGCGTCGAAGCGGGACATGCCGGCCTTGCGCGCGAGGATCGCGTAGTCGACGAGCAGGATCGAGTTCTTCGTCACGATCCCCATCAGCATGATCAGGCCGATCATCGTCGGCATCGACAGCGCGTTATGCGTGAGCAGCAGCGCGACGAACGCGCCGCCGATCGACAGCGGCAGCGCCGCGAGGATCGTCACCGGCTGCAGGAAGTCCGTGAACAGCAGCACCAGCACGCCATAGATGCACAGCACGCCGATCAGCATGGCGAGGCCGAAGCTGGCAAACAGGTTCTGCATCTCCTGCGCGTCGCCCAGTTCCGCGATCGACACGTTCGGCGGCAGGTTCTTCAGCGCGGGCAGGGCGCGCGCTTCCGCGTTCACCTCGCCCAGCGAGCGGCCGTTCAGTTCCACTTCCAGGGTCACGTTGCGGCTGCGGTTCAGGCGGTCGATCTGCGCCGGGCCGCTTTCCATCGTGATGGTCGCCACGTTCGCCAGCAGCACCGGGCCGTTCTTGCCGGGCACCGTCAGGCGGCCGATGGCGTCCAGGTCCGCGCGCACGGTATCCGGCAGTTTCACGCGGATGGGCACCTGGCGCTCCGACACGTTCATCTTCGACAGCACCTGGTCGTAGTCGCCGGCCGTGGCCACGCGCACGGTCTCGCCGATGCTGGCCGCCGTCACGCCCAGGTCCGCCGCGCGCGCAAAATCGGGGCGCACGATGATTTCCGGCCGCACGAGCGACGCGCTGGAACTGACGTTGCCGACGCCGTGCAGGGTGCGCAGTTCGCGCTCGGCGCGGCGGGCGGCGGCCGTCAGCGCGACCGGGTCCTCGCTGCGCAGCACGAGCTGCATCTTGACGCCCGTGTCCGGCGGGCCGACCGTGAAGCGGGCACCGGGGACGTCCGCCAGCCGCGCGCGCAGCGCCGATTCCACGGCCGACAGTTTTTCCTTGCGGTCCTCGCGCGCCACGGTGGTCACCGTCAGCACGGCGCGCCGGGCTTCGGCCGCCGCGCCCGGCGCGAACGCGTCGCCGCTGGAACCGCCGCCGATGGAGCTGAACACGCCCTTGACGTTCGGCGTGCCCATCGCCACCTGGCGCACGCGTTCCGCGACGGCGCGCGTCTCCGCCAGCGTGGAGCCGGGCGGCAGCTCGACGTTGATCTGGGTCTGCGAGCGGTCGGCGGGCGGCACGAAGCCCGTCGGCAGCAGCGGCACGAGCGAGATCGAGCCGACGAAGAACAGCGCGGCCGCGATCATCGTCAGGCCGCGGTGGCGCAGGCACCACTGCATCGTGTGCATGTAGCGGCGCATGATGGGGCCGTCGCGCTCTTCCGCGTGCGGCAGCGGTTTCAGGAGATACGCGGCCATCATCGGCGTCAGCAGGCGCGCGACGAGCAGCGACGCGAGGATCGCCAGCACGGCCGTCCAGCCGAACTGCTTGAAAAATTTGCCGGGAATGCCGCTCATGAACGCGGTCGGCAGGAACACGGCGACGAGCGAGAACGTCGTCGCGATCACGGCCATGCCGATTTCGTCGGCCGCTTCCAGCGCGGCCTGCATCGGCGTTTTCCCCATGCGCAGGTGGCGCGAGATGTTCTCGATCTCGACGATCGCATCGTCCACGAGCACGCCGACGACGAGCGCCAGCGACAGCAGCGTCACCATGTTCAGCGTATAGCCGAACAGGTACTGGCCGAGGAACGCGGGGATGACGGACAGCGGCAGCGCGGCCGCCGCGACCAGGGTCGCACGCCAGTCGCGCAGGAACCACCACACGACGAGCACCGCCAGCACGGCGCCTTCGTACAGCATTTCCATCGATGCGTCGAAGTTGTCCTCGACGGGCGCCGCGTTGTCGATCGTTTCGCGCAGCACGACGTTGCCGTGCTTTTGCTGCAGCTCGGCGACGGCCTGGCGCACGCCGTTCGCGACGTCCATCTCGCCGGCGCCGCGCGTGCGGAAGATTTCGAAGCCGACGACCGGCTTGCCGTCCTGCTCGGCGATGGCGCGCGGTTCCGCGACCGTGTCCGACACCGTCGCGATCTCGTCCAGGCGCACGTGGCGGCCGTCCGGCAGCGGGAGGTCCATGCGCGACAGTTCCTGCGCCGTCTGCACGGTCGCCAGGGTGCGCACGGATTGTTCGGCGCCGCTCACGTCGCCGCGGCCGCCCGGTTCCTCGCGCTGCACGTTGCGCAGCAGGCGCGAGACGTCCAGCGCCGACACGCGCAGCGCGGCCATCTTCCGGTCGTCGAGCTCCACGCGCACTTCGCGGTAGACGCCGCCCACGCGCTTGACCGCGCCGACGCCCGGGACGCTGAGCAGGCGCTTGGACACCGTGTTGTCGACGAACCAGCTCAGGTCGGGCGCGTCGAGCGCCGGCTTGCCGTGCGCGTCGGCCGCCTGCGCCGTGAACGTGAGCACGACGCGGCCGGCGGTCGTCGTCTTCGTCACGCTCGGATCGCGCATCTCCGCGGGCAGGTCGGCGCGCACGCGCGACACGGCATCGCGCACGTCGTTGACGGCATCCGACAGGTCTTTTTCGAGGATGAACTCGACGGTGATCGTGGCCACGCCGTCCAGCACGCGCGCATAGATGTTCTTGACACCCTGCAGGGTCGCGACCGAGTCCTCGATCTTGCGCGCCACCTCCGTCTCCAGCTGCGCGGGCGCGGCGCCGTCGAGCGTCGCGACGACGGTGACGATGGGCAGTTCGATGTCCGGGAAGTCCTGCACCTTGTTCGCCTTGAACGCCAGCACGCCGGCGAACGTAAGGAGGGCGAACAGCATGATCGCCGGGATCGGATTGCGGATCGAGAGCGCGGAAAAATTCATGACGGTGCCCTCAGCGCGCCGCCAGCGTCGGCACGTTGCGTACCAGGTCGCCATCGTTGAGGAAGCCGGCGCCGCTCGTGACGACCAGCGCGTCCGGCGCCAGGCCGCCCGTCACTTCGACGCGGTCGCCGAGGCGGCGGCCCGTCGTGACCTTCAATTGGCTCACGCGGCCGTCGGCATTCAGGCGGAAGACGTACGCGAAGCCGTCGCGCACGGCGACGGCCTGCTGCGGCACCGTCAACGCTGAGGATTCACCCAGCGCGAACTGGCCGCTGGCGAACATGCCGGCCTTCAGCGGCGCATTGGCCGACAGCGCCGGCGGCAGGTCGACGTAGACGAGGGCGACGCGGCTCTGCGCATCGACGGTCGGCGCGACCGTGCGCACGCGGCCCTGCACGTCCTTGCCGTCCGCGGTCCGCACGACGGCCTTCTGGCCCGGCTTGATGCGCGGGAGCTCGGCGGCCGTCACCTCGGCGCGCCATTCCAGGCGGCCCTGGCGGATCATGCGGAACATCTCCGTGCCCACGCCGGCGACGGCGCCCACGGTGGCGTTGCGCGCGGAAATCAGGCCGGCATCCGGCGCGACGATCTTCGTGTACTTGAGGCGCAGCTGCTGCTGGGCCAGGGTCGCCTTGCTTGATGCCACGCGCGCGGCGGCCGTGCGCTCGGCCGTGACGTATTGCGTGATCTGCTGTTCGGAAAGCGCGCCCGAGCCTTCCAGGGTGCGCGCCCGCTTCGCGTCGGCGCGGGCGGCGGCCGCATTCGCTTCCGCTTCCTGGACGGCGGCTTTCGCCTGGGCGACGTCCGCTTCGACCGGCGCCGCGTCGAACACGGCGAGCACTTCGCCCTTCTTGACGACGTCGCCCACGTTGACCTTCACGTCCTGCAAGCGGAGGCCGTTCGACTCG
Organism: uncultured Massilia sp.; assembly: GCA_966212555.1. Lineage (GTDB taxonomy): Bacteria > Pseudomonadota > Gammaproteobacteria > Burkholderiales > Burkholderiaceae_D > Telluria. Next base: position 12,024 of record CBIHRX010000015.1, read on the forward strand.
CTGCCGATCACGGCTTCCTGCCACGCGGCCACGTTGCCGTTGGCGGCGAGGCCGAGCGGCAGGCGCGCCTGCTCCGGCTTGGCCGTCGTGACGGTCAGCGCGGGACGCGGGGCCGCCGCCTTCTTGTCGTCGGCGGCGTTGCTGGAGACGAGGACGCCCACGGTGCCGGCCAGGATGGCGGCGATGGAGACGGCGAGGGCGGGCCGGGACAGGCGACGGAGCTGGTCGGGGATCATGGCGTTCAAAGTAGATGGATGCCGAAGCGTTTCAGCAGGAGGGCGAACAGGAGTATGCTGGCCACCGTGATCGCGATCCCGGCACCCAGCGCCGGCCAGAAGCCGAAGCGCGCCAGCAGCCATGGAAAGGCGGCGAACATGGGCAAGGTCGGCACCACGTACCACAGCGTGTACCACGCGTGATTGGCGATCTTTTCCTGCGGCTGGCGCTCGACGTGCAGCCAGATCAGGGTCAGCACGGTCACGAGCGGCAGGGACGCGATCAGGCCGCCGAGGCGGTCGGAGCGCGCGGCGGCTTCCGACACCAGGACGACGACGGCGGCGGTGATGAGGTATTTCAGCACGATCCAGGGCATGGCGGAACCAGAAGTCAAACTGCGACAGTGTAGCAAAGCACACTCGAGGACGCCTGTTCCGTATGGCCCCGGCTGTCATGTTCCGTTACAAATCCTTACCACTGAAACGTCGCGTCGATATTCCCGCTCATCCATTCGCGGTTAAATGGCGGTCGACATGAAGCTCAACACGATCCGACGCGCATCGCTTGCCCTGCTGGCCGCCGCCTTGATGGCGACGGGTGCCGCATCGGCCGCCGATGCCGCATCTGCTCCGGATGTACAGGCGCTGCACGTGCTGAACCGCCTCGCATACGGCCCGCGTCCCGGCGACGTCGAGCGCGTGGCGCAGATGGGCGTGCAGCGCTGGATCGACCAGCAACTGCACCCGGAGACGATCCCGCTGCCGGCCGACCTGGACGCACGCCTGGCCGCACTGGACACCGTGAATCGCAGCGCGGGCGCATCGCTGGCCGAGTTCCTGGAGCTGCGGCGCGACGTGCGCATGGACGACGAGGGCGCGAAACAGCGCCGGCGCGAGGCCCAGATGCGCGTGGCGCTCCAGGCCGCGGAAGCCCGGCTGTTGCGCGCCGTCGAGAGCCCGCGCCAGCTGGAAGAGGTGATGGTCGACTTCTGGTACAACCATTTCAACGTCTTCGCGGGCAAGGGTATCGATCGCGCACTGGTGACGAGCTACGAACGCGACGCGATCCGCCCGTACGCACTGGGTTCCTTCCGCGCGCTGCTGGGCGCGACGGCGAAGCATCCGGCGATGCTGTTCTACCTCGATAACGTCGTGTCCTCGGCGCCGCGTCCGGACGCGAAAGGAAAAGCGCGCGGGCTGAACGAGAACTATGCGCGCGAACTGATGGAGCTGCACACGCTCGGCGCGGACGGCGGCTACACGCAGCGCGACGTGACGGAACTGGCGCGCATGCTCACCGGGTGGACGTTCGACCAGAAGCGCCTCGCGCGCACGGGCGAGACGTTCCGCTTCGACGCCGGCCGCCACGATGCCGGCACCAAGACGTGGCTGGGCCGCGAGATCGCGCCCGCCGGCCAGCAGGAAGGAGAATATGCGCTGGACGTGCTGGCCATGCACCCGGCCACGGCGCGCCACGTGAGCCGCGAGCTGGCGCAGTACTTCGTCAGCGACGAGCCGCCGCAGGCCCTCGTCGACCGCATGGCGGCCACGTGGCAGGCGTCGCGGGGCGACATCCGCGCCGTGCTGGCGACGCTGTTCGCGAGCCGCGAATTCATGGATGCGGGTACGGCCGGCGCGAAGTTCAAGACGCCGTATCAGTTTGTGGTGTCGGCGGTGCGCGCGAGCGGCGTGCCGGTGGCGAACGTGGGGCCGCTCGTGAACACGATGAATCAGCTGGGCATGCCGCTGTACGGCTGCCAGACGCCGGACGGGTACAAGAACACGCAGGACGCGTGGCTGAACCCGGACGCGCTGACGCGCCGCATCGCCTTCGCGAGCGCGCTGGCGGGCGGCAGGCTGCCGCTGGACACGGAGCCGGTGCCGCTCGACCCGGTCCGGCTGCAGGCGACGCTGGCCGGATCGATCTCGCCGCGCACGCTGGGCATCGTCGGGCGCAATCCGGACAACCTGCGGGCCGCCATGCTGCTCGGCAGCCTCGATTTCATGCAGCGCTGATTTCATCGGAGGACCCCATGCGACGCAGGCATTTCCTCAACGCGCTGGGCGCCGGCATCCTGCTGCCCGTCGGCCGGGGCGCCTGGGCCGTGAGCGCACCGGCCGCCGGTCCCACGAACAGGAAGCTCATCGTCGTGATGCTGCGCGGGGCCGTCGACGGCCTGAACGTCGTGGCGCCCGTCGGCGACGACAACTACCTGCGCCTGCGCCCCACGATCGGCCTCGCGGCCCCCGGCATGGAGGGCGGGGCGCTGGACCTGGACGGCTATTTCGGCCTGCATCCCGCGCTGGCCAGCCTGCAGCCGCTGTGGACCGCGCGCAAGCTCGCGTTCGTGCACGCCAGCGGTTCGCCGGACGCGACGCGTTCCCATTTCGACGCGCAGGACTACATGGAATCCGCGACGCCGGGCCGCAAGAACACGCCGGACGGCTGGATGAACCGCCTCGTGGCCGCGCTGCCCGGCCCGCAGTCGCCCAGCCGGCTGCTGGGCATCGGCCCCGTGCTGCCGCGCATCCTGTCCGGCCAGGCGGCGGCCGTCAACCTGCCGAACGTGGCGGCCGCAGCGCGCGCGGACCTGCTCGACCGGCCCGCCGTCAAGGCCGCGTTCGACGAGCTGTATGCGAATCACCCCCGCTTCGGGCGCGCGTACGCGGACGGCCGCGCCGCCCACCGCGAAGTCATGGGCGCCCTCGAGAGCCCGGACATGCAGGCTGCCGACCGCGGCGCCCCGCTGCCGAACGGCTTTCCCGACGATGCCGCCCGCCTGGCGGGTCTGATGCGCAACGATCCGAAGATCCAGCTGGCGTTCGTCGCGCTGGGCGGCTGGGACACGCACGCGAACCAGGGCGCCGCCACCGGCCAACTGGCGAACCGGCTCGCACCGCTGGGGCAGGGCCTGGCCGTACTGGCCGACCGGTTGGGACCGTTGTTCGACGACACGGTCGTCGTCGTGATGTCGGAATTCGGCCGCACGGCACGCGAGAACGGCAACGGCGGCACCGACCACGGCCACGGCAACGTGATGTGGGTCATGGGCGGCAAAGTGCGCGGCGGTAAGGTTTATGGCGACTGGGAAGGCGTCGGCGACGCGAAACTGAACGAGGGGCGCGATTTGCCCGTCAAGACCGATTTTCGTTCGGTGTTAGCGCAAATATCTGAAGAACATTTAATGTTAGGCGACAAGCGTCTGGAACAGGTCTTTCCCGCAATGCCGCAAAAACGTGCTGGATTCCGTATCGTTGCTGCATAAGTCCCCACTCTAGAGGCCGCACTCTACAGATAGTAGTTCTACCGTATTGCGGTGCACAAAAATTAGGAATATAGTTGTACCTGTCTCCTCCAGTTTTTCTCCGAAAACCTGGATTCAGCCCGCACCGCAAGGTTGCGGGCTTTTTTTTATCAGACATTGTCCGGCGCTAACATATTTGAGCGCATGCGATGTGCGCATGCCATTCAATATTCGGTCGGGAAAGCGCGGCGCGAACGGCCGCGCGAGGGATGGCTCAGGCGCCCGTCGTCTCGGCGTCGTCGCCCTGGAAGGCGCCGGCGCGCCAGGTCAGCACGAGCGTGTCGCGGTGGCCGTTGGGGCCAATGGGCTGGATCGGCGTCGATTCGTGGATGACGGCCGCGTCGTCCAGCAGCAGTAGGGTCCACGGTTCCGTCATCGTGAAGCGCTGGCCTTTCGGGCCGTTGGCCTCGAACACGCGCGTCTCGCCACCCTTGATGTTGGCGCGTCCGATCAGGATGACGGCGACGAAATCGACGCCGTCGCGGTGCGCGCCTTCCGGCGTGGGACGGCCGATGCCGTCGGCGGTGTCGATGCGGAACTGGTGCGCCTCGACATACCAGGTCTGCGAGCCTTTCACCTGCGAGCACACGGCGCCCAGTGCGCGCAGCAGCTTCGGCCAGGCCGGTTGCTCGACGGTGGACGGTTCGATGGGCACGAACAGGCGGTGCATGCCGCCGTGCAGGGCGTTGTACTCGACCGGCTGCCAGTGCGCGCGGTGCGGACTTTGCACGAGATGGTCGCCGCTGTCGACGAAGCAGGAATGCCGGCGCCGGCGATAGCGGCCGCCGTCCTTCAGGTAGTTGTCGAGTTCCAGGCGGTCCCAGCTCGGCGCCAGTGCCGTCAGCTCATCGAGCGGACAGCCGGCCAGCTGCGCCACGTCGGCCGGGCGCAGCAGCGCGTAGCCGTCGCCGCGCAGCGCATCGGCGATGCGGGCCGGATCGGTATAGGGTGGTTGCGGTGTTGTCATCCCGGTAGCCTAGCACTTTTTGCGCGCGGCCGTGCCGGCCTTCACCAGTTCCTGACGAGCGTCAGCCGGAACGAGCGGGCCTCGATCGGGTGGAAATGTACGTCCTCGTGCGCGGCCGCTTCGCCTTGTAATTGCGACGCATAGTAGTAATCGATCGCCGACGCGCGCCGGTTCGTCAGGTTGAATCCTTCCAGTTCCAGCCGCAGGTCGCGGCTCACGCGGTAGCCCAGGCGGCCGTTCAAGGTCGTGCTGGCGCGCGAGCGCACGCTGTCGTCTTCCACGAGCGGCCGCGGCCCGAAGTAGCGCAGGCGCAGCGCGCCTTCCCACGGGCCCAGCTGGCTCACCGTCAGCGCGAGCTGGGCAACGCCCTCGATCGCTTCCGGGATGCGGTCCTGGCCGGGCGCGGCGCCGCGCGAGCGCGCATGCGCGTACGCGGCGTCGACATCGACCGACAACCATTTATACGGTTTATAGTAATTCGAGAACTCGATGCCGATGCGGCGGCTGGGCGGTCCGGCCTCCGTCGTGCCCTCGTCGCCGACGTAGGTCAGCTCGGAATCGAAGTCCAGGCGGTACAGCGATATGGCCGTCTGCATTTTCGGGATCGCTTCGGTGCGCAGGCCCAGCTCCATGCCGCGCGAGCGCACGAGGCCGGGCGCCGTGAGCGTCCCACGCGCGTCGTTGCTGTGGAAGCCCTCGCCGTAGTTCACGTAGAACTCGGTCCGGCGCCACGGGCCGAACACGACGTTGGCGGACGGGCTGGCCAGTGCGTCGCCGCTGTCCACGCCACTGGTGCGCACGCGGAAGCGGTAGTCGTCCGCGCGCACGCCCACCGTCGAGCGCAGCCACGGGTTCCAGCGCGTCGCGCTCTCGATGAAGGCGCCGGCGCTCGTCTCGACGATATGGTCCGCGCGCGTCACCGACAGGGTCCTGCGCGCGGCCGTGCGATACAGGCCGTTGAAGATGTTGTCGTTCTGCGCTTCCACGCCGACGGTGATGTCCGACGTCGACGTTTCGCCCCGGTGCACGTGCCAGCTGTGCGTGGCGTTGACGCCGCCCGTCACGCGCCGGTCCGGCTGCGCGAACTGGTCGCCGTTCACCGGGTCGTTCATGAAATACGTGAAATTCGACCACAGGTCGAGCTGGTTACGGATGACGTAGGCGCTCACCTTCGACGCCGCATCCTGCCCCGTGCGGCGCCATACGCCCGAAAGGCTGAAGCGTTTCGCTGCTCCACCATCCGAGGTGTCGACGGCATCGAAGCGGCCCAGCAGGCCGGCCGCGACGGCGCGTTCGGGGATCTGGTCCGTCGCATTCCAGCGGCCCCGGTACGCCATCGCCGTCACGCTCCAGCCGTTGTTGGCGTAGCCGCGGCTGTAGCGCAGCACGCCGTTCAGCTTTTGATAATCGTCCGGATGCCGGTAGGGGCCGTCGTTGTGCAGGGCTTCCAGCGCATACGTCAGCACGCCGTCATCGATCTCCTTCGATGCCGCCAGCGCCGTGCGCACATGGCCGTCCTGGCCGATGCTCGCGGTGGCCACGTTGCGCGCGAGGCGGTTCGCGTAGGTGATCGCCGCGCTGCCGGCCGACGCGAAATCGCCTTCGCGCGCCGAGTACGGGCCCTTCTTGTAGTCCAGGCGCGCCGTCAGTTCGGGAATCAGGAAGTTCAGGTCCGTCCAGCCCTGGCCGTGCGCATGGCTGCGCTGGTTGACGGGCATGTCGTCCAGGTACGTGGCCAGGTCGGTGCCGTGATCGAGGTTGAAGCCGCGCAGGAAGAACTGGTTCGCCTTGCCTTCGCCGCTGTGCTGGCTGACGATCAGGCCCGGCGCCGCTTCCAGCAATTCGCCGGGCCGGTAGACGGTGCGCATGGCCAGTTCCTTCTGGTTGACGGTGCCGGCACTGGCGGCGTCCGCGATGCCGAGCTGGCTCGTGCGCGCGCCTTCGACGAGCACGCGCTGGATCACGGGATCGTCGGCCCACGCGCACGGCGCGGCAAAGGCGGCGAGCAGTACGATCTTGCGCATCAGTGGACGGCGAGTTCGGTACGGTTATTGGTAAAGCCGAACGTGCGCAGGCTGCCGTTCGCCGTCAGGTTCACGGTGTTCTGCTGGTCGGGCAGGAAGTCGCTCAGTACGGCGTCGTGGATCGTCTCGACTTTTACCACGGGCGTCTTCACCGCTTCCTGGAACACGACGACGCTGTCCGTGTCGACCGTCACGCCCACCCAGTTCAGCGGCAGGCGGCGGCCGTCCCTGTCGGCCAGCCAGAATTGTTTTTCGACGTACTTGCGCAGCACGGCCTGGTCTTCGGGATCGGACAGGTCGAACTGGCGCTGGTATAAAGCCGTCAGCAGCGCCTCGACGTCGTGCGCCATGTAGGTGTGCACGACTTCCGTGCTGCCCGTGCGCTCGTTGTAGCTGATGTCGGTGATGCCGGCGTGGAAGCGGTGCGCGGAGGCGTGGATGCACACGCTCGCGCACAGCAGCATCAGGATGCGATGCAGCTTCACTTATTCACCTTCAGCTTTTCGTTGAAGTCTTTCATCAGGTTGTCCTTGTCGCGCTGGGTCTTGTACAACTCCAGCCGCGACGGCACCGCCTTGCGCGGCCAGCTGTTGTTGCTGGGGTCCGTGTCCGCCGTTTCCCAGTACGGGTCCTGCGTCAGCGCGACCATCGGCTCGTCCGTGACGATCAGCTTCGTGATCTTCTTCGGGCTGTAGCGCCACACCTCGGCCGGAATCCGCTCGACGTATTGCTTGCCGCTCGCGAGCGTGATCTGGAGGATCAGCGGCGTCACGAGCCCGCCCACGTTGCCGAAGTCGACGAGGTACAGGTGCCTGCCTTCCTTGAGCAGCGCCTGTTCCCAGTCTTCCAGGTCGCCCAGCGCCTCATTGTACTTGTTGCGGTCGCGGTTCGTGACGGTGAACGCGTCGTGCTCGTTGTAGAAGTCCTTCAGTTCCGGATGGGCATCCACGCGGCGGGGCAGGGTGCCCTGGTTGCGCTGGTCCGTGATCGAGACCGGTTCGGCGTCGCGCTGCGCCTTCTTCCATGCCTTCTCGATCTCCGGGTTTTTCGTGCCGATCGTGTACTCGCTGATGCCGTCCACGCTCACGTCGACGTTGTCGGTCGTGTAGAACCAGCCGCGCCAGAACCAGTCGAGGTCCGTGCCGGACGCGTCTTCCATCGTGCGGAAGAAATCGGCCGGCGTGGGGCGCTTGAACTTCCAGCGCCGCGCGTATTCGCGGAAGGCGAAGTCGAACAGTTCGCGGCCGAGGATCGTCTCGCGCAGGATGTTCAGGGCCGTCGCCGGTTTCGCGTACGCGTTGTTGCCGCGCTGCGTGACGGACTCCGAGTTCGTCATCACCGGCACCTGGTTGCGGCTCTTCATGTAGTCGACGATGTTGCGCGCTTCGCCGCGGCGCGACGGGTAGTGCTCTTCCCACGCCTGCTCGGCCAGGAATTGCAGGAACGAGTTCAGGCCTTCGTCCATCCACGTCCACTGGCGCTCGTCCGAGTTGACGATCATCGGGAAGTAGTTGTGGCCGACTTCATGGATGATCACGCCGACCAGGCCATACTTCGTGTTCTTCGAATACGTCAGCTCGCCCGTCTTCTTGTCCTTCACGGGCCGGCCGCCGTTGAACGAGATCATCGGGTATTCCATGCCGCCGACCGGACCGTTCACGGAGATCGCGACGGGGTACGGGTAATCGAACGCGTACTTGTTGTACTCGGCGATCGTGTGGATGATGGCCTGCGTCGAGTAGCGTTCCCAGAGCGGGTTGCCTTCTTTCGGATAGAACGACATCGCGAGGACGTTCGTGCCGTCCTTTTTGAAACCCTGCGCGTCCCAGATGAACTTGCGGCTCGATGCCCAGGCGAAGTCGCGCACGTTGGTCGCCTTGAAGCGCCACGTCTTCGTGCTCGTCGCGCGCTGCTTTTCGTTCGCTTCTGCTTCCTGCTGGGTGACGATGGCGACGGGCTTGTCGGCCGTGCGCGCCCGCGCGAGGCGGTCGCGCTGGGCGGCGGTCAGCACGGCGCCGGCGTTCTGCAGCTCGCCCGTCGCGGCGACGATATGGTCGGCGGGGACGGTCAGCTCGACGTCGTAGTCGCCGAATTCCAGCGTGAACTCGCCGTCGCCCACGTACTGCTTGTTTTGCCAGCCGTGCGCGTCGTAGTACGCGGCCATGCGCGGGAACCACTGGGCGATCTCGAACAGGTCGTTCTTGTCTTCCTTGTCGAACCGTTCGAAGCCCATGCGCCGACCGAGCACGGTCGTCTCCGGGACGTTGAAGCGCCAGCTGACGTCGAACGAGACGCGCGCGCCCGGCTTCAGCGGTTCGGGCAGGTCGATGCGCATCATCGTCTTGTTGATCGTGGCCTTCAGCGGACGGCCGCCGCGGTCGGTGACGGCAACGATGTCGAAACCGCCATCGAACTTCGCGCTCTCGACCAGGAAGCGGGCCGCTTCGAACGGCGTGCCGCCGGACCGCCACGCGTCGCGCGACGGGTAGCTGGCGATGCGGCGGTTGTCGGAGTCGGCGCGGAACATGTTCTGGTCCAGCTGCACCCACAAATAGGCCAGCGTGTCCGGCGAATGGTTGTGGTAGGTGATGGTTTCCGAACCCGTGACGGCGCGCTTCGCTTCGTCGAGCGTCGCGCGGATGCGGTAGTCGGCGCGCTGCTGCCAGTACGCGTGGCCCGGCGCGCCGGATGCGGTGCGGGTGTCGGTGGGTGTCGGGAGCAGTTCGTCCAGTTGGCGGAATTTGTCGTCGAACGCCTGGGCGTGGACGGTCGTGGCCAGGGCGACCAGGGCGAGTGTGATGAGTTTCATGAAAGTTCGTAGGGTGGGCACCACGTGCCCACGCGTGGCGTTTGCGATTTGCCGACGTTCGCGTGGGCACAGGGTGCCCACCCTACGTCACTTGGTCTTCAGTTTTTCGTTGAAGTCCCTCATGAGGTTGTCCTTGTCATGCTCGGTCTTGTACAACTCGAGGCGCGACGGGGTCGCCTTGCGGGGCCATGCGTTGTTGCTGGTGTCCGTGTCGGCCGTCTCCCAGTTCGGATCCTGCGTCAGCGCGACCATCGGCTCGTCCGTGATGATCAGCTTCGTGATCTTCTTCGGCGTGTAGCGCCACACTTCGGCCGGGATGCGCTCGACGTACTTCTTGCCGCTCGCCAGCTGGATCTCCAGCACGAGCGGCGTCACGAGGCCACCGAGGTTGCTGAAGTCGACGAGGTACAGGTGCTTGCCTTCCTTGAGCAGGTTCTTCTCCCAGTCTTCCAGGTCGCCGATCGCCTCGTTGTACTTGTTGCGGTCGCGGTTCGTGACCGTGAACTCGTCATGCTCGTTATAGAAATCCTTCAGCTCCGGATGGGCGTCCACGCGGCGGGGCAACGTGCCCTTGTTGCGCTGGTCCGTGATCGAAATCGGTTCGGCGTCGCGCTGCGCCTTCTTCCACGCCTTCTCGATTGCCGGATCCTTCGTGCCGACGGTGTATTCGCTGATGCCGTCCACGCTGACGTCCACGTGGTCGGTCGTGTAGAACCAGCCGCGCCAGAACCAGTCGAGGTCCGTGCCGGAGGCGTCTTCCATCGTGCGGAAGAAGTCGGACGGCGTCGGACGCTTGAACTTCCAGCGCTGGGCGTATTCGCGGAAGGCGAAGTCGAACAGCTCGCGGCCCAGCACCGTCTCGCGCAGCACGATCAGCGCGGCCGTCGGTTTCGCGTACGCGTTGTAGCCGAGGGCGGCGATGGATTCCGAGTTCGTCATGATGGGCACCTGGTTGGTGCTCTTCATGTAGTCGACGATGGCGCGGGGTTCGCCGCGCGACTGCGGGTAGTGTTCTTCCCACGCCTGCTCGGCCAGGTATTCCAGGAAGCTGTTCAGGCCTTCGTCCATCCACGTCCACTGGCGCTCGTCCGAGTTGACGATCATCGGGAAGTAGTTGTGGCCCACCTCGTGGATCACGACGCTGATCAGGCCATACTTGGTGCGGCTGGAGTACGTGAGCTCGCCGGTCTTCTTGTCCTTGGTGGGACGCGGACCGTTAAAGCAGATCATCGGGTATTCCATGCCGCCCACCGGCCCGTTCACGGAAATCGCGACAGGGTACGGGTAGTCGAACGAATACTTGTTGTACTCGGCGATCGTGTGGATCACGGCGGCCGTCGAGTACTTTTCCCACAGCGGGTTGCCTTCCTTCGGGTAGAACGACTGCGCCAGCACGTTGGTCGCGTCCTTCTTGAAGCCCTGCGCGTCCCAGATGAACTTGCGGCTTGACGCCCACGCGAAATCGCGCACGTTCTTGGCGCGGAAGTGCCACGTCTTCGTGCCGCTGGCGCGGGTCTTTTCGCGCGCTTCGGCTTCGGCCTGCGTCGCGATGATCACCGGCTGCTTCGCCGTGCGTGCCTGCTCCAGGCGCTGGCGCTGGGCGGCGGTGAGCACGTCGCCCGGGTTCTGCAATTCTCCGGTGCTGGCCACGATGTGGTCGGCGGGGACGGTCAGCTGCACGTCGTAGTCGCCGAATTCCAGGGTGAATTCGCCCGTGCCGAGGAATTGCTTGTGCTGCCAGCCCGTCACGTCGTAGTACGCGGCCATGCGCGGGAACCACTGGGCGATCTCGAACAGGTCGTTCTTGTCCTCGTCGAATTTCTCGTAGCCGGAGCGGCCGCCGAGCACCTTCTGCTCGTTGATGTTGTAGCTCCAGTCGATCGAGAACGCGACCTTCGCGCCCGGTTTCAGGGGCTGCGGCAGGTCGATGCGCATCATCGTGCGGTTGATCACGACGTGCAGCGGACGCCCGCTGCCATCCTTCACGGCGGCGATCCTGAAGCCGCCGTCGAACGTGCTCTTTTCCAGCACGGAGCGCAGCGCGTCGAATTTGTAGCCGTCTTCCGGCCCGCGCGCCTTGGCCCACGCGTCGCGCGAAGGGACGGTCGCGGTCATGCGCGCGTCGGAATCGCGTTTATAGATGTTCTGGTCGAGCTGGACCCACAGGTAGGACAGCGTGTCGGGCGAATTGTTGTGATACGTGATCGTCTCGGTGCCGCTGATCGCGCGCTTGCTTTCGTCCAGCGTGGCGCGGATCGCATAGTCGGCGCGCTGCTGCCAGTACGCGTGTCCCGGGGCGCCGGAAGCGGTGCGGATCGTCGTCGGGGTGGGCAGCAATTCGTCGAGCTGGCGGAACTTGTCGTCGAAAGGTTCCGCCGCGATTGCCGCCATGCTGAGGCATAGCGCCGCCAGGCCGATCGGGAAACGTATCATATTTACCCTGCATTCATGGTTGAAAGAAGGAAAATATTCTAGTCTTGACGTTCAGCCATTACCGTATTTGATGTGTAACAAGTTTGATACATACGGATGGGCGTGGCGCGTGCGATACGGTCGGACACGCGGACACCGGAACGGACACCGGCGGACACCGCCGGCGGACACTTCAGGAGGACACTTCAGGCGCGGTGCGGCGCCGCCATCCCGCGCAAGGCCATCGTGACGAGCACGATCAGCAGGCCCAGCAGTACGAGCACGGTATCGAGCCGCAGCTGCGCCTGCAGGGCCAGCGCATAGGTCGACGTCATCGCGAGGATGGCCAGATTCTCGTTGAAGTTCTGCACGGCGATCGACTGGCCGGCCGACATCAGGCGGTGGCCGCGGTGCTGCAGGATGGCGTTCATCGGCACGACGAACAGGCCGGCCAGGATGCCGATCGCCAGCAGCAGCGGCAGCGCCACCGCGACGGAATGCACCCACACCATCGAACACAGCCCGATCCCCATCACGGCGCCCAGCGGCAGCACTGACAGCGAGCGCACGAGCGGCACGGCCTTGCCCGCGACGGCCGCTCCCACCGCGACCCCCAGCGCGAACATGCCCTGCAGCGCCGCGGCGCGGTCCAAGGTGAGACCGAGCACGCTCTGCGCCCACGTCAGCAGCAGCACCTGCAGCACCATGCCGGTGCCCCAGAACAGCGACGTGACGCCGAGCGAGACGCGGCCTTCGCGGTCCCGCCACAGTTTCTGGTTGCAGCGGTAGAAATCGACGAGCAGCGCGGTCAGCGGGCGCCGCGCTGCGGCCGGACGCGCGCCCGCGTGCATCACGGGCAGGTTCAGGAGTGTCGCCAGCAGGTACGTCAGGACGATCACGGCGACCGCCATGCCGATGGGTGTCGCCTCCCATGGCAGGGTCAGGTGCAGCAGCCACGCGATCGCGTGCGGATTGGCGGAAATTACGCCGCCCAGCACCGTGCCGAGGATCATGGCCAGCACCGTCGTCCCCTCGATCCAGCCGTTGGCCGCCACGAGCCGGCGCGGCGGCAGCACCTCGGCCAGGATGCCGTACTTGGCGGGAGAGTAGGCGGAGGCGCCGAGGCCCACGATGCCGTAGGCGAGCAGGGGAGTGGCCTTGGCCAGGATCAGAGAACAGCCGAGCATCTTGACGGTGTTCGTCAGCAGCATCACGCGGCCCTTGGGAAAGCGGTCGGCGAAGGCGCCGGCGAACGGTGCCAGCACGATGTACGACAGGACGAAGCCCATCTTCAACATCGGCGTCATCCACTGCGGGAACGACAGCGTGGCGACCAGCGACACGCACAGGATGAACAGGGCGCTGTCCGCCAATGACGAAAAGAACTGGGCGCCGACGATGGCGAAGAAGGCGGCATTCATGAGGGCCTTGTATATCACAGCCGTTCGGAATGCCCGTTTCGCTTGCCTGTAAGTACATTAAATCTTGCAAATGAAATAATTGGTGAGACTTGCATATAAACAAGAGTCTTATACTTCTGGAATTATCTATACAGGTTGGCGGATGGACGCTTTCACACTCATCGTGGCCGCCGCGCTGGCGGCGTCGACCATGGCGGCCAGCATGGGGCTGCTGTACCTCGCCAGTGCGCGCCAGGCCTGCCTCGTCGACTGGACGGCCGCCGCCGCGCTGTTCGCCCTGAGCAACGTGATGGGCGCCATCGGCCTGCACCAGCAGACGAGTCCGATCCTGTTCATCGCCTGCGTCAACGCGCTCCACATCGGCGGCCACTTCGGCATGCTGGCCGGCGTGCGGCGCCACCTCCACCTGGCGCCGGGCTGGCGCTGGGGCGTCGTCCTGATGGCGGGCCTGCTGGCCGCGCACGCGCTGATGTTCGTGCGCGGGGCGCCCCTGCACCGTCTCGTGCTGTTCACCCCCTTCGTCGGCGCGCTCAACCTGGGCGCCGCGTGGCTGTTGTGGCGCCAGAGCGAGCGTGACGCGCGCGCGTCGTACCTGCCGCTGATCGTGCTGCAGGTGCTGTCCGCGCTGCAGCAGGTCGCGCGCGTGACGCTCATGCTCGCGTACGACGGCCGGCCGCCGGACTTCCTGGGCGGCGATTTCTTCCGCACGTCGGGCGCGCTGGCGATGCTGGTGTACCTGTCGCTGGCGACGATGGGCTGCGCGCTGATGGTCAGCCACCAGCAGACGCTGGCGCTGCGCCGCGCATCGCTGACGGACGTGCTGACCGGTTGGCTGAACCGGCGCGCCCTGCACGACGTGGCCATGCGCGACTTCCGCCGCTGCCGCCGCACCGGCGCCGCGATGTACTTCATCGCGTTCGACATCGACCACTTCAAGGCCATCAACGACCGCTACGGCCACGGCGTGGGCGATGCGGCGATCTGCCACGTGACGGCGCTGTCGGCGCGCGTGCTGCGCGGATACGATGCGCTGTTCCGCATCGGCGGGGAAGAGTTCGCGGTGCTGGTCGTCGGCGAACACCCGGGGGACGTGTGCGCCATGGCCGAACGCCTGCGCGAGGCGGTGGTCGAGGCGCCGCTGACCGTCGACGGCAAGGCGATACCGATGACCGTCAGCGTGGGCGTGGCCGCGCTGGATGCGCACGACCACAAATGGGAAGAGATCCTGCGCCGCGCGGACGAGGCGCTGTACCACGCCAAGCAGAACGGCCGCAACCGCGTCAGCGTGCATGGCCGCGACATCGTCGGCCGCGGCCACGTGGCGCGGCTGCAGGCGGTCGTCGCCTGAGCCGCGTCCTGCGCTTTTACTTCATCCAGACGGCGTAGTTGGTGCCCGACGTCTGCAAGGTCCAGCCGGCGCCCGGGCTCCAGCTGTTCGGGCCGATCTTCATCGCCAGCTGGTGCGTCGTGCCGGTGACGATGGCCGCGTACAGGCCCTGCGTGGCCTGCTGGATGGCAACGGCCGACGTCGAATTCACGCCCGCGTTCTTGCGTGCCGCCATCAGCGCCGCGATCTGCGTCTTGAGGTTCCAGTTGTAGATGTGGGGGTAGAACACGGTCGGGATGCCCGGGTGCGACAGGATGTAGGCATAGCCTTCCATCACGGCGCCGCACGGCACGGCCCACAGGTTCTGGCCCGAGCCGCAGCTTTCGGCCGGGCCGGTGTCGTGGTTGTCGACGAACGTCACCGACATCGCCGGCCACCAGCCGATGGCGCCCTGCGGCTTGCCGTCCGTCGCCTTCAGGCGCCAGTAATTGCCGTTGGCGAGGGCGTCGTTGAGGATGCCCTTGGTCGTGAAGTCGAACGCGCCGCAGCTGTTGCTGGTGCCGTTGATCCAGTCCATGATGACCTGTCGGTTCGCGTTCAGGTTGTTCAGGTCGAACGAATCCGGCCACATCTCGCCGACGCAGAAATCCGACGCGAACGCGTTCGAATACTGGCCCGCGTAGTTGGCGCCGAAGCCCTTCACGTAGTCGAAGCGCAGGCCCGAGAAGCCCACCGGTTTGAGCGTGTAGTTGAGCCAGTTGATGATGCCGTTCTGGACTTCGCCCACGTTCTTGTGGTCGAGGTCGCGCGCGGCGGAATAGCCCGTGCCGGTGTCGGCGTTGCCGAGGCCGCAGTTGCACTCGTCGCCGTTGACGATGGAATACGTGGTCCAGTTCGGGTTCGTGAAGTCCGACCAGCCCGTGCTGCCCACGCGGTGGTTGACGACGACGTCGACGATCGACTTGACGCCCTTGTTCTTGAACGCGCTTACGACGTTCGTCAGCTCGGCCGCGCTGCCGTACTTGGAATCGAGCTTGTTCAGCTGGCGCGGCAGATAGCCTTCCTTGGCCGCCGAATCCGACGGCGGCGGGAACCACACGTGCGTGAAGCCCATGGCGCTGATGTCGCCGACGTTGTTCAGCAGGGTGTTGTACCAGTCCGGGCCGGCGTAATTGGCCGAGTTCCAGTGGAAACCCTGCAGGACGATGGCCGTGCTGCCGCCGGCCTGCTGGGTGGGAGTGGCGGCGTGCGTCGCGGCCGCCATGGACGTCATCATGCCCGCCGCCAGCAGGGCGACGATGGTGCTCTTCTTCATGCTTCTCCTCCGATGTGATACGGGTAAGGTCCCGGCAGGCAACGGAGGTCGTGCAAAAGTCCGTTGCTTGCTCAGGTACTTTTACTACGTATCGGGCGATCATTCTGTGGTGTTTTCAAGCCCGACGGGGGAGATTCTTAGCTATACGTATTTTCGTGTCAATCTAATTCGCATGAAGTGTGTAGTTTTAATACTTTCGATTTGCGCTTGCGCAAATGAAATCCTGCAGCGTCGTCGGGCCGCGGACGGGGTTGTCCGGCCAGCCGTCCTGCTCGTCCAGCACGGTGCCCGTCATGCAGGCATAGGAACGCGCCGCTTCCGCCGAAAACCCGAGCTGGCGGTACGTCTGTTCCCACGCGTGGCGGGGAATGACCTCGACGTCGACGGGCCGGCCGAGCGCATGCGCGAACGCGTCGGCGACGTCGCGCGGCGTGTAGCGGCGCGGTCCTTCGATACAGAGGGTGTCGGTCCGGTCCGCGGGTTCCAGCAGCCGCTGCGCGGCCACGTCGCCCAGGTCGTCCGGTGCGACCATCGGAATGACGAGATCCTCGGGAAAGAAGCTCGGCAGCTTGCCGCGGTGGCGCACGGTGTCGAGCATCTCGGTCCAGTTGCTCATGTAGTAGGCGCCGCGGTTGACCGCGACGGGGACGGCCTGCGCCTTCAGCTGTTGTTCGAACTCGAACAGCACCGTCAGGTCGCCGCACCGTTCGCCGCGCCGCGCGCCGGTCGTCGAGACGGCGACGGCCTTGCGCAGGCCTGAGCCCGTTACCGCGTCGACGATGGCGGCGGCATGCGCGCGCTCGACGGCATCCGTGTCCGTGAACGGCGCGGCCGGTGGATTCAGCAGCAGCGCGGTCGTGCCCGTGCGCAGGATGGCGCGCAGGGCCGCCACGTCGCGCACGTCCGCGACGGCGACCTGCGCGCCGGCTTCCCGCAGGCCCGCCGCATGGCCGGCGTTGCGCGTGACGACCGTGACGGGCTCGCCCCGGCGCAGCAGGGCGCGGGCCGTGGCCGAGCCGACGTGGCCGGTGCCTCCGATAATGATGTGCATGGCGATCTCCTTTCGTAGCCGACGAAAGGGAACATCTTACGAGGCGTTCCTGACAGTTTTTGTCAGGAGCGGGGAATCGGTGGTATGGTCGAGATTGTTAATTTTCGACATACATTGCATGGACCCAAAATCGCTGGCTTTCGCGGGATATTGGCGCAGTGCCCTGGCCGATGCGGCCCTCGGCAGCGGCGCACTGACGAAAGAGGAGGTCGACGCTTTCCTTCACAGACCGCTCGACGAACTGGAATGCGGTATTCTCCACGAGGACGTCGTCGCGCAGCTGTTCGAGGGTGAAGCCGAGGACGTCCAGACGGTCGACATCGTGCTGCGTCCGCGGGTACTCATCCTCAAGCTGGCGCATGGCCAGGCCCGGCGCAATGCCAAACCGGCATTCGTTGCGCCACTGCTGAGCTCCGCCGTGCTGAGTCGTGCCGGTCGGCTTTACCCCACCGGTCACACCGTCGTGCCGCGCGATTTGCTCGAGCCTCTGGAACGCCCGGCGCTCGTCATCGGCACGGTGGACGCGCAGGATGCGTTCCTGACGACGCATTCGGCGCCGCGCATGGAACCATCCGATCCCGTGGCCGATGCCGGCGACCTGGACGAACAATGGCGCGCTTACCGGGCGTATTGCCGCCGCCTGTTCGAGGCTGTGGCAGAGGGCTGGCAACCGTGCGACGACGATTACATCGACGCCGAGTACTGGTGCGTCGCCAAAACGGCCGCGGTAAAAGGCGCGGCGCTGCACATCCTCGCGTTGTACGATCATGTCGCCGAGTACCGTCCGGACGCGCCCCTGTTCGACCGGTATGCCTGCGGCACGCCGGCCGCCCGGTTGCCGTGCCTGCCGCCGCATGCCCGCTTCGCCGCCCGGCTCGGACATGCGAGCGACAGCTACCCGCTCGCGGATGCGCAGCGCGACAGCTTGGCCCACCTGCTGGCTGGACAGGCCGGCGACATCACCTGCGTGAACGGTCCACCCGGTACCGGCAAGACGACGTTGCTGTTGTCCGTCGTCGCCACGCTGTGGGCGCAGGCCGCAATGGAAGGCGGCGAAGCGCCGGTGATCGTCGCGGCGTCGACCAACAACCAAGCGGTGACGAACGTCATCGACGCCTTCGGCCGGGACTTCGCCACCGGCACCGGACCGCTCGCCGGGCGGTGGCTGCCCGACGTCAAGAGCTTCGGCGCATATTTCCCGGCGCAGAGAAAGGAAGCCGAGGCCGCCGCCAGATACCAGACCCGGGCCTTTTTCGAGACCGTGGAAAACGCCGCCTTCGTCGCCAGGGCGGAAGCGTATTACCTCGAGCGAGCGGGACAGGCCTTCCCCGACCTGCAGGCGCCCACGGTCGACGCGGTGCTCGCGCGTCTCCAGGACGCCATCCGTGCGGCAGCCGGCAAGCTGGCGCGACTGGAAGACCTGTGGACAACGCGCTCGCATGCGCACGCGGCACTGCAAGATGCCTTTGGCGCGACGCCGGACGACGCGCTGCACGCTTTGCACGAAGGGTGCGCTGCGCGTGAAGCCGACCTGCGATCCGCGCACAGCATGCTCGACCAGTGGGAGAGCTACCTGGCGGGCGAATCGGTCTGGCTGACGCTGTTCGCTTGGCTGCCGCCCGTCGCGCGCAAGCGTTTGCGGCTCGCCAAACAGTTCTGGAAGTCGATCGGCGCGGATGCGGCGCCATGGGAGCGTCCCGAGCAGGCGGAAGCCATCATGAAGGAACGGATCGCCGACCATGCGGCCCGCGTCGCCGTGCTCAGGCAGGAGATCGCGCGCGGGGAGGCGTTGCTGTCAGCCTTGCGCCGGGCGACGCAGGAATGGGACACCGCAGCGGCGCCGTACGCCGATAACGCCGCCGTGAATGATCTGGCGGCCATCGATTGCGCTCTCGACACGAAGCTTCGTTTCGACGTATTCCGCCTCGCGACGCACTATTGGGAGGGGCGCTGGCTGCTCGACATGAAGGCGATCCTGCCCGATCTCGACAAGCAAAAGCGTAAGAGCGGACGTGTCGCCGTCGAAGCGCGCTGGCGCCGGCGCATGAAGTTGACGCCATGCGCTGTCTCCACCTTCTTCATGCTGCCCTCGCTGTTCAAGGTGCAACGCTTCGAAGGCGGTGAATTCCTCGCGGATTACCTGTACGATGCCATCGATCTGCTGATCGTGGATGAAGCCGGTCAGGTACTGCCGGAAGTGGCCGGCGCAGCGTTCGCGCTGGCCAAGCGCGCCTTGGTGATCGGCGACACGATGCAGATCGCGCCGATCTGGTCGGTTCCGCGCCATGTCGATGGCGGTAATCTTCTCGAGCACGGCCTGCTCGAGGTGGGCGGCGACGATGCGTCGTTTCAGCGCATCGCCGCCTCCGGCCGGACGGCATCGTCGGGCAGCGTGATGCGCATTGCCCAGCATGCGAGTCATTACCAGTACGATCCCGACCTGTCTCCCGGCTTGTACCTGTACGAGCACCGGCGCTGCTACGACGACATCATCGCCTACTGCAATGCGTTGTGCTACAAGGGCAAGCTGCTGCCCCGGCGCGGTTCGCGTCCGGCCGATACGGACGGGCTGCCCGCCCTCGGCTATTTGCATGTCGACGGCATTTGCCAGCGCAACCGCGGCGGCAGCGCGTACAACCTGCTCGAAGCGCAGACGGTCGCTGCCTGGCTGAAGGCACACCGCGCGAAGCTCGAGGCCTGCTATGGCAAGCCGCTCGCGCAGATCGTCGGCGTCGTGACCCCGTTCAGCGCGCAGGTGAATGCGATCGAAACGGCCTGCGGCGAAGCCGGGTTGCTGCAGCCCGGCGCCATCACGATCGGCACCGTGCACGCCTTGCAGGGTGCCGAGCGGCCCGTGGTCATTTTTTCGTCCTGTTATTCGAAGCACCTGGACGGTGGTTTCATCGACCGCGATCCCAGCATGCTGAACGTGGCCGTCTCGCGCGCGAAGGACAGCTTCCTCGTATTCGGCGACATGGATGTGCTGGAAACGGCCGGCCCCGCGTCGCCGCGCGGGATGCTGGCCGGTTTCCTGTTCGGCGACGATGCCAACGCGCTGCATTTCGACGCGAGCCCGCGCGCCGACCTGACGGCCTCGTCGACCGGCGTGACGCATTTGCGCGATGCCCTCGAACATGACGCGTTTTTGCTGGAGGTCCTGGCGGGCGCGCAGCGCGAAGTGCGCATCATGACGCCATGGATCCGTGCGGACCGGGTTCGTGCACCAGCCGTCTGGAAGGCACTGCAGGATGCCATCGCACGCGGCGTCGCCGTCCATATTTATACGGACGAGGACTTCAACGTCGCGGCACCCGATCGCGATGCGGTCGCGCGCAACCGCAATGCCCTGCACGCCTTGCTCGACGCGTTGGGCCGCGACGGCGTGCACGCGGCTACCGTGCACAAGGTGCACAGCAAGATCGTCACGGTCGACCGATCGGTGTATTGCGTGGGGTCGTTCAACTGGTTCAGCGCGTCCCGCGACGACACCCATGCGCGCCACGAAACGTCGCTGGTGTATCGCGGTACGGCCCTCAAGAGCGAAATCGATGCGATCCGCGACAGCCTGGAGCGCAGGGTGAAACGCAGGTATCCGGCAGCGGTGCCCGCGTGAGGACGCGCTGTCAGGCGGAGCCCGGTTTTCTTTTCGTACGGCCGCGTACCGCGCCAACGACGGCATCCTTGGCAGGACCGGCCGATGTGGGCGCCGAATCGGGCGCGCCTCCCGGTGTCTTGCGACGTCGCTTGACGATGTTCAATTCGGCGTCGAGCGCGGCGACCTTCTCGTTGAGCGTGCGAACGCGGTCCACGAATTGGTCCGTCGCCTCGTGAGCCATGCGAAGTACGTTTGCATAGAACTCGTCATAGTTCAGCGCGACCACGCCGTGACCTGCGGGCTGCCGCGGCTCTGCCGCTTGCGAATCGCGCTTGATCGGCACGAACGCCACTTCGAGCCCGAAGAACTCGCCGATCCGGTTCATCGTCGCCACAGTCGGGTTTCCCTGGCCCAGCTCGATCGCCTTGATCACCCGTGCGCTGACCCCGCGATGTCGCGCGAATTCTTCCTGCGTCATGCCGGCAATCGCGCGCATTTCGCGCACGCCTTCGGTGAGCGACAGGCTGGCGGCGGCCGCGGCCTCCAGCATCCGGTCGCGCCGTTCGCGGGCCTCTGCCTTGTCCAACGGTTTTCGTTTGCTCATGACTATCCCAGTGCCAGAAGTTGGGTGCGTTGCGCTTCGATACTGGGCGTCACGAAATCGACGATGTCATCATCGACGCCCACTTCACGCATGCATTCGGACAGGCCCGCCAATTGTTCACCGAACCGAACCAGCGCGTCGACGACCCGAGAACGCTCCTGTTCGGGCACAGCCAGTTGCTGCAGGATGTCTGCCCAGTTCTTCAGTTCCTTGCGGCTCTCCGGATGGTACCAGCGTGCGGACCGGGTGATGCCTTCGGGGTCCAGGTACATCGGCGCGAAATCGAACAGCGGCGTGATGCGCGTGACCCCGTCAACGGTTTGCACGGCGGTGTTGCGCGCATGGTTGTCGGTATTGCGCATTGCGAGGTTGAGCACGTCGCGCCGGATAAACTCGATGGTCTCTTCGAACGGCTCGTCGACGACGTTTCGGATCGCTGCCAGCAACTCGAACTGGTCGGCCTGGGTGCCGAAACCGGCGAGGCCGGCGATCGAGGCGACGCTCTCCTGGTGGAAGCGCAGTACCTGACCTTCGTGGGCGCGGCGATCGAAGCGCGGAATGAACAGCATGTCGCCGTGCAGGGCAGGCACGTCGAAGCTGCGGATGCCGAAGCGCCGTGCGACTTCCATGTAGCGCGCTTCGTTGCGCAGCACCTTACGGTCGGCGTCGGAGGGGCCGCGCGGGCGCTTGACGATGTAATGCCGTTCGGCCAGGTCGTCGGAAAGTGCCCCGTCGGGATACCATTTGCCGTCGTGCGCCTGGGTCAACAGGTATTTGGGCGCGACACCCTGCACCCCCGTGCCGCCTGCGGCCAGCATGCCGTGCACCATCATCGTTTCGTGAAAGTCGGGTGCGCGTGCCAGCAGCTCGTCGAACGTGAAGCCGTCAGCAGCAAGGTCATGTCGCTCGACATGCTGCTCGTAATACTGGACGGCTTCCCGGATGCGCAAGCGTCCAATCGGGTTGAAGGCACCGGCACACAGCAAAGGCAAGTCGGAAGCCTGGGCGTCAGGAAGTTTCAGATGGCCGAGAAGGAATCTGCGTCCGTTACCTTGCGGCACCAGGTCATACAGAAAAGTGGGCCAGGTATGGCGCACGTGACGATCCGCGTCCACCGGCATCACCAGTGACACCGGCGCCGCAGCATCGCCGAACGCATAGGGCAGGTCGTATTCGAACACACAGTCGTTCGGCCGAAAGCCGTTACGCACCACATCGGAGAAGCTTGCCTGCGCAGCTTCCAGCCACCGGCCGTCGTGAAAAATCTCGATGTGACAATCCATGCCCGGCCGTGTTCTAAAAGTGCATTAAAAGATACTGGAGAAGTATATCAGTCGAAGCCCCGTACCGGAAAATCGGCGCTTCGCTGGATCCAGTTGCGCGGCGAATAAGCGGTCCGCCCATCCGTCACGTGCAGCGTGAACGCATGCCGCGACACGCTCGACCGGTTCGGCGCGCTGTAATGCGGCAGCAGCCCATGGAAGCAGACGAGGTCCCCGGCCTTCGCTTCCAGCGGCACGGCCGTGCTGTCGTCCGGCCACGGCGTGCTGTCCAGCTTCTCCATCGTGATCGCATCGCCGTCGCGCAGGAAACGCTCGCGCAGCGGGCCGCGGTGGCCGCCCGGCTCCACCCACAGGCAGCCGTTCTCGATGGTCGCGTCTTCCAGCGCGAACCAGAACGTCGTCACGCTGATCGGCGTGGAATCGAAGAAGGTGGCGTCCTGGTGCCAGCGCACTTCGCCGCCGATGCCCGGCTGCTTGAAGATGTACATCGATTGCCAGATCTGCGGCCGTTCGAGGCCGAGGTCGCGCGCGACGGCGGCCAGCTTCGCATCCTGCGTGAACGCCTTGAAGACCGGGTCGAGGTCGTGCATGGCGTGGCCGATCTTGTTGATCGACAGGGCCTTGGCCTGCTTCAGCTGGCCGTCCGGGCCGAAGGCTTCCTCTTCGAAGAAGCAGCGGATCGTGTTGTCCGAGCCGAGGAACCAGGCGTCGCTGGCGCGGGCCTGGTCGCGCGTCGTGAAGATGGTGCGAGATTCGTTCGGGTCGAAGGCATCGACGATCTCGCCGGCGCGGGCGCGCAGGCGCGCGATCTCGTCGGGCGATTTGAAATGCGGGATGACGATGTAGCCGTCGCGCCGGTACCGGTCGCGTTGTTCTTGAGTGAGCATGGCAGGGTCCATCAACAAAACCATGCCATTGTAGATCAGGCGGCCACCGTCCACGCGCCGTCCGCATACACGCGCTCGTCGTCCAGGTACACGGCATCCGTCACGACGAACACGTCGATGTGGTAACGCGCGTCCTTGCGCTTGAACCCCGGTTTCGCATACACGCCGTGCTTGGCGCCCAGCGACAGGTGGATGCCGCACATGCGCTCGTACGTGCCGATGTCGTCCACGCGGCGCTCGCGCGTGAAGGCGCGGTTCATGCCGAAGCCCAGTTCGCGCACCCACACGTCGCCCTCGTCGCGGCGGATGATGTCGAGGACTTCCTGGAACGCCGGCGTGACGTTCTCCGTGCCCACGACGCGGCCCTTGTCGACGATGATCGTGACGGGCGACCCGGGCCGGTTGACGAGGTACGACGTGTCGCCGAACACGTGCACCTGCGCGCGCCCGCTGACGGCTTCCAGGTCCCGCGCTTCCGTGAACACTTCGCCGATCGGGAACTGGCCGCCGACGTTGTTCATCGCGCTGTAGTCGCCCACGTTCAGCTTGGCGCTTTCCAGCGGCGAGTCGAACGTGAGCACGTCGCCGCCGCCATGCACCTCGGCGCGGCGGGCGCAGTCGATGCGGGCCTTCAGCGCATGGCCCACGCCGCGGAAGTAGGCGGGATCGTAGGCCAGCGCTTCGATGTAGTGCTCGCCCTGCGCGCCCGGCATGCGCGACAGGTGCACGTGCTCGATCACTTTCAAGCCCAGCTTGAACAATTCCACGCGCAGACGGAAGCCGTCCAGGCGGAAGTTCGTCGACTGCACGAGTACGACGAGGTCTTGCGGCGCCAGCGTGCGGAACGTCGCGAGCACGTCTTCGGGCGCCACCGTGTCGAAGTCGATGAAGGTCGCTTCCGGCAGGTTCGCGCGGTACGCGGCGACGAGGGCGCGGGCCAGCGCCGTGCGGGTGTCGAACACGACCAGCGCGCGCCGCTCGGGCGTGTGTTCGAGCGCGATCGCGAGCACGTCGCGCAGGTGCGCGGTGGCGGAGTCGATGGCGGCGGCGGGCAGGGCGTCGGTGGGCGTCATGATGCGAACGATTTGCGGAGACAACCCGGCATTATACGTGGTCCGCACCCTTGCGGCAGGTCACGGCCTGCCCGGCTGGATTGCTGCACAGTCTGGCTGTCAGGAGCCCATCATGTTGATTCATAAAGGAAATTTTCTTAAATTCATCCTGGCTGGCTTGTTGCTGGCCTGTCTGACGGCGTCCGCGGCGGCGTCGCGTGCACCGGAGACCGTGGCCGCCGAATTCTACGGCTGGTACCTGCAGACGCTGGACGCCGACCAGGATCCCCTGAGCGACCGCTACGAGCGCCTGAATGCATACGTCGCGAAGCCCCTCGTCGACCAGCTGGTGAAACGCCTGCGGGAGAAGAGCGTGCAGGCGGGCGACTACTTCCTGCAATCGTCCCGCATCCACGGCGCATGGCTGCGCGGGCGCGTGCGGGCCGTCACCCTGCGCCGCCAGGCGCGCAGTGCCGACGTCCTCGTCACCCTCGACGGCGACGGCGACGCGAAGCATGAAGTGGTGCTGACGATGGAGCTGGACAACGGCACGTGGAAGATCCGCCACGTGAACCGCGCGGCACTCGATGCCGCCGAAAGTTCCACTTCCCGCGCTGCGATTTGATCCCTGAAGCACAGCCACACGCTACTCCGTGAACAGGGCGCCGTCGGCTTGATCCCGGCGCTATGATTTCAAAACGATAACGGCCCCAGGTTTGAGCGGGCCGCGATCCATTTTGACGATCGACGGTGGGAGCGCATGGCATACCGATGGGAAACGCCGGCCAGCATCTGGCTGGAGGACGAGCGCAGCGGGCAGTTCGAGCTGGCGTCCAGCGACGGGCTGGGCCGGATCGACTGGCAGGCCGCCGCGCGCGGCCGCCTGGCCGATTGCGCGCACCTGCTCGGTGCCTCGCTGCCGCAATCCTGCGACCACGCCGCCATCTATCCCGAGGGGTTCGCATTTTGCCCGACCTGCGGCCGCCCGCTCGTGCGCCTGGGCGCGGCGCCGGAGCGCCATCCCGACTGGTGGGGGCCCTACGCCGACGCGCTGCTGCCCCGGCACGTGCCGCACGGGTTACCGGTGACGTCGCTGGCGCTGGGCGACAGCCTCGAAGAACGCCCGCCCGCGCCGGAAGTCGGCCGCTTCGACGCCGCGATGCCGCCGCCGCCGAACGCCCATTGCGTGTTTGCCGCCGCCACCTTCGGCTTTCCCGAACAGCGATTGCTCGCGCTGGCGCCGGGGCGGGGCGTGCTGCAATACTGGGATCCGCTGGCGGAAGTCTGGCACGTGCTGCTGCCGGAAGAGGGCGCGGCCGATCTCGCGTTCGGCGCATCCGACTACGGCTGGCTGCCGGCATCGCACCTGCAGGTGCCGGCGCGCCGCGGCGACGTCGCGCTCGTGCCCACGGCGCGCGGCCTGTATCGGCTCGCGATCAATCCGGTCAGCGAGACGTGCCGCACGGAAGCCGTCCTGGCCGCGCCGGTCGTCGCCGCGCCCGGCCTGATGCGGAAACAGCTCGGCGTCCTCGTGCGCAATCCGGGCGGCACGCTGGGCTTGTGCGGGCTCGGCGCCGACCTGGCGCCGGGGCCGCAATTCGACTGCGGCGCGTTGCCGCTGTCCGGCTGGACGCGGCCCATCGGCTACGACGGCCAGCTGTTCTGGCTGCACGGCGAGGGCCAGCTCGTGTGGCGTCCGGGCGACGCGCCGCGCTGGCTCGCGTGGCCGGATACGTGGCTGCCCAGTCTCGACCTCGGCGGCCCGACCTTGAGCCGCGACGGCCGCATGTGGCTGATCGGGCATGACGGCCAGTCGTATTCGTTCCTCGAACTGGGGGCGGAGCGTCCGCAGCGCGAATTCATCGACGGCGCGCGTCTCGGCTTCGCGAATCTGCTGTTCCGGCGCGGCCATCCCGTCGTCGACGAACCGTGGTCCGGCGAACACGTCGAGGACCAGCACGAGGACGATTCCCTCGTCCTGCCGCTGCTGCGCAGCTTCAACAATAACCGCAGCCAGCCCAGCGGGCTCGTGCTGCGCTTCCACAAATACACCGGCCGCGCCGAAGAGGCGCTGGCCAACCGCGTGATCGCCCGCACCACGGTGGAGTGGATCGGCCGGCGCAACGTGATCCTGGACGAAGTGGCGCGCCTCGCGCGGCCGCTCGAATGCGTGCCCTTCGTCTACGCCAACCGCCTGTGGCTGCACCACCCAGACTGGAACCGGATCCGCGGCTGGAATCTGGAAGCGCCGACGTGAGGGCCGCCCGCCTGTTCGTCCTGGTTCTCATCCTGTGCGGCGTGATGCCCGCATGGGCCGTGCCGCAGGTGGTGCTCGTGCAGAACTCCGGCTGGATGGAGCCGTTCTACACGGACCCGCAATCGCAATTCAAGCCGCTGGTGGCGGCGCTGGCCGGCAATGTCGCGCAGCGGGGCGACGCGCTCGTGCTGGCTGCGTTCAACCAGTCGCTGCCCGGCGCGCCGTCGCCGCGCGCGCTGTTGTCCGAACAGGTGACGAAGGACACGCCCGCGCACGTGCAGGCTGCGCTGGCGGGGCTGGAGACGGCCCGCAAACCCGGCGGCGCGGCGCTGGCCGACACCGACCTGGGCGAGGCCGTCGAGACGACCGTCACCAAGGTGTTGGGCGGCAAGGCGGGCCTCGTCTGGCTCGTGACGAACAACCGCAACAGCCCGAACAACGACCAGGCAACCGCGCAGCGCAACCGCGAGTTCTATGCGCTGATCCACAAGGGCGCCGCCATTACGAAGGCGCTCGCGTTCCCGCTGCGGATGCCGGTGCAGGGCCGGCACTATCACGCGAACGGCCTGATGGTGTACGTATTCGCGGTCGGGCCGGAAGGCGCCCGCGCCCTCGATGCGATGCTCCCCCGCGTGCAGCGCGTGATCACGGAACCTCCGGCGCGCCTGAAACCGCTCGACCGGGACACGGTGCGCCTCGTGCCGCGCAAGGTCGAGGACGCGCCCGGCGTCGAGTTCTCGATGGATGCGGCGGGCCGCCTGCGCGCCGATGTCGCGCCCGATGCGCGCACGCCCAGCGCGACGATCCAGTGGCAGCTGCAAAACACGATGTATCCATACACGATCGCGGGCGCGACGCTCTCCGCGCGCTCGCTGCTCGGCGGCGAGAACCGTCCGATCCGGCTGCGCACCAACACAGTCACCCGGCTCGCGCCGGGCCAGGCGGAGCCGCTCGCGTCGACCGTGCAACTCCCCGTCGCGCAGCTGCCGGGCAAATGGTCGATGGCGGCGTTGACATCGGCCGGCTCCGCGTACGTGCTGCCGGGCCGCATCGAGCTGTATCTGCAGGGCCAGCGCCTGGAATTGTCGCAGGCGTTCCGCGTGCGCATGGCGGCGCTGTTCCCGGGCGATCCACTGCCGGACATCTTTACGCCGCCGGCCGACATCCAGGCCTCGACGGCCGTGCTGCCCGTCGAGGTGCACGTGCATTACGGCTCGGGGCCGCTCGTCGCGCTGCTGGGCGGCGGCCTCGCGCTGCTGGCGGCCGGCGCGGGCGCCGCGTATGCGTACGGCCGGCCGCGCCGGGTGCAGCTCGTCGTGGAAGACGAACTGCGCACCGTGCACACGCGGGCGGGCGCCACGCAACCGATCTACGACAAGGCGGGCAATGAAGTGGCCCGCCTGAAGACGACCTTGTTCGGCCACCAGTTGCTGGACCTGCGCGAAGGCGCGCAGGTACGGCTCGGCCGATGAACCCACGGGAACCCACCATGCAGAACGACCAGACCAAGCCCGCCCCCGACACCGCCGGCACCGACCCGGGTTTCAAACTGCCCGGCCAGGCGGCGACCACGCCGCAGGACGGGTTGCCGAAGACGACGCCCGACACGGCCACGCAGCCCGTCGAGATCGCGCCCGGCGGCGCCACCAACACGAGCGCGGCGCCGCTGCGCGACACGGCCGGGCGCGACATGGCGATCGGCGCCGTCGCGTTCGTCGTGCTGCTCGTGATTTACTTCTTCGTGCGGAACGCCTACGTGCACCACCTCGTCGTCAAGCGCGTGGCGCCGTCGTCCGCGGGCAGCGCGGGCTGGCTGCTGTTCGTCGGCATGGGCTTCTTGTCGGCCGCCGTCGTGCTGGCCATCGTCAACGCGAGCAAATACCTGACCCCGGCGATCACCGGACCGCTGGTCGTCGTCGGCGTCGTCACGCTGATCGCGGCCTTCTTCGTCGGCCGCCGCTGACCTTTTACAGAGAACACCATGGCAGATTTTCCCGATCCCGCATCGCTCGCCGGCAAAGCCGAGCTGAAGGTCGACCTGCGCCCGACCTTGTTCATCGGCGCCGGCGGCACCGGCATGGAAGTCATGATGCGCATCCGCCGCCGCATCCTCGCGGCCGTGTGGAACCGCCGGCATCCGACCCGCGTCGACTCCATCGCCGACTTCCCCGTCGCGCGCTTTCTCCATTTCGACCTCGATGCGAACGCCGTCATCGACGAGGGCAAGTCGCAGCGCACCGACCCGTGGTTCGAGCTGGTCAAGCTGTCCGACGAAGAACGCCTCGTCGAACCGCTCGACCTGCCGCAGTACCACGAGTCGGACGACAGCCTCGCGCGCTTCCCGCTGATCGAAAACTGGATGCCGCTGCGTCCTAAAAAACTGCGCTCGCTGGGCATCGACCCGTCGAAGGGCGCGGGCCAGATCCGCGCGCTGGCGCGCTTGTACCTGTTCGACAAATATCCCAAGCTGCGCGGCCGCATCAAGGGCGCGCTGAATTTCCTGAGCAGTAACGCTGGCATCGAGCGCAAGGAGAATTACCAGCGCCTCGGCCTGCAGGTCGACACCTCCAAATTCCGCATCGTCGTCATCGCGTCGAACGCGGGCGGCACGGGCGCGGGCAGCGCCATCGACCTCGGTTGGATCGCGAAGGCCGTCGCGCGCCAGGAAGTGTCGGACAGCCAGGTCGACCTCGTGATGTTCCTGCCGTCCGGTTACGCCAAGGCGAACAAGGAACGCACGGAGGCGAACGCCTACGCCACCATGATGGAGCTGGAGACGGGCATGCGCGACATGAACGCGCGCGTGCAGTGGATGGAGCCGGACAGCATCGTCGGCCGCGGCACGCCGTTCGACGACGTGTATTTCGTCGACACCGCGAACCTCGCGAACAAGGCGACGCAGGACGTGAAGGACGTGTACCAGATGGTGGCGGATACGCTGTTCGAGGATTTCGCCT
>CBIHRX010000016.1:0-40510 GCA_966212555.1 uncultured Massilia sp.
GAGCCGGGCCTGCCCGTGCGCGTGCGCCTGGCCGGCACGGGCGTGGCGCTGGACCTGACGGTCACGCGGGTCGGCAGCAGCGCCGGCGTCATCTCCCCCGAGTCGCCCGTCAAGTACAGCGATTTCGACGCCGCCATCGCCACCGCCACGGCGCGCAAGCTGGGCCTGACGCCGGGCCAGGCGCTGCACGGCACCGTGCAACTGGTGACGAAGGCGGCGACGCTGACCGTGCCGAACATCGCGCTCGTGCAGGACGGCGCCGCGTTCGCCGTGTACACGGCCGATGCCGGCCGCGCCGTCAGGCACAAGGTCGAACTGGGCCGGCGCGGCCCCGTGCGCAGCGAAATCCGCAGCGGCCTCGCGTCCGGCGCGCGCATCGTGCTGCTTCCTCCGAAAGACAAGACATGAACCGCGCACTCCTGCTGGAAGCCGTCGCCGAACTGCAGCGCCGCAAACTGCGCACCGGCCTCACCTTGCTGGGCATGATCTTCGGCGTGGGCGCCATCGTCGCGATGCTGGCCGTGGGCGAAGGGAGCCGGCGCGAGGCGCTGCGCCTCGTCGCGGAACTGGGCCTGAACAACGTCATCGTCGAGAGCAAGGGCATCGACGCCGAACAGTTGAAGGACGTCCGCACCCGCTCGCTGGGCCTGTCGGCCGCCGACGCGGCGGCGGCGCTGTCCGTCGTGCCGGGCGCGCAGTCGGTGGCGCTGAAAAAGGAAATCAAGGTCGACCAGCTGATCGTGGGCGACCAGGTCGTGAGCGGGCGCGCGTTCGCCGTGTCGCCGGGCTATGCCGACCATGGCGGCCTGCGGCCCAAGCTGGGACGCTGGCTCCTGCCATCCGACGGCGCGACGCTGGCGCCGGTCTGCGTGCTGGGCGCGCGCCTGGCGCAGACGCTGTTCGGCGCCACGCCGGCCGTGGGCCAGCGCGTCAAGGTCAACCACGTGTGGCTGCAGGTGGTCGGCGTGCTGGCCGACCGCACGCCGAGCAAATCGGAATTCGAAGGCGTCAAGCTGGGCCTCGACGACGAGCGCCTGTTCGTGCCCTGGGAAACGGCACGCGCGCGCTTCGGCTTCCGCCGCATCGAGGACGAAGTGGACGGCATCAGCGTGCGCCTGGACGGGCAGGTCGCGCCGGACGACGCGGCGCGCGTGCTGCAGGCCGTCATCCACCAGCGGCACGGCGGCGTCGACGACACGAACCTCATCGTGCCCATGGGCCTGTACCGCCAGAACCAGCAGACGCAGCGCATCTTCACGATCGTCATGAGTTCGATCGCGGCCGTCTCGCTGCTGGTGGGCGGCATCGGCATCATGAACATCATGCTGGCCAACGTGCTGGAGCGCCGGCGCGAAGTGGGCCTGAAGCGCGCACTGGGCGCACGCCGCCGCGACGTGGTGGAACAGTTCCTGGCCGAGGCGCTCGTGATCGCCGTCAGCGGCGCCCTGCTCGGCCTCGTGCTGGGTGCGGTGGCCGCATACAGCATCGCCGCGCTGGCCGGGTGGTCGGTCGCGTGGTCGCCCGTCAGCCTGCTGCTCGCGGTGCTGGCGTGCGTGGCGGTCGGGCTGGGGTTCGGCGTCTACCCGGCACGCCAGGCCGCGGCGCTCGACCCGATCGCCGCGCTGCGCAGCGACGGCTGACCGGTCACCGCGCGGCGGCGTCGACGAGGCGCCCGAACCGGGCGCGCAGGGTCGCGTTCAACGCGGCAAAGCTCGCCGCCGGGGCCACCAGCGACACGCTCACCATCTTGCCCCCGGCGACGCCGAAGCAGGACGCCATGCCGACTCCCGTCACGGCGCTGTCGTTGCAGACCGGCCTGGCGGGCGCGGTGTCCGGCGGCAGCGGCATCACCGTGACGCTCAGCGACGGCGCCGCGCCGACGCGCGGGGTGATGGTGCACATGTCGACCTGCTGCGCGGGCGCCTGCGCCGTGGCGGGCACCGTCTTGCGTTCGACCCTGGTGACGGCGTCCCCCAGTTTCAGGGCCGCGAGCGTCGCCTGGTCGATCAGGTTGCACGGCGCCGGCGCGGCCCCCGCGGCGGCGGGGACGAGGCAGGACAGCAGCACGACTGCGAGCGCGTTGTGACGCATGGTCGATCCGTGGCGATGGATGAATGAAAAAAACGCCCCGGCCGGACGCACCGGGCGGGACGCCGCTGACAGCACGCTCAGACGTGCGTGCAGCCCGTCATGCAGGAATTGAACGCCTGCGTCTTCACGTTCTGCGCCTGCTGTTCCGCATACGACGGCACGCCGGCCAGGCAGGCGTCCTTCGCCGCCGGATCCGTCAGGCTGTTGCAGTAATTCGTTTGCGCCTGCGTGTAATACGCTTTCGACTGGTTGTAGGCAGTCTCCGCGTTCTGCGTGCACGTGGGCAGGCATTGCTGGTATGTCGCGGCATAGGCGGTCGAGACGATCATGGCCACGGCACCGCAGGTGACCAGGGATTTCAAAGGCATGCGGGAAAACATCTTCATATAGCTGCACTCCTGGAAAGGTCAAAGGAAAGTTGCTGCGCTACTCCCGTGCGGCGCCGCCACGGGATCGATCAAACCCGCACCGATCGTAATGAAATGTGAAATCGATTACAACATCAAAATCACCAGACCGCGTTATGAAATCCGCCAATCGAAAAAAACGAAATTGACATCGCTACCCATCCCGGATAACAGTCCATGTGTCAGTCCATGTGAAACACGGGCTCCATCATCGCCCAATGCTCGCCTTCGGCCCGGCTGGCCAGCGGCACCTGGCACGGGCTGCAGAACGTCCACCAGCGCTGCGTTTCCGGATCGGCCGCGATGTGCGCCATGTCGGCCGCGAAATCCGTGCCGTGGTATTCCCAATAGCCGAACAACAGGTTCTCCGGCTCGCGCAGGAAGATCGTGTAATTGCGCACGTTGGCTTCCTCGATCCGGGCCAGCACCTGCGGCCACACGGCGGCGTGCAGCGCTTTGTATTCGGCGATCTTCTCCGGCGCGATGCCGATGACCATTCCCATTCTTTGCATGTAGAGCTCCTCAGTCGATACGGTAAAAACGCAAGGCATTCAGTCCGAACACGGCAAGCCGGTCGGCACCGGACAGTCCGTCCAGCAGGGACGCGCAGGCGGCGAGCCAGCGCGCATAATCGGCGGCCAGGTCCAGCACCGGCCAGTCGCTGCCCCAGATCAGGCGGCGCGGTCCGAAGCAGTCGAGCAGGTGGTCGACGTACGGCCGCAGGCGCTCGACATCCCAGCCGGCGCCCGCCTCCGTGACGAGCCCGGACAGCTTGCAACTCACCTGCGGCAGCGCGGCCAGCCGCGCGATGCCGGTGCGCCACGGCTCCAGCACGCCCGCGGCGATCAGCGGCTTGGCGCCGTGGTCGATCACGATCGGCAGGTCCGGGTAACGTGTCGCGAACGCGTGCAGGGCGGGCAGATGGCGCGGCAGGACCAGCGCGTCGAAGCTCAGGCCATGGCGCAGCATCGCGTCGACGGCGGGCGCGAGCGCGGGGTCGTCGATCCAGTTGTCGTCCTCGATATCCTGCAGCATCGGCCGCAAGCCCTTCAACAGGGAGTCCCGCGCGAGCGCGGCGATCCGCGCCGGCGCATCGGGCGCCTTCAGGTCGACCCAGCCGACCACGCCGCCGATGAACGGGTGGTGCCGGGCCAGGTCCAGCATGAAGCGCGTATCGTCCTCGTTGGGCATCGATTGCACGAGGACCGTCTTCGCGACGCCGTGCCGCGCCAGCAGGGGCGCCAGGTCAGGCGGGAAGAAATCGCGGTAGATGGCGGCGAGGCCAGGTGGCGGCCACGCGCCGTTGCGGTCGGCCAGCCGCCAGAAGTGTTGATGGGCGTCGACGAGCATTATTCTCCCTCCCGCGCCCGCGGGAGCGTCAGCCCGGGTGCGCCTTCATTTCTCTGACACGGATCGATTGCAGCAAGGTGCTGCGTGCGGAATTCAGGTGGACGCGCATCGCCTCGCGCGCGCCGACGACGTCGCGCCGCGCCAGCGCCCGCAGGATGTCCAGGTGCTCGTGCACCGCGTACTCGTTGCGCACCATTTCCTGCGACTTGTCCCACTGGTAGTGGTAGTGGAACACGAGCGACACGAGGTCGAAGAAGCCCTGCGCGAAGCGGTTGTCCAGTTGCCCCATCAGGAACGCGTGGAAATCGCGGTCGAGCGCCGGAAAATCCTTGTGGTGCGTCGGCATGACGGAACCCAGCTGCTCGTGCCGGTCGATCAGCTGCTGCAGTTCCGCGAAGGCCGGCGAATCCGGCGGCAGCGCGGTGAAGCGGTCGATCGCGGCGAACTCGAACATCTGGCGCACGTCGGCCAGCTCCATCGCGAACGAGCGGTCGAACGCGCACAGGCGCCAGCCGCCGCGCGGCTTCTTTTCGATCAGGCCCGAGTGCGAAAAGCCGATCAGGAATTCGCGCACGCTGATCGTGCTCGTGCCGGCCGCGCGCGCCAGTTCCGTCTCCGAAAACTCGGCGCCCGGCGGCAGGTCGCTGTGGTAGATGCGCTCCATCAGCACTTCGCGGATGCGGTCGGCGCCCGTGCGCAGCTCGTCCAGGTCGAAGTAATCCGTGCGGACGGGCTTGCGCAGCAGCCGGCGTTCCTTCAGGTCGCTGATCAGGCCGCACTCGTGGAAGTGCGCCAGCGCGCTGCGGATCGCCGTGCGGCTGCCCTCGCCCAGTTCGGCCATGTGCTGCTCGGTCGGCAGCGCTTCGCCGACCCCCACGTGGTCGGCAATGTATTGCAGCAGCAGGTTCGCGCTGCGCTTGAAGATGGTCGGAGGTCGGGCCATGAAGTCCGGTGTCGAGAAGGCCGGGTGGACAATCCCTCATTCTACCGGAACTCGCTGCCGCGCTGGGAAGCGGCGCCATTCAAACCTCGACGATGGCCTTGATCACGCCGCTGGCCGGGTCCATCCAGCGCGGCAGCGTGTCGATGAACTCGTCCAGCGTGGCGCGGTGCGTGTTCATCGCGCGCGTCGGCACCAGGCCCGCCTTCATCGCCGCCAACACTTCGCGGAAATCCTCCACGGTCGCGTTGCGGCTGCCGAGCAAGGTCGTCTCGCGCTTGTGGAATTCCGGATCGGCGAACGAGATCCGCTCCGGCACGATCGACACGAGCACGTACGTGCCGCCGTGCGCGACGAAATCCAGGCCCCGCTCCATCGCCCTGATGTTGCCGGTGGCGTCGAACACGGCGTCGAAGAAGTCGCCGCCCGTGATCTCGCGCAGCGCGTCGAGGTCGCCCTCGCCCGCCGTCACCGTGTGCGCGACCTTCAGCACGTCGCGGCAGAAGCCCAGCCGGTCCGCACGCGCATCGAGCACCGTGACCTGCGCGCCCTTCAGGGCCGCGAACAGGGCGACGGCCACCCCGATCGGCCCCGCCCCGACCACGAGCACGCGCTGCCCGGCCGTGACGGCGCCGCGGCGTACCGCGTGCATGCCGATGGCGAGGAATTCCAGCATCGCGGCATCGTCGAGCGAAATGCCTTCCGTCTTGAGGACGAATTGCGCCGGGATCGCAAGGTATTCGGCCATGCCGCCGTCGCGGTGCACACCCAGCACCTGGATCCGCGTGCAGCAGTTCGTCCTGCCCTTGCGGCAGGCGACGCAGTCGCCGCACGACAGGTAGGGCATCACGAACACCTCGTCGCCCGCCGCGAGGCCGGCGCCCGCGGGCGCCGTGACCACTTCGCCGGACAGCTCGTGTCCCATCACGCGCGGATACGCGAGGAACGGCTGCGTGCCGCGGAAGATGTGCATGTCCGTGCCGCACACGCCGATGCGGCGCACGCGCAGCAGCACCTCGCCGGGGCCGGCCTCCGGGATCGGCCTGAAACCCAGCTGCAGGTCGCCCGGGGATTCGCACACCACGCACTTCATCTGACTCATGTTTTTGCCTTTCGTTTTGTATTCTATAAATTTAAGACATTTATAGTCGTAAAGCAAATGAAATGCGCCAGAGACAGGTATGAAATTGCGCAGCCGGCGCGAGCGCGCCGGCGGATCGGCTCAGGCCAGGCAGTCCGGCCCGATGTCGCGCACCGATTGCACGCCCGTGAGCACCATGCTGGTGCGGATGTCCTTCTCGAGGATGGCGAGCAGGTTGCGCACGCCCGCCGCGCCGCCCGTCGCGAGCGCGTAGATGAAGGCGCGGCCGATCAGGACGCCGTCCGCGCCCAGCGCCAGCAGGCGCACGACGTCCAGGCCGGTACGCACGCCGGAGTCGGCGAAGATCGTCAGGTCGCCCTTCACCGCCGCCGCGATGGACGGCAGCGCCTTCGCCGTCGACAGCGCGCCGTCCAGCTGGCGCCCGCCATGGTTCGAGACGACGATGCCGTCCGCGCCGAAAGCCTTCGCGTCGCGCGCGTCGTCCGCGTCGAGGATGCCCTTGATGACCATGGGGCCGTTCCACTCGTCGCGGATCCATTGCAGGTCGCTCCAGCTGATGCCCGGATCGAAGTTGGCGGCCAGCCAGCCGATGTAGTCCGTGAGCCCGGTCGCATGGCCGCGGTAGGCCGAGATGTTGCCGAGATCGTGCGGCCGGCCGAACAGGCCCACGTCGAACGCCCAGCGCGGATGCAGCATCGCCTGCAGCACGCGGCGCAGCGGGCCGTGGCGGCCGCTCATGCCGGAATGGGCGTCGCGGTAGCGTGCGCCCGGCACCGGCATGTCGACGGTGAACACGAGCGTATCGATGTTCAGCTCGCGCGCGCGGCGCAGGTAGTCGCGCATGAAGCCGCGGTCCTTCAGTACGTACAGCTGGCACCACAGCGGTTGCGACGACTGCGCGGCCACCTCGGCGAGCGGGCACACGGACACGGTCGACTGGATGAACGGGATATTGCGTTCGGCCGCCACACGGGCCGCCTGCACCTCGCCGCGGCGCGCGTACATGCCGGCGAGGCCGATCGGGGCCAGCGCCAGCGGCAGGCCGCGCTTCACGCCGAACCACTCGGTCGACAGGTCCAGCGCTTCGGAACCCTTCAGCACGCGCTGGCGCAGGCTGACCGCGTGCAGGTCGTTGACGTTGGCGCGCAGGGTCGACTCGGTGCCGGAGCCGCCGTCGAGGTAATGGAACAGGAACGGCGGCAACCGGCGGCGCGCCGCCTCGCGATAGTCGGTGGCGGAAGAAATGATCATCGGGCGGATTTACGTGTTCAGGGTGATGAAGCCGCCGTCGATCGGATAATCGGTTCCCGTGATGAAGGCAGCCTCGTTGCTGCACAAGTATAGCGCGAGCGCGGCCACCTCGTCCGGCCTGCCCATGCGGCCGATGGGTTGTGTCTTCGACAGCTGCTCGAACATCTCCGCTTCCCGCCCCGGATAATTCCGCGCCAAAAAGCCGTCCACGAACGGCGTGTGCACGCGCCCCGGCGAGATCGAATTGCAGCGGATCCCGTCCTGCAGGTAGTCCTTGGCGACCGACAGGGTCATCGCCATGACGGCGCCCTTCGCCGTGGAATACGCGAAGCGCTCCTTGATGCCGACCGAGCCTGCCACCGACGCCATGTTGACGATGACGCCGCCGCCGTTCGCGCGCAGCTGCGGGATCGCGGCATGCAGGCAGTTGTAGACCCCCTTGACGTTCACGCTCATGACGCGGTCGAAGTCTTCTTCGCTCGTCGTGTCGGCCTTGCCGATGTGGGCGACGCCGGCGTTGTTGACCAGGATGTCGAACGGGCCGATGCGCTCCATCAGCGCCTTCACGTCGGCCTGGCGCGACACGTCGCAGGCGTGCGACGACACCCGGCCGGCCTCCTCGCGGATCTCGCGCACCGCCTGCAGGCAGGCGGCGTCGTTCAGGTCGACCACGTGCACATGCGCGCCCTGGCGCGCGAACAGCTGGGCGATCGCCTTGCCGATGCCGCTGCCGCCGCCCGTGATGACGGCCCTCTTGTCGTTCAGTTCAAACACGTTTCGTGACTCCCATGGAAGATGGCGTGGCGGCGCGGGCGTCCCGGCTGTCCTGCAACAGGGAGGCGCGCGCGAACCAGGCGATGACGACGAAGCACAGCAGCGGCACGGCATAACCGTACTGCACGTTGTGCGTCACGTCGCTGACGAAGCCGAACAGCAGCGGCAGCAACGCGCCGCCCACGATGGCCATGATGATCAGGCCGCTGCCCATGTCGGCGTGGTGGCCGGCGCCCTGCAGGCCCAGCGAGAAAATGGTGGGGAACATGATCGACATGAAGAACGCGATGCCGATCACGGCCGCGAGGCTGGCGACGCCGTGCGCCACCATGGCCACCGCCGCCAGCGCCATGCAGGCCAGCGCGTACAGCCACAGCAGCCGGGCCGGCGCCACGATGCGCATCAGGCCCGTGCCGACGAAGCGGCCGACCATGAACGCCATGCCGCAGCCCCACCCGAGGTAGTCCGCCGCCGTCACGGGCGATACGCCCGCCGAACGGGTGGCGTACAGGATGAAGAAGCTGAACACGCACACCTGCGCGCCCACGTAGAAGAACTGCGCGATCGCGCCGCGGCGGATCGACGGCACGGCCAGCGCCTCGCCGAGCGAACTCTTGGCCGGCGCGTTGTCCGACCTGCCGCCGACTTCCGGCAATTTGAGGAACCAGAACACGACGGCGAGCGCGAGGATGACGAGGCCCAGCACCATGTAGGGCCCTTTCACGCTGGCCGCTTCCGCCGCCAGCGCCGCCTGGCGCGCCGCTTCCGGCATGGCGGCGAGCTGCGTGTCGTCGGCGCCGTGCACGAGGATCAGGCGCGCGCCGATGATCGGCGCCAGCGTCGCCGCCAGGCCGTTGAACGACTGGGCCAGGTTGATGCGCTGGGCCGCGCGGTCCGGGCGGCCCAGCAGGGTCACGTACGGATTGGCGGCCGTCTCCAGGATCGTCAGGCCGCACGCGATGGTGAACAGCGCGGCCAGGAACACCACGTACTGCTGCGTGTTCGCGGCCGGGATGAACATCAGCGAACCCGTCGCGAACAGCAGCAGGCCGCAGATGATCGCCGCCTTGTAGCCCGCGCGGCGGATGATGAGGCCCGCCGGCAGCGCCATCACGAAGTAGGCGATGAACACCGCCGAATCCACCAGCGCCGACTGCAGCACGGTCAGGCTGAACGACCGCCGCAGGTGCGGGATCAGGATCGGATCGAGATTGTGGACGAACCCCCACATGAAAAACAGCGTGGTGATCATCACGAGGGAAAACCGGTACTGCCGCGTCGAGGGGTCCGTCATGTCTGCAAAGTCTCCGTGTCGGCGTCCGTGCGCCTTTTATTGACAAACGATTTACAAACGATCAGCCGTCGATCAGCGCCTCGTTCCAGGCGTGGACGGTCTGTTCCTGCTCGCCCAGCCCTTCGATGCCGAGGCGCATGCGGTCGCCCGGTTCCAGGTAGACCGGATCCGGCTTCTGGCCGAGGCCCACGCCCGGCGGGGTGCCGGTGCTGATCACGTCGCCCGGCTGCAGGGTCATGAAACGGCTGATGTAGCTGACCAGGTGCGCGACGCCGAACACCATCGTGCGGGTATTGCCCGTCTGGTAGCGCTTGCCGTTCACTTCCAGCCACATGTCCAGGTCCTGCGGATCGGGCACTTCGTCGGTCGTCACGAGCCACGGGCCGACGGGGCCGAACGTGTCGCAGCCCTTGCCCTTGTCCCACTGGCCGCCCCGCTCCAGCTGGTATTCGCGCTCGGACAGGTCGTTCACGACGCAATAGCCGGCCACGTAGTCGAGGGCATCCGCTTCGTCGACGTAGCGCGCGCGCTTGCCGATGACGACACCGAGTTCCACTTCCCAGTCGCTCTTGACGGAACCGCGCGGCAGCACGACAGCGTCGTTGCAGCCGATGATCGAACTGGTCGCCTTCGTGAACAGCACGGGTTCGGCGGGCACGGCCATGCCCGATTCGGCCGCGTGGTCCGAATAGTTCAGGCCCACGCAAATCAGCTTGCCGATGTCGGCGACGACGGGCGCGTAGCGGACCGGCTGTTCCACCGCCGGCAGGCGGCTCGGGTCGACGTCGGCCAGGCGCGCGATCGCGCCGGCGGCCAGCTGGGCCGAGGTCAGGTCGGGCAGCACGCCGGACAGGTCGCGGATCACGCCGTCGGCGTCCATCAGGCCAGGTTTCTCGGCGCCCTTCGGGCCGAATCGCAGCAGTTTCATGGTATTCCTTTGGTACGGTGGTATTGAAAATCAAACGGGAACGGGCGCGGCCGGGTCCAGCAGGCCGCCGTCCTTGAGCCCGGCCCACAATCCGGCCGGCAGCGGCTGGGAAAACCAGTGCGCGTTGCGGCGCAGCTGGTCGATGTTCTGGGCGCCGGGGATGCACGACACGACGGCCGGATGGGCCATCGGGAATTGCAGCGCGGCGGCCTGCAGCGGCACGCCGAATTCGCGGCAGACGGCGGCGATGGCGCGCACGCGCTCGACGACGGCCGCCGGGGCATCCTCGTAATTGAACTTGTTCGTGCCCGCCAGGATGCCGGAGTTGAACGGGCCGCCGATCACGACGGCCGTGCCCACCCGCGCGCAGCGGTCCATCAGCGGTGCGAGCG
This sequence comes from uncultured Massilia sp., assembly GCA_966212555.1. Lineage (GTDB taxonomy): Bacteria > Pseudomonadota > Gammaproteobacteria > Burkholderiales > Burkholderiaceae_D > Telluria. The sequence goes on from CBIHRX010000016.1 coordinate 10,530, forward strand.
ACGCCTGCTCCAGCAGGGTGTAGCGTCCGGCCAGCAGCACGCAGTCGAGCGCGCACACGTCGAGCGCGTCGGCGATCGCTTCCCATTCGTTGACGCCGAGGCCGAAGCCCTTGATCGCGCCCTCGTCGCGCAGCTGCGCCAGCGCGCGGAATCCGCCGCCTTCCGTCAACTGCTTCCAGTAGTGCGCATGGCGCTCGCCGTGGGTGACGCGGCCGATGTCGTGCACGTACAGGTAGTCCACGCGGTCCAGGCCGAGGCGCTGCAGGCTGTCCTCGTGCGAGCGCATGACGCCGTCGTGCGTGTAGTCGTAGTGCGGCCGGAACGGCAGCGGCGCCGCCCACCCGCATTCGCCCGGCTGCACGCCCGGATCGGGCCACATCAGGCGGCCGACCTTGGTGCTGACCGCGTACTCGCCGCGCGGCCGCGCACGCAGCGCGGCGCCGAGGCGGTGCTCGGACAAGGTAAAACCGTAGTACGGGGCCGTGTCGAAATAGCGGATGCCCAGGTCCCAGGCGGCGTCGACGAGCGCGTACGCGTCCGCTTCCGCCATCGGGTCGTACAGGCCGCCCAGTTGCGCGCAGCCCAAGCCCAGTCGCGTGACGTCCATGTCAGGCTGCCTTCAAGGGCAGGCAGCGCGGCCCGATCGGCTCGAACTGCTTGTACGTGAGGATGAATTCCTGGTGGCCCAGGTCTTCCGATTTCGTGCACGCGCCGTTCGCCACGCGGGCGACGAGGTCGACGATCTCGTCGCCGACTTCGTCGATGCTCGCATGGCCCGTGAGGATGCGGCCCGCGTTGACGTCCATGTCGTCCGCCAGGCGTTCGTAGGTCGCCGGGTTCGCGCACACCTTGATCACGGGAGAAATCGCCGAGCCGACCACGGACCCGCGCCCCGTCGTGAACAGGGTGACGTGCGCGCCGCACGCGATCAGTTCCACGATCTCGGCGTTGTCGGAGATATTCGGGAAGCCGAAGCGCGGCTCGCCGTCCGGCACCACGTCCAGCAGGTACAGCCCGCCGGTCGGCGGCTGGTCGCCCGGCTTGATGATGCCGCTGATCGGCGACGCGCCGCTCTTCGCATACGCGCCCAGCGATTTTTCTTCCAGGGTCGTCAGGCCGCCGTCCGCATTGCCGGGCGCGAAGCTGCCATGGCCCATGATCGTGTAGTAGCGCGACGCCTTCTCGACCGTCTTGACGATCTCGTCGCCCAGTTCCGGCGTGACGGCGCGGCGCTTCATGTGGAATTCGCAGCCGACCAGTTCACCGGTTTCCTCGAACACGCAGGCGCTGCCGGCCGCGATCAGCCGGTCGAACGCCGCGCCGACGGCCGGATTGGCCGTGATGCCGCTCGTGCTGTCCGAGCCGCCGCAGATCGTCGCGACGACCAGTTCGTCCAGGCGCATCGGCACGCGCTCCTGGCGCGCCAGGTCCTCGACGGCCCATTGCACCCATTCGACGCCGCTTTTCACGCCGGAGCGCGTGCCGCCGACGTCCTGGATCGTGACCGTGTGGACGGGCCGGCCGCTGTCGGCCACGGCTTGCGCCACGCCGTTCTTGTCGAAGCTCTCGCAGCCGAGCGACACGAGCAGCGCGGCGCCCACGTTCGGGTGCGTCAGCACGCGGCGCATGATCGTGTCGGCGTATTCGTTCGGGTAGCAGCCCGGGAAGCCGATCAGGTGCACGGGCTGGCCGGGGAAGGCGTTCACGATCAGCCGCGCGACGTGGTGCGCGCATTCGACGAGGTAGGCGACGACGACGACGTTGCGGATGCCCTTGCGCCCGTCCGCGCGCGGATAGCCGGCCAGAGCGGCCACGGTGATGTCGGTGGAGGTGGTCATGGTGCTTTGCTTCCGATGAAATGGTGGCCGTCCTGGTCCAGCGTATAGGTCGGGATGTAGTCGCTTTCCAGGTTGTGCGTATGGATGTGCGCGCCGATGGCGACAGGCACCGTGGCCGTGCCGATGATGGCGCCGTAGCGCAGCACCTTGTCGCCGGGGGCGAGATCGCGCCGCGCGACCTTGTGGCCGAGACGGACGTCGCCGGGGAGCGCGACCTCGCGGCCGTCGATGACGACCGTGGCGCCGGCCTTGAGGTCGACGCGCGCGATGAGGCAGTTATCCTCGCGCGACATGAGCAGCAGGCTGCCCGCCTGCGCTGGGGTGGTGCTGGACATGACGATCCTTTACGGCTGACTTGGGAAACATGTCAATTGTATTCTATAAATTTAGAACATGCGAGAGTTCGCTGCGCTGCATTGCAACATAGATGAAAAGAATCGACGATTTCCAATATGCAATAATGAAGGGGAATGTCCTGTCGCTCGCCCCGTTATGAATCCTACGCCGATCCGTTACCTGTTAACGTTAGTTCTGGCCTGCCTGGCCATCCAGGCGCCTGCGCAGCAATTATCTCTGAAGCAATTTGGCCAGAGTGAAGGCCTGGGCAACCTGGCCGTCACGGCGTTGACGCAGGATACTGCCGGTTATCTATGGATCGGCACGGAAAACGGCCTGTACCGCTTCAACGGTGCGGAGTTCCGCCGTTACGCCGCGCCGCAGGGCCTGGCCGATTCCGTCGTGACCGCGCTGTTCGCCGGCCGCGCCACGGGCATGTGGGCCGGCACCTACGAGAACTTCTACCGCCTCGACGGCGAGCGCCTGGCGCCCGTCCTGTACGAGGGCAAGCCGATCGCGGTCTGGCCGGGACAGGTCGCCGCCGAGGACGCGAGCGGCGACGTACTGCTCGTCACGGAAAACCGCCTCCTGGCGATCGCGCGGCACGGTGCCGGCACCAGCGTACGCGCGTACTTCGGTCCCGCGCAGATACAGGCCCGTCCGGAACTGGCGAAAATCGCCAGCATCCACGCCGATGCGGACGGCAGCCTGTGGATGGGCTGCATGCAGGCGCTGTGCACCGTCGGCCACGGCCGCGTGGCCGTCACCGGGGCCGCCGCCGGCCTGCCGCCCGACCGCTGGACCAGCATCGTGCGGGACGCGGACGGCACGCTCTGGACCCGCAGCGCAACCCGCGTCTTCGCGCTGCCGGCAGGTGCCGTCCGCTTCGAAGACCGCACCCCGGCCGGACTGAGCAAGCACGCGCTGCGTACCGAGCTGCAGGCGGACGCGGACGGCCGCGTGATGACCAACACGGATTCCGGCCTCGTGCGCTGGACGGGGGGGACGTGGCAGGCGTTCGGCAAGGAACACGGCCTGGATGCGGGCGGAGGCGTCACGGCCGTCCTGCAGGACCGCGAGCGCGGCGTCTGGCTCGGCACGCTCGGACGGGGCCTGGTGCATTGGCTCGGCTATGGCAACCTCGAGAACTGGACGTCGGCCCAGGGTCTGCCTGACGACGTCGTCATCTCCGTCCAGCGCGACCGCCACGGGACCCTGCACGCGGGCACGCGCTCGGGTCATGCGCGGCTGGCGCCCGGCGAGCATCGTTTCCGGGCCGACGGCGGCCCCGCCTCCTTCGGCGGGCACCAGTGGGTAAGCATGGCCGTCGACACGGACGACCGGTTATGGACCGGCACCTATTCCGGCCTGCTGTTGCGCCGCGATCGCGACGCGGGAACGACGACGCTGGTCGCGCGGCAGCCCCTGATCAGCCAGGTACTGGCCCACGAGGGACGGATCTGGCTGGCCACGGCGAAAGGCGTGCGCGTCCTGCCCGATACGGCGCCCGCCGGCACGCAACCGCAGCCGGCCCCCGTTCCCGCGGTCCCCGGTCGCCATCCGGAAAACCCGGTGAGCAGCGGCTGCGCCGACCGGCACGGTCACCTGTGGTTCGCGAGCGTGACGGACATACTGCACTTCGACGGCAAAGCCTGGGAAGTCCTGCCGTTCGGCGCGGCCCTGAACGGCCGCGACATCGCGGCGATCACGTGCGCCCGCGACGACACCCTGCTGGCCATCACGCAGGAGGGCGTGTGGCGGCTCCGGCCCCGGGACCATGACGCCACCCGCATCGATGCGCCGGTGCTGCGCGGCCGCGCGCTCCATTCCATCTACGAAGACAGCCGCGGGTGGATGTGGGTCGGGCTGGACGAGGGTTTCGCGATCTGGAACCGCAGCCGCTGGCGCCTGCTGAACCAGACGCATGGCCTGGCATGGAACGATTCGAACGGCCGCGGCACCTACGAGGACCATGACGGCTCGCTGTGGCTCATCACCAGCAACGGCCTGTCGCACGTGCTGCACCCCGGGCGCCTGTTCGACGCCGCCGCGCGCAAGCCGGTGATCGAAGAGGTGCTGCGCGGCGACCGGCCGCTGCCGCGGGGCGCGGCAGCGCAACCGTGGCTGCCGGTCCAGCTCGTATGCCAGCTCGCCAACCTGCAGTACGAAGACCGCCAGGGTTTCCGCTACCGTTTCCGCCTGCTGGGGGTCGACGAACAGTGGAACGAGACGGTACGGCCGGAAGTGCGTTATGCCGCGCTGCCGGGCGGCGATTACCGCTTCCAGCTCGTCACGATCGACAACGACACCGGGGAACATTCGGCGCCGGCCGAACTGGCCTTCTCGATCGCCCCGCCCTGGTGGCGCAGCCCCCTGTTCTACGGCCTGTGCGCCGCCGCGACGCTGGGCGCGTTCTTCGCGTTCCACCGCGTCCGCCTGCGGGCGTCCGCGCGCCGCGAAGCGCGGCTGACGGCGCTGGTGCGGGAACGCACGCGCGAGCTGGAACAATCGCGCGAAGAGATGCGCACGCGCGCCCTGAAGGACGGGCTGACCGGCTGCTGGAACCGCGGCGCGACGATGGAAATCATCGAGCGCGAGATGGAGAAATGCATGCGCTCCGGCGACGCGATGGCGCTCGTGCTGCTGGACCTGGATTACTTCAAGCGCATCAACGATACCCATGGACACCTGGCGGGCGACGCCGTGCTCGTCGAGGTGGCGCGCCGCCTGAGGGCGGCCGTGCGGCCTTACGACGCCGTCGGCCGCTACGGCGGCGAGGAATTCATCATGGTCTTGCCCGGGTTGGCGCTTCCTGCCGACGCGGGCCGGATCGATGCCCTGCGCGACGCCGTGCGCGGCGCGCCGGTCGACATCGGCGGCGGCCGGATGCTGCCCGTCACCGCGAGCTTCGGTGTCGTGCGCTTCACGCCCGGCACCGCGCCCGATGCCGCCGCCTTGCTCGGCCGCGCCGACCAGGCGCTGTACCGGTCGAAGAACGAAGGCCGCGACCGCATCAGCTACGCGGACTGACCCGCCGCCCTACCTATCGGCCAGTGGCGGATCTCCCGTGCTCCCGCTACGCTGCGAAGCCTACAACACAGCGGAGGCCATATGTCCAATACGCAGCGGGTCAACAAGAAGGTCGTGAATTTCGGCGTCGCCTGGGAAGGCCTGTTCGGCTACGTCCAGGGCATCCAGGTGAAGGACACGGTCTACCTGTCCGGACAACTCAGCCACGACCGGCAGGGCAACCTGGTCGCGCCGGCGGACCTGGACGCCGCCGGCAAGCCGGCCAATTACGACGCGATGGAAGCGCAGATCCGCCAGACCTACCGCAACGCGGTCGAGCTGCTGGCCGAATTCGGCGCGACCCTCGACGACGTCGTCGAAGAGACGCTGTACGTGCTCGACGTGGACGCGGCCTTCCCGGCGGCGTCGAAGGTGAGGAAGGAAGCGTACGGCACCGGCCAGCCGCAGCTCGCCAGCAACCTGATCGGCGTGTCCCGCCTCGCCTTCCCCGCCCAGCTGGTGGAGATCACGTTCCGGGCCGTGCTGCCCGGCTAGGCTTCGGCCGCGGCTTGGGCCAGCGCCACGAACGCCTCCACCAGCGGACCGCCGCCCTCGGCATGGCGCGCGAGCAGCATCGCCGTGGTGGCGTCGGGATCGGCAAGAGGACGGTAGACGACGCCTTCCATGTGGATGCCTTCGAATGAGCCGGGCAGCACCGAGATGCCGCAGCCGGCGGCGACGAGGCCGATGATCGTCGACGGCTCGCCCGCCTCCATCGCGATGTGCGGCGTGAAGCCGGCGGCGCGGCACAGGTCGAAGATCTGGTGGTAGATCCCGGTGCCCGTCTTTTCGGGAAAGACGACGAACGCCTGGTCGGCGAGATCCTTGACCGCGATCCGCTTCCGGCGCGCCAGCGGCGCGTCGGCCGGCAGCACGAGCAGCAGCGGATCCTGGCGCAGCATCGTCAGCGCGACCGTGCGCGGCAGCGGCATGGGCCCCGGCCGCACGAAACCCACGTCCAGCTCGCGCGCCTCGATCTTGGCCAGCTGCGGCTGCGTGGGAATCTCGTGGAACGTCAGCCGCACGCCGGGATACTGCTGCCGGTAGCGCCGCACGACGCGCGCGAACAGCGGCGTGAACGGCGTGGAAAACGTGAACCCGACGCGCAGCTCGCCCGTTTCGCCGAGGTGGGCCCGGCGCGCCGTCTCCTTGGCCTGTTCGGACAGCGCCAGCATGCGCCGCGCGTCCGCGAGGAACAGACGCCCCGCTTCCGTCAGCAGCACGCGCCGCCGGTTGCGCTCGAACAGCCGGGCGCCGATCTCGTGTTCCAGCGCCTGGATCGTCTGGCTCAGCGGCGGCTGGCCGATGTGCAGGCGTTCGGCGGCGCGCGTAAAGCTCAGCGCCTCCGCCACGGCCACGAAGTAACGCAGGTGCCTGAGTTCCATCTTATATTTTGAAACGATAAGTAACGCCACCAATATATATTGGACGGTCGTATCCGGCAATCCTAGGATGGGACCATGACCAATCGAACCAACCGCGCGCTGTTCTTCGGCGGCTTTTCCTGTTTCGCCCTGCTGTATTGCGTACAGCCGCTGATGCCCCTGCTGGCGCACGATTTCGGCCTCACGCCCGCGCAAAGCAGCCTGTCGCTGTCCCTCTCGACGGGCGCGCTGGCCGTGTCGCTGCTGTTCTCGTCCATCCTGTCCGACCGCCTCGGGCGCAAGACGATGATGGTCGTCGCGCTGGTCGTCGCCGCCCTGATGACGGTGCTGGCCGCGTGCGCGCACACCTACCCGCAGCTGCTGGCGGCGCGCACGCTGCTGGGCCTTGCGCTGGGCGGCATGCCGGCCGTCGCGATGGCGTACCTGGGCGAGGAGATCGAGCCGGCGTCGCTCGGCGTGTCGATGGGCCTGTACATCAGCGGCAATGCGTTCGGCGGCATGGCCGGGCGGGTGCTGGCGGCCGTGCTGTCCGACTTCGTGTCGTGGCGCGCCGCGTTCGCCGTGATGGGCGTCGCGGGCCTGCTGGCCGCGTGGGAGTTCTGGCGCAGCCTGCCGGCGTCGCGCAACTTCCGGCCGTCGTCAGGCGGCGTGCCGGCGCTGCTGCACGGCCTGCGAGGGCACTTCGGCGACGCCGGCCTGCCCTGGCTGTTCGCCCTGTCGTTCCTGCTGATGGGGTGTTTCGTCAGCGCCTACAACGTGATCGGCTTCCGGCTGCTGGGCGCGCCGTTCGGGCTGCGCCAGAGCGTGGTCGGCGGCATCTCGCTGCTGTATTTGCTGGGCATCTTCAGTTCCGTGTGGGCCGGCCGCCGCGCCGACCGCCTGGGCCGGCGCCACGTGCTGTGGACCGTGATGGGCACGATGCTGGCGGGCCTGCTGCTGACCCTGGCCCACAACGTCGCCGTGATCGTGGCCGGCATGGCGGTCTTCACGTTCGGCTTCTTCGCGTCGCACTCGATCGCCAGCAGCTGGGTGGGGCGGCGCGCCCGCACGCAACAGGCGCTCGCCTCCGCGCTGTACCTGTGCTTTTATTATCTCGGCTCCAGCCTCGTGGGCTGGCTGTGCGGGGTGTTGTGGGAACACGGCGGCTGGGGCGGCGTCGTGGCGCTGCTGGGCGTGCTGCTCGGCGCCGCCCTGCTGATCGCGCTGCGGCTGCGCCGGCTGGAGCCGGTCGGACAGGCGTTCGCGCCGGCTTGAACTCACCGGTGCAAGCTCTGCGCCGAGGAAGACTGACGCCATGCGTCCGCTTTAATTCGCAGCCCCGATCGCCCCATACATGCGCAATTCCGCCATGTTGCCGAACCATGCGCCTGGATTGTAGACACGAATATACCGATATGGCTGCGTGCTGTTGATGGTCAGGATCTGCCACTCGGCCGTGGATGCCGCCGCATTCGAAATAGTGGTCCAGTTCGTTTTGTCATTGGAGCCTTGGATCACGGTACCGCCGATGCGGCTTGCGTACTGGTCCTGCCTTCCGATGATCTCGACCCTCGACAGCGTGGCCGTGTTGCCGGTCTTGAAGTCGAACGCGAGCCACGCTCCCGATCCGCTGCCGTTCAGGCGGAATTCGGTCACGGTGGACAGATTGCGATCGAACAAGGACGCTGCCGCCGTCCGGACATCGGTCGCACTTCTGCCGTTGGAATCGCTCAAGGTCGTGATATCGAGCAGGTTGCCGATGTAGTCCGTCTGGTCGGCGATGAACAGCCATGTACCATCCGTCGTGAACAGGGTCGGTTCGGCATCGACACCTTCCGCGGTTCGGTAATTCAGCAGGAATTTCACCTTGCCGATGTCCGCGGTCGAGCCCATGACCGCCGTCGCCGTCCAATTCAAACTGTCGCTGGTCGTCACTGTCGCTTTCTGTCCCTGGATCTGCACGGCGACGTTATTGATCGGCGCCGTCGAGCGGAACGTCAATTTGACCGTACTGCCCCGGCCGATGCGGCTTCTTAACGCGTCGGCGGCACCGATGGACACGGACGATAGCCGGTTGACCGTGTCATGGCGGGCACCTAAGATGCGCAGTTCGCCTACCTCGAAATAGTTGGGGTTCGTGCGATAGATCGCCTGCATTTTCAGGAAGCGGAAGCGCTGGTTCGTAAGGTCGTCGCGCACGGGAAGCGTTTGCATGTCATCGACAACCTTGGTCGTGTCCGGCGTGATCCGGATCCAGTTCTCGCTGTCGTTGGATCCGAAAAAGGTCGCCCCACCCATGCGATCGGGGAAGCTTGCCCTGGCCTGCGCCTGGAAGGCGGTGGCAGACACTTTGAAGCTGGGACCGAAATCCATGATATGGGTCAGAGCGGCGTTCGAGGGCGCGCAGGTGTTCGCATCGTCATCCAGCAAGCGCGGAACGTAGGTCGTAAAGGTCGAGCTGACGAACATCCTGGAATAATCCATGCTCCCGTCGCTCAGGAGTGGAGTCAACGGTTTCAGCCCCTGAACCGCGGCGGTCAGGGACGCCAGCATCTGGGCGAACTGCGCATCGGTAGCACTTGACATCGCATTCACCGCCTTGTCGTACGCCTGCGTGAACTCGGTAAGGGTCGGGCCCGCATATTGCGTATTGGCGTCGTAGGAAGCGCTTGCGGCGGCCACTGCCGATTGCCGGCTCGTGGCAACGATGACCTTGACGTTGCGCGTCGTCACCGTGCTGCCGTCCGACACCGAAACCATGAAGGAATAGGTGCCGGCTTGCGTCGGCTTCCAGGAGAAGGCGCCGGTGCCCGTATTGAATACCGCACCGGACGGCGCATTATCGATCTGGTAGGTCAGTACGTCGGCGGAGGCCGGATCCGTCGCCGAGTATGTGTAGTTAATCGCGGCGGTGGACCCGGTATAGGTCACGATGGTCATATCCGCGGCGCCGGCGGTAAATGCCGGCGGCGTCAGCAAGGTGCCGGCCTGCAGATTGATATGATCGATATCCACTGTCGTGCCCGGGCCTTTGATCGTGACGTATACCAGATGGCCAAGACTCTGGAATTCGTCGAACGGATAGGCAGTGTACTTCCACTGCCCCTTCGTATTGGGCAGGCTGATCGTATCGCCAAAGACGTCCATGGTAGCGGTGCCGTTGGTCCTGATCCGGAATGCCACGGTGCGCGTGTCGTTGGCATAGCCAACGATGGCAATCGTCGTACCGGCTGTCGTCGCCTTGAGCCGGGTGTAGGCAGCCGTGCTGTCCCGCGCGGCGATGGCGTTTGCATCGAACGCGGAGAAGCGGTCTTCCACTTCGCGTTTCGGGTCGATGATCGGCTTGACCAGGTACTTGGCCCCTTCCGCGGCCGCGGCCTCGGGAATGAACAGCCAGAAGTCGCCGCCGCCGTCGACGCCGTCCCAATTGTAGGAGACGCGCTTTTCATACAGCGCGCTGAAGTAAGGTGCGCGTTCCTGCAGATCGATGCCGCGCACATATCGATAGTAATAGAACGGCTCCCAGGTATTCTGGCTCAACCTGCCCCGGTATTGCGGTGCCAGCGACTTGTAGACGATGGTGGGGGTGCCGGTCGAATCGGTGTGTGCCGCGGTGGGAACCCAGGGCGTGTCATAACCAAGCATGTAACGGGAGAAATACTCGGTCGCATCCAGTATCCGGTCATTCAAGAACTCATACGGACCGACCGCATTGGCCGCGCTGGATGCGGTGCCGTTCACCGGGTCGACCTTGGTGCCTTGTGCAATCAACAAACGGGCCAGGATGGCCATATTGGTGATGTCACCGGCGCCATGCGCCTGGTCGCGCCCCATTTCGACATGCTGGACCACCGGCGTAACCGCTTCGTCCGTCAAGTCATTCCTGGTCACTAGCCTGAACAATTGCTTGATCGCGCCGTTCTGTCCCTGGTCGTTCGCCGTCCTGTTTACGGTGAACCATTCAACGCCCTCGTTATAGCGGGTCCGGTTTCCCGTGAATACATAGCCGGCCATCGCGCCCAGCAGCGGATACAGGTGCTGGTTCATGAAGCGCTGATTGGAATGCTGGAACGTTTCGACGACAGGCATAATCAGATTGGCCGTAAACTTTGCCGTATCCTCGTCCGTCCATCGCAACAATTCGTTTTCCGTACTGGTATAGCGCAGGATTTCCGCCGCGGTCACCATCCGGTTCAGGGGAATGCCGGTATGAATGTGCGCGTCGGAAAAGTACGCGTACTGCGCGGGGTCCATCTGTTCCCAGATGCGGATGATGGCCATCGCGTTGGCCCGGTACTGTTCGGCACCTGTGACGTAATACAGGATGGCCTGGGTATAGGCCTTCAGGCCGTCCGCGATGAATCTGGAATTGAAGCTCTGGCTGTTGAACGCATACGACGCCGGTTTGCCGGGATCCGAACTGCTCCGGTTGCTGGACGTGACGTCCTTCGCAGCGCAAGGCAACAAGAGCATCTGATTGAAGTGCGTATTCCACGGCTCCTGCTGGGCCTGAACCTGTGTCCGCATGTTGTCGAGAACGGCCTTCGTCACCCCCACTCCCGGGTGCCGGAAGCCGCTTGCGTCGATGCTCTCCATGATCGTGGGCTGGTATGCGGTCGCCAGTGTCGTGATGTTGTCCGCGGCCTCGGCCCGGCCCGGCGCCGACACGAAGACGACAGCCACGCTCCACGTCAGCAATGCGGACGCAAAGCGTGCCGCCAGCCGTATGATTCGCGAATTGGTCATTCGAATCCTCTTTGTCATAGGTAGGTGAGACACGGACGCCGCTCTGCTGCCTGGCACCACCACATATCGCGATTGCGCGTCCGGAAGCTGTTTCGGCCAGGTTCAATGACGTGCCATGCCCGGCGCGCCGGCCAGACGCTGCCCGCGGCGGCCAGCACGACGGGGTCGGGCTTGCATGACCACGACGAGGGCGGCCAACCCTGCCCCCATCAGCAGCAGGTCCGCGGGCTCCGGCACCACGGTCACCAGCGGATCCGAGATGCCGATGCCGATGGTGCCCTCGCCGAACGGCCCCGGCGAAGGCGTCCAGCCGAAATCGACGAGCGCCAGCGTGACAGGGTCGTAATTGCCCAACGGCATGTAGTTCACGTCGAAGGCGGACACGATGAAATGCGACACGAACTGCGTAAACGGATCGGGCTGGCCGGCGAATGTCAGGTCGAACGAGACCATGCCGCCGAAGTGCGCGGCATGGAACAAATCGTTCAAGGTGTCGTTCTGGAAGCGGTAACCGCCCGGTACCGCGGCGACGCCATACGCATCGATGAAGCCGCTGGTATCGAAACCGACCATGTTGGTGACCGTTGCGCCGGCCAACGGTACGCCAGCGCTCGCGCTGAGCTGCATGTCCACGAAACCGCTGGATACGCCGAAGCCGGAGGTATCGAGGCTCACATGGACGGGGACAGCCAGGGCCGGGCCAGCCGCGGCCCCGAGCAGCAGGGCCAGCGCAGCCCGGCGCAGGATCGCAACGACATTCAGATCGAAACAGAATTTCATGATCGGCTCCTCAGAAAATGCCTCGGTAGAGACGCGGCGTATAGGTGATCAGCGCCCGGTTCGGATTGCTGAAGGTAAGCGGCACGGTGACCGAAGCGCCCGGATTCAAGGCGGAGGACAAGGTGACGTAGGGACCGCTGTCCGTGCCGCCGCTGGCGTTGTCCAACGTGATGCCGCCGGTCAGGCCATCGAGACGCAACTGCAGCGGCCCGCCCAGCACCGCGCCGCTGGTGTTGGTGATCGTGACGCCGCCCACGTACTTGCCCGTCACGCGGTTCAGCGTGGCCCCTTGCCGGGTCAACTGGACACTTGTGCTCACGTCGATGGGGCCGATGTTCACCGTCAGGGACTGGCTGGGTTCGGCGTTGCCGGCCGCGTCCACGCTCCAGTAACTGACCGTGTGCGTGCCCACGCCTGCCAGAGCCACCGACGTGCCCGTCCGGGTGGCGCCGCCGTCCACGCTGTAGTAAGTGGTGGCGGCCGAACCGGCATCGCTGGCGCTCAGGTTGACCGTGACGGTGCCGGTAGCCCAGCCGCTGGCCGGCATGACCGGGCTCGTCGTGGCGCTGGTCACCGGTGCCGTGGTGTCGGCGCCATGCAGGCTGCCGTGGAAGCGCACCTCGGCGATGTTGCCGTACCAGGCGTTGCCGTTATAGAGGCGCAGGTAACGATAAGGCGTGTTGCTGGTGACCGCCACAGTTTGCCAATTCTGGTTCGAGCCCGCCGCCGCGGTGGTCAAGGTGGTCCAGGTGACGCCGTCGTTCGAGCCCTGGACGACCGTGCCCTTCATCCGGGTGTAATACTGATCCTGGCGCGGGGCCAATTCGACCGAGGTCAGGTTCACCTGGTTGCCGGCCTTGAAGTCGAACACGATGTAACTGCCGCTGCCGGCGTTGTTGGTGCCGATGCGGAAATCGGACACGGTCGCGACATTGTTGTCGCCCAGGTTGTCCACCATGGCGACCGTGGTTGCCGGCGGACGGTTGTAGGTGGAATCGATCAGGGTCGCCACGGTGGGCAAGTTCTTGATCACGTCCGACTCGTCCACCAGGTACAGCGCGCTGCTGTCCGTGGTGGACGAATTGGGATAGCCGGTCGCGCCGTCCTGCGTCTGGTAGTCGATCTCGAATTTCACATCGCCGGCCGCCACGCCCTGGGGCAGGGTCGCCGCCGCCGTGAAGGTGACGTTGTCGGCGCTCGTCACCGTGGCCGCCTGCCCCTGGATGGTGGCCGTCACGTTGTTGATCGCCTCCTTGGCCGTGAAGCTGAGCTTGACCGTGTTGCCCGGCACGATGCGGCCGCGTTGCGCCTGGACCGAGCTCATCGACACCGTGGAGAGCTTGTTGCTCGACTCCGCCTGGCCGTAGAGGCGCACTTCCGCCACGTTGCCGTACCAGGTGTTGGCGTTGTACACGCGGATGTAACGATAGGGCTGGCCATCCTTGGAAACGAGGGTCTGCCAGTCGTCATCCTGCTGGGCACCATTGGTCAGCTGCTGCCAGGTCGTGGCGTCGTTCGAGCCCTGGATCACGGTGCCCTTGATGCGCGCCACCTGGTCCTGGCGGGCCAGCACTTCGGCGCGGGCAATGCGCGCCGTGCCGCCGCCCTTGAAGTCGAACATGATCCAGCCGCCCGCGCCGCTGCCGTTCACGCGCAGGTCGGTGAAGGTGGACATGTTGTTGTCGAACAGGCCGGCCGCCGACGTCACTGCCGGCGGCGCGACCTTGGCGGCAGATTGGCCGCTGCGCTGGAGCGCTTCGGCGCCCGCACCCCCGCCCTCTCGGTGGCGCTGCGGCCGCTGGAATCCTTCATGCTGGTCAGATTCATCAGATCCAGCAGGCCAGTCTGGTCCGCCACGAACAGGCTGGTGCCGTCGGTGGTGACGACTACCGGGTCGCCCTCGATCCCCTGGGCCGTCCTGTAGGTCAGGTTGAACTTGACCTTGCCTGGCGTGACGTCGGCCGGCAGCGCCGCGGTCGCCGTCCAGTTCAGGTTGTCGGTCGTGGCGAGAGTCGCCGGCAACCCCTGGATGGTGGCCGCCACGTCGCTGATCGGCTCAGTGGACTGGAAGGTCAGGCTGACCGTGTTGCCGGGAATGATGCGGTTCTTCACGCTCTGCATGGAGGCGATCGAGACCGACGCCAGCTTGTTAACCGTTTCGTGGCGCGTGCCGAACATGCGGATCTCGCACAGCTCGAACAGGCTGCTGGTCGGCTGGACCATCTGGAATTTAATGAAGCGGAATTTCTGCGTCTTCAAATCGTCCTGGACCGGCAGGGTCTGCATGTCCTCGCTGATCGTGGTCAATCCTGGCGTCAGGCGAACCCAGGTCTCGTTGTCGTTCGAGCCGAACACGGCTGCGCCGCCGACGCGCTCGGGGAAGCTCTGCCGCACCTGCAACTGGAAGGCGTCGGCCGAAATCTTGAAGCTGGGGCCGAAGTCGAACAGGATCGGCTGGTCGGACGAAGTGCCGAAGCCGGAGTTGAGGTCGCCGTCCACTGCCTTCGGCAAGTTGGTGCCGATGGAGGCATAGGTGACCATCTTCGAATAATCCATGCTGCCGTCTCCCAGCAGGGGCGTGAGCACCTGGAGATTGACGGCGGCGGCGTAGAGCGCGGCCAGCTTCTGCTGGAACTCTGCGTCGGCGGCGCCGGGAAGTGCGGCGGCGGCCGCGGCGTAGGCGGCGTTGTAGGCATCTCGGGCGGTCGCGACGTACAGGGCGGCCGGGTCGTACAGGGCCGTGATAGCGTCGACGGCGGCCTGGCGGTCGGCGCCTACGACAATCTTGACGTCCCTGGTCGTGACGGTCTTACCGTCCGAGGCGGACACGACAAAGCTGTAGGTGCCAGCCTGTGTCGGTGTCCACGAGAAGGCACCGGTGGCGGCATTGAAGACGGCGCCCGGCGGCAGATTGTCGGCTTGATAGGTGACCGCATCGCCGGCGGTGGCGTCGGTGGCGGCAAAGTCGTACTGGATCGCGCTCGTCGAGCCGCTGTAGGTGAACAGGTTGAGGTCGGCGTTGCCCGACGTAAACTGCGGCGCCTGGCCGGCCACGATGCCGCAGTTGATATGGTCGATGTCGACGGTGGTGCCATTGCCCTTGATGGTCATGTACAGCAGCGTGCCGAGCGACTGGTAGGGACTGAGCGCGTATTCAACGTAGCGCCACTGGCCTTTCGTGTCGGGCAGGGTGATCGTATCGCCGAATACCTCCATCGTCGCCCCCCCATTGGTACGCACGCGGAAACCCACCGCCGTGGTGCTGTAGTTGGACCCGACCAGGGCGAGCCTGCTTCCCTGGGCGGTGGCGGTCACGCGCACGAAGCCGGTGCCGTCCTCGCGCAGCGCAACCGCGTTGCCGTCGAAGGAAGAGAACCTGTCTTCCAGCTCGCGGTACGGATTGACCAGGGGCTTGACCAGGTACTGCGCGCCCTCCGTCTCCGCCGCTTGCGGCAGGTACAGCCAGAAATCGCCGCCGCCGTCGACCCCGTCCCAGTTGTAGCCGACGCGGCTCGCGTACATCTGGGTGAAGTAAGGTGCGCGCTCCTCCATGTTCATCCCGCGCGCATACTTGTAGTAGTAGAACGGCTCCCAGGTGTTCTGGGTCAGGCGCCCACGGTAGGAGGTCGCGAGGCGTTGGTAAACGATCGTGGGCGTGCCGTCCGGCGCGGTGTGCGCGGCGGTCGGCACCCAGGGGGTGTCGTAGCCCATCATGTAGCGGGCAAAGTACTCGGTCGCATCGAGGATGCGGTCGTTCAGGAACTCGTACGGCCCTACGGCGTTCGGAGCGGTGGACGCCGTACCTTCCACCGGGTCGACCTTGGTACCCTGACCCAGCAGCATGCGCGCCAGGATGGCCACATTGGTGATATCGCCGGCACCGTGTGCCTGGTCGCGTCCCATTTCCACGTGCTCTACCATAGGGGTGACCGACTCGCCGGTCAGGTCGTTCTTCTCCACGAGGCGGAACAGCTGCTTGACGGCGCCGTTCTGGCCCTGGTCGACGGCTGTCTTGTTCACCGTGAACCACTCGACCGCTTCGTTGTAGCGGTCCCGGTTGCCCGTGAAGATGTAGCCCGCCATGGCCCCCAGCAGCGGATAGTTGTGCTGGTTCATGAAGTACGAATTGCTGTACAGGAGGACTTCGGTGACCGGGGTGATGAGGTTATTCGTGAAGTTCGTCGTGTCTTCATCCTTCCAGCGTAGCGTTTCGGTCTGGCAACTGGTATAGCGCAGGATTTCGGCCGCGGTCACCATGCGGTTGAGCGGTATGCCGGCGTGGATGTGCGCATCGGTGTAGTAAGCGTACTGGCTGGGATCCATCTGCGCCCAGATGCGGATGATCCGCATCGCATTGGCGCGGTAGACTTCGTCGCCGGTCAGGTAATACAGGACCGCCTGGGTATAGGCGCGCAGGGAATCGGTGATGAACTTGGACTCGACCCCCTGGCTGTTGAAGGCAACCCCGGCCGGCCTGGTATTGTCGGCGCTGCTTTGGTTAGCCGATTGCACGTTCCTGGAGGCCGCCGTCGACAGCAACATGGCATTGAAGTGGGCGGTCCACGGTTCCTTGCCGGCACGCACCTGGGTACGCAGCGTTTCCAGTATGTCCCTGGTCAGGCCCACGCCGGGATGCCTGAAGCCGCTCGCGTCGATGGTCTCGTTGACGGTCGGCAAATAGCTGGTGGCCACGGTCTGGATGGTGTCGGCCGCCGACGCCTGGCTCGCGCAGCACACCGTACCCGCCGCCAGGATGACGGACAATATCTGGGCAATCATTTTCTTATGGGGTTGGTTCACGTTCTTCTCCTCCTGCCTTCCTTGTTGATGGGACTGAAAACTGCTCGGGAAGCCGGTTGACTTCCCGCCGGTGAAACGTCGGGGCTGTGCAAGACGCAGCAACGGCCATGACATGAAGCGTGCCGGCCTTGCGCTTCCGATATCGATAACATCTCTTGGCAAAAAAAAGTACGAGGTATCGCGAAAGCAGTAGTGATAGGAGCAGCCAGCCGAATTATTTGTAATGTTTTAGTGTATTATTTAGATAATGGATCAGTTTCCATCGAGAAGTCAACGACCAGCCCAAAAAAAATTGCCGCGGGGTCGACGTCTGCACCTGCAGGATCATCCCAGCCCCTTGGACCACTTACCCCGGAGTCATCATGTACCATCGCTTCATGCTGAAGGGCCTGGGCACCGCCCTTGCCTTCACGACCACGCTCTGCCTGGCGGAATCGAAACCCTGGCCAATCAATACCTGGCTGTTCAGTTCCTCCCATGGCAATGGCGACGGCCTGCAACTGGCGACGAGCGATGACGGCAAAGCGTGGAAGGACATGGGCAAGGTGTTCATCAAGCCGGAGGTGGGAAGCAAGCTGATGCGCGATCCGCACATCCTGCGCGGACCGGACGGCATGTTCCGCATGGTGTGGACGTCGGGATGGCGCGACAAGGGCATCGGATATGCGGTGTCCAGCGACCTGGCGCACTGGTCGGCGCAGCGATACCTGCCCTTCCCTGCGCGGACACCCGGTGCAAGAAACGCATGGGCGCCGGAAACGGCCTACGACGAGCTCAACCAGCAGTACGTGATCACGTGGTCGTCCGATATCGACGGGCGCCCTGGCGCCGCCGGGTCGCCGCGGCGGATGAACAGCCGCACCTACTACGTGACGACCAGGGATTTCGAAACCTTCAGTGAACCCCGACTGTTGCTCGATCCCGGGTTCGACCATGCCGGCACCACCATTGCCCGCGTCGGAAACCGCTACGTGGCAATATTCCAGGAACGCGACGGGGGCAAGGGCCGACGGGCAGCGATCCGTTGGGCAGTTGCCGAGCATATCCTGGGCCCCTACGCGCTGGCGCCTGAATCCCTCATCCCGGGGCGGCCCGCCGCAAGCGTGACCCTGGTGGATCTGGGCGATAAGGTACGGCTTTACGTCGACTTCGACCGCGACGACCGTTACGGCGCGTACGAGTCGCATGACCTGACGACCTGGACCGAGGTATCGTCCCAGGTCTCGGTGCCGCCCGGGCAGCGTCACGGCAGCATCATATCGATCCCCGCCTGGCTCGGCCTTGAGGCCGCTGCCGCGGCGCCAGGCGCCACCCCGGTGACGCCGCAGCCCGCCCCTCCGCCCGTCCTGGAAGGCTTTACCGCCGACCCTGCGATTCGCGTGTTCGGCGACACCTACTATCTCTACCCGACATCCGACAAACCCAACTGGCAAACCACGGATTTTTCGGTCTGGTCGTCGAAGAACCTGGTGGATTGGCGCAAGGAAGGCATGGTGCTCGACGTCGCCAGGGACCTCAAGTGGGCCAACATCAGGGCCTGGGCTCCGGACGCGATCGAGCGCGACGGCCGCTACTACTTCTATTTTTGCGCACAAGGGAAGATCGGCGTTGCCGTCGGCAGCAGCCCGCGCGGCCCCTTTGTCGACGCCCTTGGCAAGCCGCTGATCGAAAAAGGCGGCAAGGTGACCACGCCGCAAACGATCGATCCCTATCCGTTCATCGACGATGACGGCCAAGCCTATCTGTATTTCGGAAACGGCAAATACGCCCAGGTATTCAAGCTGAAGCCGGACATGGTGACCCTTGATGGCGATCCCGTCGACATCCCGATGCAGGATTTCCGTGAGGGCGTCGTGGTATTCAAGCGCGGTGGCAAGTACTACTTCATGTGGTCGATCGACGACGCGCGCAGCCCGAACTACCGGGTGGGCTGGGGCATGTCGGATTCGCCGTTCGGCCCCGTCACCCCGGGCGGACCGAATTTCATCGTCCTGCAGCGCAACGGTCCGGCAGTGGGCACGGCACACCACAGTGTCGTCAACGTGCCCGGCACCGACCGCTGGTACGTGGCATACCACCGCCATGCCTTACCGGACGGTAACGGCTATAAGCGCCAGACCGTGCTGGCCAGGATGCAGTTCGACGCCGGCGGCGCGATCCTCCCGATGGACCCGCTCAAGCCTGCTTTCCATCCCGGCGCTGTCGGCGAGCCTCTCGTGAACGGCAAGGGACGTTGAGCGAAAGCACGGGCCTGCGCCGCCGGTCGTCCGAGCCGGCATGGCCCGTGCCGCGGGACCCGCCGCAAAAAAAGCCCGCCCCGTCTGACGGGGGCGGGCCGAAGACGGGTCTCCACCAGACCCGTGAGGAGATCCTGCATGGATCGAGCGCATGGCCGGTGCGGCGTGTGCCGGCCATGCGCGCGCTGGATCAGAACGTGGTGCGCAGCGACAGCGTGTAGCTGGCGCCTGGCTTGTACTCGTCGAAAATCGCGTTGCTGAACTGCGTATAGGACTGGCTGATCGCATTCGTCGCGTTCCATACACTGAGCGTCAGGTCGGTGTCGTAACGGAACCCGAACATGCGCTTCAGGTTCATGCCGACCGAGGCGTCGACCTGGGTGCGCGCCTTGGTGTACGCATAGGCGCCGCCCGGCACGTTCAGACCCGTGCTGGTGCTGGACACATAGGTCCCGGTGTACGCACGCGCGATGCGCATGTTCAGGCCGTTGCGCTCGTAATACACGGTCAGGTTGTTGGTGCGTGGCGGCACCCCGGCGACCGGCGGCGCATTCGGCGCCTCATCCGTCTGCCTCGTGTAGGTTGCGTTGGCCGTAAAACCGAACCCCTTGATCGGCAACATGTCCAGCGGTTGCTGCCAGGTCGCCTCGAGGCCGCGCACCTTCAACTTGCTGTTGATGTTGTATGGCTCGGTGATCTCGACCAGGTGCTTGTCGCGCCCGCCGCTGGCATCCACCGCCTGCTGCTGGGCGGGGGTCAGGACGAACGCGCCGTACAGTGCGTCCAGTTGCGCCAGCGTGTACAGGCTGATGCGCTGGCCCGGACGATCGACGATGTCCTTGGCAAAACCGCTCAGCGAGACAAACGCTTCGCGCGACATGTAGTACTCGAGAGCCAGGTCGAGATTGTTTGCTTCGTACGGCTTGAGGTTGGGATTGGTTACGCTACCCTGGCGGGCACCCTGGTCGCCAATGTACAGAGAAGTCTGGCGCATCTCACCGGGATTGGCCCGGGTCATCGATTTCGAGCCGGAAGCGCGCGCGATCAGCGACGGGGTCAGGTTGTAGGCCAACGTGAACGACGGCAAGACGTTATGGTACCTGGTGCTCTCGTAGGACCACGCGGGCACGCTGTCGTACAGGCCGCCGTTCGCCAGGGTGGCATTGCGTGGATCGGCTGCCGCATTCAATATCCCGATGGTCTGCTCGGTCCTGATATAGCGGACCCCGGCGTTATAGCGCAGGGTACGGCCAAACACCTGGCTTCGGCCGTTCAGCTCGGTGTACAGCGCGCCAACGGCCTCACGGATGTAGCCACCGCTGCCGCTGCCGAACCCCCGTCTGATATTGTCGAGGAAATACTGGTAATCGGTGTCTTTCGCAAACTTTGGCCAGTCGACCGTAATGAAGCCGTGGTCGCTCGAATGGGCGTAGTTCGGCACCTGGGCGTTGGTCACTGCGGAGCCCTGATAGACCAGCGGCGCGGTTGCGCCCGCGGTCGAGCCGGTGCCGTAGCCCGGATAGGCGGTGGCGGCGTCCGTGACCGGACCTGGCGCATAGCGACCGTCGCACCCCGGCGAGCGGATCTGGGTGTTGGGGTAAAGGAAGCGTACGTTGACGTTGTTGCCGCAAGCGACGTTCATCCAGGCGTCGGGCACCCCGTATCCCCGGAAACGGCGCTCCATGTCGTCCCAGGCCCCGCCCACCTTGATGCTGAAGGCATCGTCGCCCCAGTTCACGTCCAGGCGCGATCCCTTGCTCCGCGTGGTGCGCTCGTAGTTGTCCATGCGCAGGCCCGACAGGTTCTGGCCCGCCTGGTACCAGCCGAAGTTGGAAGGGTCGTTATTGTCCAGGTTGCCGGTAAACGTGGGCGACCGGCCCGGCACGCTGTTATCGTAGGTGATCACCGAATTGGGCGACCTGGTGGCCAGAAGCACGGTAGGCATGTCGCGGTAGAAACGGCTGTTGGTAACATTCACGCTGCCGTCGATGGTCCAGCTGTCGTTCGGCCGGAACTGGAAGCCCGGATTAATGCTGCGGAAGTTGGTCTTTTCGTCCATTGGGCGGAATTCCAGGGACCAGAAGGTATTGGCCAGTAAGCCCTTGGTCACCACGCATCCGCCGGTGCAATCGCTGCGGTCGAACTCGAAGCCGATCGGGATCGGGGTGTTGGCGCGGGTACCCACGTTCATTCCCTCGGAAGTCATCCTGCTGTGCTTGTGGGCGTCCAGCACGTCCAGATAGACGTCGAGCTGGTCGTTGGGCTGCCATTGCATGCTGACGACTTCGCCAACGCGCTTGCGCTCCCCCTGGTAAACCTGGTGACGGCCGAGACGGCCCATCAGGGCGTTGTCGAGTTGCTGGATCGTGGCGCCAGGATTCAGCGCCAGCAGCATGGCGCGGTCGATCTGTTTGCCGGGTACGAGGATGGGGCGGGCGAAGGCCGGCAGGTCGTTCAGCGCCAGTCCGGCCGGTACGACGTCCGGCGTCGACTGGCTGCCGCCACTCGTACTGTTGGGATTGTCGGCGGCGTTGGCCTGGAACGGCTTGAGCTGGAAATTGCGCATTTCGACCGATTGGAAGGTATCGGTCTTGAACTTGCTGTCGCCAAACGCCACGCCGCCCAGGACGCCGAATTTGCCCCATCTCGGACTGGTCCAGGTATTGCTGATCAAGCCCGAACCGGTCGAACCCCACTTGCCATCGTTTTCCTTGAAATTGCCGCTGAGGGTGAACGCGGAGCGGAAGCCGCTTTTATCGAATGGACGCACGCTGCGCATGTTGACGGTGCCCGCCAGGCCGCCTTCGATCAGGCTGGCCTGCTGGCTCTTGTAGACCGTGGCGCTGCGAAACAGCTCCGACGGCAGGAAGTCCATGTCGACTTCGCGGTTGGCACTGACACCGCCGCCGGAGTTGCTGCCGGACGCCGATGTGATCGGCGCCCCGTTGAGCAGTACGCGCGTGAAGGCGGGCCCCATGCCGCGAATCGAGATGTTCATGCCTTCGCCGTCGACCTCCGAGCGCCTGACGTTGACGCCGGGAATGCGCGCCAGCGAATCGGCGATATTCGGGTCAGGGAACTTGCCCATGTCTTCCGAAAACACGGTGTCCGACAGGCCGACATTGTCGCGCTTTTCGGTTGCCGACAATGCCAGCGAGCTGCGGAAACCGGTCACGGTCACGGTCGGCGCAACCGTCTTGTCGCCATCCCCGGCGGCGTTCTGGGCGTAGGCACTCGATATCAGGCCCGCCAGCACGGTCAGGGCAAGTACATTGCTGCGCCTTGCCACTGGACGGCGGCGCACGTTCTCATTCATGTTTGTCATATTGTCTCCTCCAAAAAATGGCCGTTAATTCATTACTTTTGTTATTGATGCGCGGGGCTAAAGCACTTTCACGCTATTTGTAATGCACTAATATATTAGATACCTCCGAAAATTGGTTGTTAGCAGACTTGTTGCCGGATAGCCGCCGTGCGGACGTTATCGGCTTCTGTCCGGGGAAAACTCCGACCGTAATGCCGGTATCGCCTTGACCAGCTCCGATTCGACCATGCGGGCGAAGAAGGCCGCGCCTTTGTGTCCCAGATGGGTACGGTCGAACGCGGTCCGGGGGCCCGCCGGCGGCTGGACGTGTTCCGGCGTGGCCTTGCCGTAGCCGGGCGCGCCAGGCAGGACGGCTGGTCCGACCCAGCCCGCAGGACGCGGCTCGACGGCCAGCGTATCCGCCTCCTCCTGGCCCATGGCCTGGACAGCCGCATGGCTGTCGGCATTCAAGTCCAGCGCCGCCACGCGTTCCTGCTCCGCCACCTTCCGCACAGCTTCCGCCCAGGGACGCAGGTTGTTGTCGAGCTTGCCGTCAACGAAATTGCGGCGCGTCAATGGTGTGATGAGGACCGGCACACCGCCCAGGGCCTTCACGGCGCGGGCATAACGCGCCATGTTCACGGGAAACTCGGACGCCAGGTCCGTGCTGTGGCCGGGCTTGCCGGGCTGGTCGTTGTGGCCGAACTGGATCAGCACATATGTGGCGCGATAGGCGGCGCCCCCGCGCAGCAAGCCCTCCACTTCGTCCCAGCGCCCTTCCCTGCGGAAACTGGCGGAGCTGCGTCCCGCGCGCGCCAGGTTGAGGCAAGTGTCCGCCACGATCAACCGCTCGCAGAAGGCATTGCCGTAGCCGCTCCCCCGCGCCATCGTGGAATCGCCGACGAGGATGAAACGCGCCGGTCGGGCTTCCGCGGCCTGTACGGACATGGTTCCCAGGATGGACAAGCTTGCGGCCAGTCCGATTGCGAGTGTCTTTGCCTTATGCATGCTGCTCCTTTGTTATCGCGGGTTGATGTCGATGGCGACGGCATCCGCGGCGAGCCCCTCCGCCTCGGCGTGCACGGTGATGCGCCCGGTAGTTCCCGGCTGCGCACGCACGACTGCCATGACGAGGCCGTTGAACGCTCTCCGCTCGCGTGCCTGGAAAGGGGTCATGTCCGTCTGGTCGCCGTTGTCGGTCGCCACGACGGTGCCTGGGCCATCGACGCGGAAGCGGACGCGGTCGGCGGCGCGCGGCGCCGTCACTCCATTCGCATCGGCGATCCGGACCGTGACGAACGCCAGATCGTCCCGGTTCGCGCGGATGTGCGGACGGTCCACGCCGGCCACCAGCCGCGCGGCCGGCCCGGCGGTACGCACGACGTCGCGCGCCCATTCGCGCTTGTCCTTGTAGACCACCACGGCAACCTCGCCCGGCTCGTATTTCACGCCGTCCCAGCGGAACCGGTATTCGTACGGGGAACGCTCGGTCACCCTCGCGATCCTGCCCTGCGACTTGCCGTTTACGAACAGCTCCGCCTCGTCCCCGGACGAAAACACATGGACTGGTGTGACCTGCCCGATGCGCTCCGGCCAGGTCCAGTGCGGCAGGATATGTGCCATTCGCAAGTCGGGACGCCAGCGCGACTGGTACAGATAAAAGCGATCCTTCCGGAAGCCAGCAAGGTCGACGATGCCGAAGTAGGCACTGCGCGCCTCCTTGAACGGCGTGGGTTCGCCCAGGTAATCCCAGCCCGTCCAGACGAATTCGCCGGCCACGTACGGATTCTGGTCGTCGACGGCGAACTGGTGGTCCGGCGCGACGCCGGGGTCGGTCGCGAACAGTTCGTACGCGCTCACATGATGACGCGCATGGTCCGCGCCGATGCCAGGGCGAATCATGTGCCCGAAATAGCCGCCGGGAACCGGGAACAGGTATTCGCCACGGCTGCTCAGGGTCGACGTCGTTTCGCTGCCGTAGATCAGTTTGTCGGGAAACGCCGCCCGGAATGACGGGTAGGAAGGCGGGATGCTGCGCATGCCGGCACCGCGGTAATTTACACCGATCACGTCGAACACGCCCGTGATCGCGTCGCCGGCCCTGGCCAGATGGTTGCCGGCCGTCACTGGACGCGTCGGGTCCTCATCGTGCGCGATGCCGACCAGTTCCCTGGCCAGCTCGACGCCACGCGCCGTACGCTGCTCCAGCACTTCGTTTCCGACACTCCACATGAGCACGGAAGGATGGTTGCGGTCGCGCCGGATCATGGCGCGCAAGTCAGCTTCGTGCCAGTCGGGGAACAGCAGGTGCGTATCCTGGTTCGTCTTTTTCGCCTCCCAGGCGTCGAAGATCTCGTCGACGGCGAGGATGCCCATGCGGTCGCACAGTTCCAGCATCTCCGGCGCGGGCGGGTTGTGGGAAAAGCGCACGGCATTGACGCCCATCTCCCGCATCGTTTCCAGCTGGCGCTCCGCGGCCCGGTAGTTGAAGGCCGCGCCCAGTGCTCCCAGGTCGTGGTGCAGGTTGACGCCGCGCAGGCGCACCGCGACGCCGTTCACGAGGACGCCCTTGTCCGGATCGAAGCGGAGCGTACGCAAGCCGAAGCGCGTTTCGTAACGGTCGAGGACGCCGCTACCGTCCGTCACGGTGGTGACGGCAAGGTAGCGGTGCGGCCGCTGTTCCGGGGCCGGCCCCCACAGGCTCGGGTTGGCGATCACGGCCTTGCCGTGCACGCGTACGGAACCGCCGGCCGCGACGGCCGCCGGCGCCGGTGCGATCCGGGCGACCGCGGGGCCCGCGCGCGCGCCGTCGCCATCGAGTGCGTAGATGTCCGTGGCCACGCGCACAGCCGCGTCCGCGCGCCCGCCGTTGTCCAGCGTGACGTCGAGTTCGACCTCCGCCTTCTCCTTCGTCACGACAGGCGTGCGCACGTACGTGCCCCAGTGAGCGACGTGGACCAGCGCCGTCTTCGTGAGCCACACATGGCGGTAAATGCCGGCGCCGGAATACCAGCGCGACGAATCGGCGGGATTGTCGAGCCGGATGACGAGAACGTTATTCGCACCGGGCACCGCGTACGGCGTCAAGTCCACGCGCCATGAGTTATAACCGTACGGCCAGCCACCGACGAGTTTGCCGTTCAACCAGACGGTCGCGTAGGACATGGCCCCATCCACGTCGAGGAACAGCGACTTGCCGCGATCTGCCGCGGGCAGGTCCAGCAACTTGCGGTACCAGACCGGTCCCCAGCTCTTCAGGCGGCCAATATTGCTGTACGGGCCGTCCGCCAGGAACGGCCCTTCGATCGCCCAGTCGTGCGGCAGGTCGACCCTGCGCCAGCCACCATCGTCGAAGTCGGGACGTACAAAGGAGATGGCGCCTCCCGGATGGCCGCCCGGCCGCACATGGCGCTTGCCGGGGTCCTTGATGAAGGCGTTTGCAGCGGGCAGGATCCATGCCTTCAACCCACCCTTCGCCACCGTCACGTCCGGCCCGCGCGGCGTCCATTCCTCCGGCTGACCTTCCGTCCACGCCGCGCCGCTGCGCACTTCGTACGCCAGGGTTTTGCCCGCGTCCGCCGGGTCGCCCAGGTGGACGCGCCAGTCGGCGTCGAGCGGCATGCGCGCGCGCGGCGCGGTAGCAGCTCGGTCCGCATCGGGCAGGTGAACTTGCGCGGCCGCTTCCGGTATGCCTGATGGCGCCAGCAGCATGACAGCGAGCAGTCCGGCCAGCGGCGCTGAATGCTTTGGATACGAGAACATAATCGTTATTTGACTGAACATTATATGATGCGCAGTCAGAATACACTAATACATTACAACCCCCGCTATACGATTTCTTCCGTTTCGTATATCGGTTTGCTTGACCTTATGCGCGCCCCAGGCTCGGCTTCTTTGGATCGTACGTCCAACCGGGCACGAGGTAGCGCATCGCCATCGCGTCGTCGCGCGCGCCGCCGGCGACCTTCTTGTACAGCGCGTGGGCCGCGGCGATCCGTTCCATGTCGGGCTTGACGCCCAGGCCCGGAACGTCGGGCACGGCGACCTGGCCGGCGACGATCCGCAGCGGTTCCGTCGTGAGGCGCTCGCGGCCTTCCTGCCAGATCCAGTGCGTGTCGATCGCGGTGATGTCGCCCGGTGCGGCGGCGGCGCAGTGCGTGAACATCGCGAGCGACACGTCGAAGTGATTGTTCGAGTGCGAGCCCCACGTCAGGCCCCAATCGTGGCACAGCTGGGCAAGGCGCACGGAGCCCTGCATGGTCCAGAAATGCGGGTCGGCCAGCGGGATGTCGACGGCGCCCAGCAGGTGCGAGTGCGCCATCTGGCGCCAGTCGGTCGCCACCATGTTCGTCGCCGTGCGGATGCCCGTCGCGCGCCTGAATTCGGCCATGATCTCGCGGCCGGAGTAACCGTTCTCCGGACCGCACGGATCTTCCGCATACGCCAATACATGGCCCTGGCCCTTGCAGGCGGCCACGGCCTCCGCCAGCGACCAGGCGCCGTTCGGATCCACCGTCACATTGCCGTCCGGGTGGCGCCGCTTGATGGCCGCCGCGGCCTCCAACTCGTGCTGCGGCGCCATGACCCCGCCCTTCAGCTTGAAATCGCGGAAGCCATAGCGGTCGGCGGCGGCATCCGCGAGGTCGGCGACGGCGTGCGGCGTCAGCGCCTCGCGGTTGCGCTGGCCGTACCAGCCGTCGTCCGCACCGGCCTCGTCGTATGGCAAGTCCGTGCGGGCGGCGTCGCCCACGTAGAACAGATAGGCCAGCATCGGAACGCTGTCGCGCTGGCGGCCGTTGCCCAGCAGTTCGCAGACCGGCACGCCCAGGTGCTGGCCGAGCAGGTCGAGGAGCGCCGCCTCGACGGCGGTGACGACGTTCTCGAGGCGCAGGTTGATTTCATGCGGCTGGCGCAGCACCGCGGCCTCCGCCGCATTGCTGACCTGGTGCAGCGGCGCGCCGGACCGTCCGCCGCACGCCGCACGCACGCCGTTCAGGGTACGTTGCCACCGGGAGAGCTCGCTACCGACAACGACGGGCACGACACGCTGCAGCGCCCCGAGTATGCCCTCGCCTCCCGGCACTTCGCCGATGCCCACGTGGCCGGCGCTGTCCGTCAACAAGACGAGGTTGCGCGTGAAATATGGGGCGTGCGCGCCGCACAGGTTGAGCAGCATGCTGTCGCGCCCGGCGACGGGAATCGCCCGCATGGAAGTGATGACGGGTGTATGGCTGGCAGTGATGAATGTCATGGTGGTCGGTGTCGTGGTCGAAGAAAGATGGTCCGGTGTGCCGCGGGTGTGCCGAAAACGGACATCCGGCATGCTACTGGAGATAGCGCCGTGTTGCACTAATATTTTACGACAGACGAAGTTGATGGAGGATGGCGGCAAGAGCCCCCTTACCGCGGCAGGAGATAGTCCGGGTACGCGGCGCGGATGGTGTCGAGCTGGGCGAGCGTACCGGAGAGATGCTTCCGGATGGCCTGCTTCGCCGCACGCGCGTCGCCGTCCGCGATTGCCGCCACGATGCCCGCGTGGTCGGCGAGGATATTCGCCGCCTTGTCGCGGATCGGGACATGGAGCCGGCGCAGGCGGTCGAGCTGACCGCTCTGGCGGCGCATCCAATGCCACAGCGTCTCGGCCTGGACCGCTACGAACATCTGCCGGTGGAACATCAGGTCGGCCTGCATGAACATGGCAAAATCGCGCTGCGACAGCGCCAGCGCCTGCTGGGACACGATGTTTTCCAGTATGGTCACGGGCGCGCCGCCAGGCATCTGCGCCAATTGGTAGACGATTTCCAGCTCCAGCGACAGCCTGAGGAAATGCGCCTGCCGGGCCGATTCGATGTCGATCGCGCGCACGGTCGTGGTTTGTTTCGGAACGATGTCGACGAGTCCCTCCTCGCCCAGCCGGGTCAGGGCATCGCGGATCGGCGTCGACGACAGGTCGAAATAGGCCGACAATTCATCCCGCTGCAATTGCACGCCGGGCTTCAGGTCAAGGGAAATGATGCGTTCGCGCAAATGATCGAAGACTTGGGCCGATGCATTCCGCATCCGGTCCAGCCGAAAACTGCCGGGCAGGAACAGCTGTGTCATCGCGAGCCCGCCTCCACCTGCCCGACCAGGTAGTCGGGATAGCGTTCGCGCAAGGCCATCAATTGCGACAACGTACCGCTCAGGTGCTTGCGCACGGCCGCTTCCGCCCCGTCCGGATCGCCCCGCGCGATCGCGGCGGCGATCTCCGCGTGTTCCTGCACGACGGACTCCGCCTTGCCGCTCTCCAGCAGATGCAACCGCCTGAGGCGATCCATGTTCCCGCTCTTGCCCCGCATGAAGCGCCACAATTGCTCCATATGGGCCGCGCCGTACATGCGCTCGTGGAATGCCTGATCGGCCTGTGCGAAAGCGTCCATGTCATCGCGTCCCAGGCAAGCGCGCTGCCGGCCGAGGACGCCCTGCAGTTCCTCGACCAGGCCATCGCTCCCGCCCTGGGCCAGCGTACGCGCGATCTCGATCTCGAGGGTCAGGCGGAGAAAGTGCGCATTGCGTGCCGATTCCAGGTCGACGGCGCGCACCCGCGTGCCGTGTTGGGGGAAAATGTCGACCAGCTCTTCTTCCTCCAGCTTCAGCAAGGCGTCGCGGACGGGCGTGACGGACACGCCGAAGTAGCGGGCGAGCGCGGCCCGGTCGAGATCCATCCCGGGCTTGAATGTCAGTGTGATGATCGCCGAACGTAGAAACTCATACACCTGCTGCGCCGCGCCCTGCGACTTGTCCAGTGTGAAGGCGCCGGCGAGCTCGAACATATTCATGACAATGTGAAGGCAAAGTGAGATCGGGCAGACCCGCAAGACGTGATACTTTAATATCTTGTAGGAATCTTACCACATTGTTGCCTTCGACCGCCGGCGGCACCGCGGACTTGGTCGAATTGGTCCAGCCGGTCTTCCAGGCGGTCATCTACCTTTGCGTCTGCGGCGGTGCGCCGTAGAGGTCGGGCGCGCCGTCGAGCACGACGTCGATCCGGTCCAGCGTCACGCCGGGGTCGAGTGCATAGACCTGGAGTGTGTGCCGGCCCGGTTTCAGCCTCGGCAAGGCCGCTGCCCGCACCGCCGTGTTGGACAGCACGTTCCGCTTCCACTCGTCGCTGCGGCCGACGGTCGCGAAATCGGCGACGGCGAGCGCGCCGCCATCGAGACGGTAAGCTACGCGCGCCCTCCCATCCCCGGTCAACGGATGCGTCGGCAGGGCCACGAGGCGCAGCGCGGCGCCGCCGTCGGTCGTCGTGGCAAAATCATAGGTCAGGGGCGCGACGCTGGCGATATCCCCGGGCTCGCGCGCGGCCAGGTCGAGGCGCGCGCGCAGGCTACGGCCGCTGCTGCCGAGTCCAGGCTGCAGTTCCCAGTCGGGATTCGCCGCCGCCCCGCCGGCGGCGACCCGGCCAAAGTGCGCATGCACCCCCGGGACGCCGGCGGCCCCCGGGGGGGCCAGACGCAGAATC
>CBIHRX010000017.1:0-40401 GCA_966212555.1 uncultured Massilia sp.
CTTCCACTTGCCGCGCGCATCCGCGGTGCCGGTCACGGTGCGTCCGCCCAGGGTGACGCTCACCTTGCTGCCGGCGCCGGCCGTGCCCCACACGGCGATCGGCTGGTCGCGCTGCTGGACCGCGTGGTCGGCAAAAATACGGGCCAGGCCCAGTTCGGCCGCCTGCCCGGGCAGGCAAGCGCTTGCCGCCGCCAGCGCCAGCAGGCGTGCGGCCATCTTCGTTGTCTCCATCATGTTTCCTCTCGTCAAAGGCGCAGATGTTTGCGCTTTTCATTTTTTCTTAGGAAATCATGTTATACCAACAAGGAGGCGAAGGCAGCAAAAAAAACGCCAGCCCGCGGGCTGGCGCTTCGTTGCGGAGCGGATGGATCAGTAGCCGCGGCTGCCGGTGCCCTGGCTGCCGCTGGTGGTGCTGGAGCTGGTGCCGGTGCCCGCTGCGCCCGTGCCGGTGGCGCTGGTGCCCGTGCCCGAGCCGGAACCCGTGCCGCTCATGCCGCTCGAACCGGACAAGCCGGTGCCGCTGGCGCCGGTGCTGCCGCTCATGCCGCTGGTGCCGGACGAGCCGGAACCGGTGGTGCCGGTTGCACCGCTCGAACCCGAGGA
This sequence comes from uncultured Massilia sp., assembly GCA_966212555.1. Classification (GTDB taxonomy): domain Bacteria; phylum Pseudomonadota; class Gammaproteobacteria; order Burkholderiales; family Burkholderiaceae_D; genus Telluria. Next base: position 604 of record CBIHRX010000017.1, read on the forward strand.
ACCGGTGCCGGTGCCGGTCGGCGGCGTGGTCGTGCCGCTGCCCGTGCCCATGCTGCCGGCGCCGGTGCCCGTGCCCGTGCCCGTGCCGGTGCCGGTGCCGCCCGACGTGCCGCTGCTGCCGCTGGTGCCGGTGCCGGTGCCGGTGCCGGTGCCGGTGCCCATGCTGCCCGACGAGCCCGAGGTGCCCTGGGTATCCTGGCTACCGCTCGACGACGAGCCGCTGGTGCCGCCCATGCTCGAACCGCTGCTGGTGGAACCGCTGTTGCCGCTCGAACCGCTGCTCGAGCTGCCGCTCTTCTTGTGCGATTTCTTCTTGGTGTGTTTCTTGGTGGTCGAGCTGCCCGACGTCGACTGGTCCTGCGCGGTCGCGCCGCTGCCCGACGACGAGGCAGTCTGCGCCTGCGCGTTCACCGTACCGAACATCGCTACCGTGACGGCAGCACCCAGCAGGCCCTTCAGTAACTTATTCATTTTCATGTCGCTCTCCTCAGAGAATGGATTTGGGGCAAAAAAAACTCTGCAATATCAAGAAGATACTGTGGAGGCGGAGTTTAAAGACATCGCCATGAAGGGTGCGCGCGTTAGCCGCGCGGAAACAAAAATCAGTCGGCCCCGGCCGCCTGCGCCGCAAGCGTGCCCATCTGTGTGTACACGTCGAGGATGTTGCTCTTGTCGTCCGGATAGACGCGATTCGACAGGAACACGTAGAACGACTTCGACTGCGGATCGACCCACAGGATGCAGCCCGTGAACCCCGTGTGGCCGTAGCTGCCGACCGGGTATACGGTCCCGCGCGGGCGCCTGGCGTACGGCGAGTCGATGTCCATGCCGAGGCCGCGTTTTGCCAGGCCGGGAGGCGATTGCACCGTCGTCAGCAGGCGCACGCTGTCCGGGCTCAGGATGCGTACGCCGTCCAGCACCCCGCCCGCCAGCAGCATGCGGCCGAAACGCGCCACGTCGCCGACGGTGGTGAACACGCCGGCCGAGCCCGCCACGCCGCCCATGCGGCGCGCGGTGGGATCGTGCACGACGCCGCGCAGCAGCTGTCCCGGCGCGAGGTCGCCGTGCGCGCCCCTGTTTTTATCTTGACTGTCGGCGCTGCCGACCTGGGTCGGCGCGATCGTCGAAGCATCCACGCGCCGCAGCGGCAGGTAACCCGTGTTGCGCATGCCCAGCGGCGCGTAGATGTGCGACTGCGCGTAATCGTCCAGCGGCGTGCCCGTGACCTTTTCGACGACCTGGCCCAGCAACACGTAATTGATGTCGGAATAACGGAAGAACGTGCCCGGCGCATGCGTGACGGCCTGGTCGCACGCGAGCCTGTGCGCGGCCGTGCGGCCTGTCCACGCGGGATTGGCCGGCAAGCCCGCGGGCAGCCCGGAGCTGTGCGTGAGCAATTGCCTGATCGTGATCGTTTCCTTGCCGTTGTTCGCGCAGCCGGGGAAGTATTTGACGAGCTTGTCGTCCAGGCCGATGCGCCCCTGCTCGGCCAGGATCAGCACCGACGGCGCCGTGGCCAGCACCTTCGTCAGCGACGCGGCGTCGAACGTCGTCGCCGTCGTGACGGGCGCCGCATCCGGTTCGTAGGTCAGGCGGCCGTAGGCACGTTCGTAGACGGCGTCCTCGTGCTCCAGGTGGAACACGGCGCCGGGCAGCTTGCGCGCGTCGATGGCCCCGGTGATGGCGGCGTCGATCTGCGGGAAGCGGCGCACGTCCAGCCGGGGGACGTCGGCCGCGGCCACACTCGGTGCACGCACCGGCGCGGCGCAGCCGGCGGCGAGCACGGCGATGCAGGAAAGCAGGTAAATACGCATGTTGGACAAAAGAAGATGCCGTGGAGACATTGTTCAACCGGCCATCATATGCCGTTCCGGACCGTGGCGCACGCGAAAAATTCGATCGGCGTATCATGAGGCGATGAATGCACCAACGATTCCTTTCTCGATCCTCGACCTCGCCCCGATCACCGAAGGCAGCGACGCTGCCGAATCGTTCCGCCGCTCGCTCGACCTCGCGCAGCACGGCGAACGCTGGGGCTACCACCGTTTCTGGCTCGCCGAACACCACGGCATGCCGGGCATCGCCAGCGCGGCGACGGCGGTGCTGATCGCCCACGTGGGCAACGGCACCTCGACCATCCGCCTCGGCGCCGGCGGCATCATGCTGCCGAACCATTCCCCGCTCGTCATCGCGGAACAATTCGGCACGCTCGAATCGCTGTTCCCGGGCCGCATCGACCTGGGCCTCGGCCGCGCGCCCGGTTCCGACCACGCGACGGCGCGCGCCCTGCGCCGCAATCTCGCATCCGACGCGGACGAATTCCCGCAGGACGTCGTGGAACTGATGGATTATTTTGCGGACGCCCCGCGCCGCCACGTGCGCGCCGTGCCCGGCGCCGGTCTCACGGTGCCCGTGTGGATCCTCGGCTCCAGCCTGTTCGGCGCGCAACTGGCCGCGATGCTGGGCCTGCCGTACGCGTTCGCGTCGCACTTCGCGCCGCAGATGATGATGCAGGCCATCGAGATCTACCGCACCAACTTCCGCCCTTCGGCCCAGCTCGACAAGCCGTACGTGATGCTCGGCTTTAACGTGTTCGCCGCCGAGACGGACGCGGAAGCCCAGTGGCGCGCGACGTCCATGCAGCAGGCGTTCGTCAACTTGCGCAGCGGCCATCCGACGCGTTTGAAACCACCGGTCGAAGGCTATCTCGACCTGCTCGGTCCGGCGGAACGGGGCATGCTCGACGGCGTGCTGTCGTGCTCGGCGATCGGTTCGCCGGAGACGGTCGAACGGCAGTTGAAGGATTTCATCGCGCGCACGGGCGCGGACGAGCTGATGATCACCTCGCAGATCTACGACCACGCGGCGCGCCTGCGCTCGTACGAGATCGCGGCGGAGATCAGAAGGAACGGCTGACCGCCATGAAGATCGGACAGCTGGCGAAGATGACCGGCTGCCAGCCGGAAACGATCCGCTTCTACGAGCAGAAGGGCCTGGTGCCGCCACCGGGCCGGCTGGACAACAACTACCGGGTGTACGGGGCCGCGCACGTGGAGCGGCTGCACTTCATCCGGCGCTGCCGCGGCCTGGGCATGTCCCTCGACGAGATCGCGGCGCTGCTGGGATTCCGCGACCGGCCCGACGCGCCGTGCGACGGGGTGAACGATCTGCTGGACCGTCATATCGACGAGGTCGACCGGCAGATCGAGGAACTGCAGGCGCTGCAGGCGGAACTCGCGCGCCTGCGGTCGCGCTGCCATGCGACGTGCGCGACGAGCGAATGCCGGATCCTCATGGGCCTGGCCGCCGCGCCCGCCGCACGATAGGGGCGCCGGCGCCCGCTTCGTCCATCCGCAGCAAGCGCAAGCCGTTGGCAACGACGAGCAGGCTGCCGCCCACGTCGGCAAAGACGGCCATCCACAATGTCGCCACGCCGCCGAGCGCCAGCCCGAAGAAGACGGCCTTGATGCCGAGCGCCAGCGCAATGTTCTGCACCAGCACGCGCCGCGTGGACCGGCTCAGCCGGATGAACTGGGGCAGTTTGCGCAGGTCGTCGTCCATCAGGGCCACGTCGGCCGTCTCGATCGCGGTATCGCTGCCGGCGGCGCCCATGGCGAAGCCGATGTCGGCCCGGGCCAGCGCCGGGGCGTCGTTGATGCCGTCGCCCACCATGCCGGTCGCGCCGTGCGCGGACTGCAGGTGCTCGATCGCGCCGAGCTTGTCCTCGGGCAGCAGTCCGGCGCGATAGTCCATGACGCCGGCCGCCGCCGCGACCGTCCGCGCGGTCACCGCGTTGTCGCCCGTCAGGATGACGGTACGGACGCCCTGCTCCGCCAGGTGCCGCACGGCCTCCGCCGCTTCCGGACGCAGCGTATCCGCCAGCCCGATGACGCCCAGCACGCGGTCCCCGGCGAACAGCGCGACCGCCGTCCGGCCCTGCGCTTCGAGCCGTTCCATGATCGCGCGTGCCTGCGCCGCCTGCGCGGCATCGACCGTCGCCGCATGCGCGTCGAGCAGGCGGCCGTTGCCGAGGTAATGGGTCGTGCCGCCGATGTCGCCCCGCACGCCGCGCCCGGGCAGCGCCACGCCGTTGCGCACCATGCGCATCATGCGTCCCGCCGGGGCCGCGGCGTGCAACGCATGCGCCAGCGGATGCGCCGAGTGCGCGTTCAGGCTGGCGGCCAGCACGAGCACGTCGTCCGGCCTGGCCGCCGCCACGGCTTCCGTCTCGGTCACGGCGGGCACGCCGCGCGTGAGCGTGCCCGTCTTGTCCAGCGCAAGCACGCGCAGGCGCGCCCCGGCCTCGATGAACTCGCCACCCTTGACGAGGATGCCGCGCCGCGCCGCCGCCGCCAGGCCGCTCATCACCGTGACCGGCGTCGAGATCACCAGCGCGCACGGACAGGCGATGACCAGCATCACGAGGGCCTTGTAGACCCAGGGAACGGCCGGCGCGCCGTACGCGAGCGGCGGAACGGCCGCGACGCCCAGCGCGACGAGGACCACGGCCGGCGTGTACCAGCGCGCGAACCGGTCGATGAAGCGCTGCGTGGGCGCCTGGCGGCTGCGCGTTTCCTCGATCACCCGGGCGATGCGCGCGAGGGTGCTGGCGCCGCTGGCCGCCGTCACGCGCACGTCCAGCACGCCGTGTTCATTGACCGTCCCGGCAAAGACGGTGTCGCCGCGGCGTTTTTCCACCGGCATGCTTTCGCCGGTGATGGGCGCCTGGTCGACGGCCGATTCGCCATCCTCGACGACGCCGTCCAGCGCGATCCGTTCGCCCGGTTTCACGCGCACCAGGGCGCCCACCGCGACCGACGCCGCCGGCACCGTCTCCCACCCGCCCGCCGCCGTGCGCACGGTGGCCGTGTCGGGCGCGATCGACAGCAGGCCGCGCACGGCGCGGCGTACGCGCTGCAGCGACATCAATTCGATCGTTTCCGCGATCGAAAACAGGACGACGACCATCGCGGCCTCCGGCCACTGGCCGATGGCGAGCGCGCCGAGGACCGCGAGGCTCATCAGGACATTGATGTTGAGCGTCAAGCTCTTGAACGCCATCCACCCCTTGCGCAAGGTCGGCAGCCCGCTCGCGGCGATGGCGGCGAGGGCCAGCCCGACGATCGGGGGCGACGTTTCCGGCACACCGGTCCAGGCCAGCCCTTCGGCCGCGAACGCGGCGGCCGCGGCGGCCGCCAGCAGGCCTGTGCGGACGGTCGCGGGCGCCGTCCCCGCGGGTTCCGCCATGGCGTCGTCCGCGCCCGGCAGGGGCGTCGGCGGCATGCCGATGGACCGCAGGGCGTCGACCAGCGCGTCCGGCTGCGCCAGCCGGTGGTGGATCGTCAGCACACGGCCGACCGGGTCGACGTAGAGACGGTCGACCCCGGGCATGCCCTGCAGACGGTTGCGGATGAGCCGCTCTTCCGTCGCGCAGCACATGTCGGCGATCCGGTAACTGACACGTCGATGTTCTGAAACTTGCATGGAATGGCATCCGGGAATGGAGTCGATGCCATTACAAACCCTCGTGTCGCTACAAGGTCAAGCGCGGCGAGCGCAACATGAACAAACATGAACACTGCCCGCGACGGTGACCTGGCGAACATTCAACCGGCGCGGCCGCGGCCAGACTGTCATCCATGGATAACCACGGAGGACCTATGAAAATCCGACTCATCGCCGCAACCCTGATGCTCTCGCTCGCCTCGACGGGCGCCGCCTATGCCAAACCGAACTGCGCGAAAGGCGCCATCGTCGGCGGCGTCGGCGGGCACGTGGCCGGCAAGCACGGCTTGCTGGGCGCTGCCGCCGGCTGCGCCATCGGCCATCACATGGCCAAGAAACAGGAAAAAGAACAGCAGCGCCAGGCACAGGCCCAAGCACAGCAGCAGGCCGCCAACAGCCGGCAGCCCGCACCGCGCAAATAAGCCTGCAGGTCAGGCGTCGCCCGTCCCCGCCTGCAGCGCGTCGATCACGTGGCGCGTCGAGCGCACCTTGCCCATGACGGGGAAGACGTGCCCGCAGGCAAACTCGTGCATGTCCGCCGCCATGGTACTCATCGCATCCTCGACGAAGACGAGCTCGTAGCCGCGGTCGAACGCGGCACGGGCCGTCGACTCGACGCCGAAGTTGGTGGCGATGCCGCCGAGGACAATCGTCTTGATGTGGCGCCGGCGCAGCAGCTGGTCCAGTTCGGTGCCGTAGAACGCTCCCCATTGGCGCTTCGTCACGACGATATCCTGGGCCTGCACCTGCGCGTCCGGCGCCAGCAGCGACGCGTCCGGCGGCGGCGCGGGCGTGCCGGGTTTGCGCAGCGGCGCGTCGGCCGGCGGCAGCTGCAGCTGGTCGACGAGCACCCGCACGAAGATCACCATGCCGCCGCGGTCGCGCATTTCGCCGGCCAGCAATACGCAATTCCCGACGACCTGCTCGGCCGTGTACGGCGCGAGGTCGCGCTTCACATTACTGTTCTGCAAATCGATCAGCACCAGGGCGGTGCGGGCAATATCAAGGTCGAGATCGCTCATTCGTCATCCTCCTCGCCGCGCAGTATCCGCCAACCGCGATTTGCGTGGCGCCGGTTTCCCTGTGATAAATTCCCCGCATCATGCAAAGAACCGCCATCGTCTGCGCCGCGCTGCTCGCCGGCTGCGCCACCCAGCCCGCCCTCACGGACTACACCGTCAACTCGGGCGCGCAGCGCAGTGCCGCACAGCAGGCGCTGTCCTTCGACCATGCCGACCTGAGCCTGCGCATCGACCCGGACAGCCGCAGCCTGCGCGGCGACGCGACGCTCACGTTCAGTACCAGCGCACCGCTGGACAGCATCGAACTCGACCTGGACCGCAACCTGCCCATCGATGGCATCGCCGTCGACGGCCAACTGCTCGCGGCCAACCGGTGGCGCAATCCGGACGGCAAGCTGACGATCGACCTGCCGCAACGCCTTGAACCCGGCCGACAGATCAAGGTCCGCGTGACGTACCATGGCGAACCGCACGTGGCCAAGCGGGCGCCGTGGGACGGCGGCTTCGTGTGGACGCGCACGCCGGACGGCAAGCCGTGGGTCGCGAGCGCCGTCGAAGGCGAAGGCTGCGACCTGTTCTGGCCCTGCATCGACCACCCGATGGGCAAGCCGAAAGTCGTCGACGAACACATTACCGTGCCGGCGCCGCTCGTGGCCGCGGGCAATGGCGTGGCCACCGGCATGACGGAAGCAAACGGCTGGCGCACGTGGCACTGGCGCGCGCAACACCCGAGCACCTATGGCATCGCCATCAACGTGGCGCCGTACGAGGTGCTGTCCGGCGAGTACCGCAGCCGCTACGGCAATACGATCCCGCTGCGGTTCTGGTACCTGCCGCAGAACAAGGCGCATGCGCAAGACCTGTTCAAGGAATTCCCGCTGATGCTGGATTTCTTCGAATCGACGATCGGTCCCTACCCGTTCGCCGACGAAAAGATGGGTGTCGTGGAAACGCCGCACAAGGGCATGGAGCACCAGACCATCAATGCCTACGGCAACAAGTACGTCAAGACGCCGTATGGCTACGACGACTTGCTGCAGCACGAATTCGCCCACGAGTGGTTCGGCAACCAGCTCACGAATGCCGACTGGGACGACATGTGGCTGCACGAAGGCCTCGGCTCGTACATGCAGCCCCTGTACATGCAATACCTGCACGGCGACCAGGAATATTTCGCCGCGCTGATGCAGCAGCGCGCGAGCATCCGCAACAAGGCGCCGCTCGTGTCCGGCAAGCACAAGCGCGAGGAAGACGTCTACGACCTCAAGCGCGGCGGCCCGGGCGGCGACATCTACACGAAGGGCTCGCTCGTCATGCACACATTGCGCGGCCTGATCGGCGACGACGCCTTTTTCCGTTCGGTACGCGAACTCGTGTACGGCACGCCGGACCCGCGCCCCGGTCATTTCTCGCCGCGCTATGCGACGACGCCGGACTTCATCGCCATCGCCCAGCGTGCGAGCGGACGCGACCTCGGCTGGTTCTTCCAGGCCTATATGTACCAGGCCGCCCTGCCCGAGCTCGTGGCCACGCGCCGCGGCGACACGCTGGACCTCGTGTGGAAGACTGCCGGCAAGACGCCGTTCCCGATGCCGCTCGACGTGCGCGTGGACGGGCGCGTCGTCACGCTGCCGATGGCGGACGGGCACGGCAGCATCGCGCTGCCGCCGCACGCGACGGTGACGCTCGATCCGCAGTCGAAAATTCTACGGCGCGAAAAGCGGTTCGAGGTGTCCCAGCGCCGGTAGGGGTGGGCCCCACGTGCCCACGCGAAAGCCGGCATAACGCGAACGTCACGCGTGGGCACAGGGTGCCCACCCTACGGGGCCTTGCCGTCGACGTCGATCCGGCGCACCTCGCCCAGGTTCAGCGCACGGATCGGCGCCTCGATCCTGCTCATGTCGCCGACGACGATCCACACGGGCTGCCGCGGCAACACGACACGCGCCGCGAGCGCATTCAGTTGTGCGGGCGTGACGGCCAGCGCCGTCGCCGTGTACGTGTTGTAGTAATCCTCTGGCAAGCCATATTGCAGGATCGTCGCGTAGGCGTTGCTGAGCTGGCCGACCGTCTCGAACGACCCGGGCAGGCCCAGCGTCTCGTTCGCCTGCGCGTCCTGCAGTTCGCGCGGCGTCACGGGACGTGCGCTGCCCAGTTCGGCGTACTGCCGCGCCAGCTCGCGCAGCGCGTCGGCCGTTTTGTCGGTCTGGACGGGCGAATCGCTCATCAGGATGCGCTGCCCGCGCGCCGCCACGAGCGACGAGCCCACACCGTACGACCAGTGTTTATCCTCCCGCAAGTCCATGTTCAGGCGCGAACTGAACGTGCCGCCGAACACGTCGTTGAGCAGGTTCAGCGCGACGGCATCCGGCGTGTTGCGCGGCGGCGCCAGCTGGGCGCCGACGATGTCGCTCTGCAGCGCGCCGGGACGGTCGATCAGGTAGATCGTCGTGCCGGCCGGCTGGTCGACCTTGGCGATCTCGTGCGCCGGGAGCGTTCCGGCCTTCCACGTGCCGAACGCGCGTTCCAGCAGCGGCGCCAGTTCGGCCAGGGTCGTGTCGCCGACGACGAGCAGGGTCGCGTTGTTCGGTTTGAACCACGTGGCGTGATAGCCCACGAGATCGGTACGCGTCATGCGCGCGACCGCAGCCTCCGTGCCGGTGCCCGTCAGCGGCAGCGAATACGGATGGCCGGGGCCGTACAGCAGCGGCGGCAGCACGCGCAAGGCCATCAGGCGCGGCACCGTCTGCTCGCGCTGGATCGCGGCCAGCCGCGTCTTGCGCACGCGCTCGAAGTCGGCCTGCGGGAACGCCGGGCGCAGCGCGAGGTCGGCGTACAGGCCAAGGGCCTGCGCCAGCGTCGGCTTGAGCACGTTCATGTTGACGAACGCGCCATCCAGGTTGATCGACGTGCCGAACGACGCGCCCAACGCTTCCAGTTCGCGGCTGATCTGCAAGGCGTTGCGGGATGTCGTGCCCTCTTCCAGCATTCGCAGCGTGAGGCTTGCCAAGCCCGGCAAGGCCTGCGAATCGGACGCGAACCCGCCATTCAACATCAGAGATAAATTGATCACAGGCGCGCCGTGGCGCTCGGCCAGCACGACCTGCAAGCCGTTGGACAGCGTCGTCTTTTGCATGGGCGGCAAGGTCAAGGCTTCCGGATGGCCGGCCGGCGGGCCCTTGCTGCGGTCCACGGTAGATGCCCCGGCCGCGAGCCCGGTGGGGAACGGGTCGACTTCCAGCACGTAGTCGCCGTCGGCCAGCCAGTCGAGCATGGCCTTGCGTACCGCGGCCGGCGTCGCGTCCTTGATGCGCTGCAAGTAGACCTTGTAGCAGTCCGGGTTGCCCGTGTACGTGGCGCAGCGGGCCAGCACGTCGCTCTTGCCGCCGAAGCCCCCCACGCGCTCGACGGCGCGCGCATGCTGCGCGAGGATCGTCGTCTGCGCGAGACGCAGTTCGGCGGCCGTCGGGCCGGATGTCATCAATGCGCGCAATTCCTCGTCGGCCAGCGTTTCCATGCGCGCGACGTCGCTTGCCGGCGCGCCCGGCTTCGCGGTCAGGTTGATGCCGAACTGGCCGGCGATCTCGTTCGAATCGTTGCCGGTGCCGACCGACGTCGCCAGCTGCTCCTTCACGACGAGGCGCTGGTACAGGCGCGACGTCTTGCCGCCGCCCAGCACCTGCGCGGCGAGGTCGAGCAGGGGTTCTTCCGGCGTGTCGGCGCCGGGCACGTTCCACAGGCGATAGATGCGGGCCTGCGGCACGCGGTCCGCTACCCGTCCCCGGTGCGTGCCGCTGCGCTTCGCCACCCAGGCCTGTTGATGGGCTTGCGGTGGACCGGGAGGAATGTCGCCGTAGTATTTTTCGACCTTCTCCCGGGCCTGCTGCGGGGTGATGTCGCCGGCCAGCACGAGCACGACGTTGTTCGGGCCGTAGTGGTCCTTGAACCAGTCGGTGACGTCCGTCATCGACGCGGCGTCGAGATCGGCCATCGCCCCGATCACGGTCCACGAATACGGGTGATTGGCCGGCCACGTGTTCTCCGTGACGATCTGCTCGACGATGCCGTACGGCTGGTTCTCGCGCTGCCGCTTCTCGTTCTGGACGACGCCCCGCTGCAGGTCGAGCTTTTTCTTGTCGAGCACGCCCAATAAATGGCCCATGCGGTCGCTCTCGGCGAACAGCGCGTAGTCGAGCATCGAGGTCGGCACCGTCTCGAAGTAATTCGTGCGGTCCTTGTTCGTCGTGCCGTTCAGGTCGGTGGCGCCGATGCCTTCCAATGCCGACAAGAATGTCTTATCAAAATTGGCGCTGCCGGAAAACATCAGGTGCTCGAACAGGTGCGCGAAGCCCGTCTTGCCGGGCTTTTCGTTCTTCGAGCCCACGTGATACCACGTGTTGACGGCCACGACGGGCGATTTGTGGTCTTCGTGCACGATCACCGTCAGGCCGTTCTTCAGCACGAATTTCGTGTAGGGAATGTCCGGGATCGGGATATCGATGCCGGCATCGCGCGCGGGCGCGGGCGTGGCGAGCGCCAACATCAAGACGAACGAAGACACGAGGGCGAAGCGCATGCTGGATCTCCTGACGTGGGTGGGCGGCCGCGCTTATTCTAAGAAATATTGCCCAGGCTTGTCGTCCTGGACTGACAAGCAGTCCGGACACCGTCCGCTGCAAGAATCATGCATGGGGCGTATCATTGAGGCTGGCAATCAGCAAGGAGAAGCTCATGAATCAACGACGCTCTTTCCTCAAAAGTTCGGCCGTCCTCGCATCGGTGCTCGGTGCACCCGCCATCCGGACCAGCGCAAAGACCCTGCCGGATGCGCCCGTTTCGCCTGTCGCGCCGAACGAACGCATCGTGCGCCTGTACAACACGCACACGGGCGAAAGCCTGCGGACCATTTTCTGGGCCGAAGGCGAATTCATCCCCGAGGCTATGCAGGACATCAATAAACTGCTGCGCGACCACCGCAACAACAAGATCTCGGCCATCGATCCGAAACTGCTCGTCTTGCTGGACCGCATCAGCGCCCAGTATGGTAGCCATCCGACCGTTCACGTGATCTCGGGTTATCGCTCGCCGGAAACGAACGAGATGCTGCACGAAAAGACGGGCGGCGTGGCCAAGCACAGCCTGCACATGGAAGGCAAGGCCATCGACGTGCGCATTCCCGGCCAGGACCTGGCCAAGTTGCACAAGATCGCGATGGCGCAAAAGGCGGGCGGGGTCGGCTATTACCCCGACTCGCAGTTCGTGCACATGGACGTCGGCCGCGTGCGGTACTGGTGACCATGCGCCGGGCCGTCGGGCGGATGGCGGTGACGCTGCTGGGCGCGCTTTGCGGCGTGTCCGCGGCGGCGACGGCGTGCGCGCAAACGGCGCCGAGCGACGAGGGTATTCAGACCGTCACGGTCACATACACGCGCGACCCGGTCGACAAGTCCTACCGCAAAATGATCCGCGGCATAGAGCGGTTCCAGCGCGACCATGCGCTGGCGCCGCAAGCCACCTTGCGCTTCCGCCTGCTGCCCCGCTCGCCGACCGTGGACATGCAAGGCATCACGCTGCGCGTCATCGGCGACCGCATCGCCGTGCCCGTCCCCGTCGCGCCGGACAACAGTTTCACGTTGCCGCGCAACGAACAGGCGCTGAAGGAAGACGCGGCCGTCGTCGCCAACCGCAAGACGACGAGCATGACGTGGCGCGCGCAAGTCATGACGCCCGGCCTGCCGCCCGGCACGCGCCGGCTGGGCGACTTGCGGCTCGAGTGTCTCGTCGGCATGGAAGCCGGCCTCGTATCGAACAGCTCGCCGTTGTTCGGCTGGATCTCGAACGCCCTCACGAGCCCCGAACAGGTGTGCAACAGTCCCGACGGCAATTTTCTCTTCTTCACGGAGCGTCCCGTGTTCGCCGTGACCCTGCGCGCGGGCGACCGCACCGAGATCCTGCCGTTCCGCTTCCTGTACGCGGGCGGCGAGCAGACGCGCGACATGCTGCCGTTCTGCGACTGCCAGGTGCTGCTCGACCGCACGTATTACGCGCCGATCTGGGACCGCAGCTGGCCGGACGATACGCTCGTCAGTTTCGACACCATGGACGAGGCGGCGCCATGACCCTGCGACTGTTGCTGGCGGCAATCTTGTTGACAGGCTGCGCCACCCGCGCACCCGAGCCCGGCACGAGCGTGGCCGAGGCCCGCTTCGACCAGCTCGTCGTCCCCGGCCGCACGACGCGCGCCGAACTGCTGGCTGCGTTCGGGCCGACGAAGGCGGTCGTCTTCGATTCCGGCATGGAGGCGTGGCTGTACACGAGCCCGGCGCCGGGCGGGCACACGGAACTGGTCCTGCTGCTGGGCCGCGACGGCATCGTGAAAAAACTGCGCAAGCGGCCGCCTTATCCGACCGACGCCGCACCCTGACGGCGCCGCGGTTACCGTGCAGACTCGCTATATAATGGATTGTCATCATTGCGTTGCCCGGCCACCTTGAAAATCCAACTCCCACGTTCGTCGACCGTGCCGCTGTACACCCAGATCAAGGAAGCGATCCGCGCCAAGATCATCGACGGCACTTACGTCGGGCATCAGCAGCTGCCTTCGGAAAACGAGATGATCGCCGCGTTCGGCGTCAGCCGCATCACGGTGCGGCAGGCAGTCAACGACTTGCAGAAGGAAGGCTTGCTGTTCAAGGTACACGGCAAAGGCACGTTTGTCGCCTTGCCCAATGTCTCCCAGGAATTGACGCACTTGCAGGGTTTTGGCGAAGCGATGCACCGGCTCGGTCATGAAACCTTCTCGGACGTGTTTGGCCTGAAAACCGTCAAGGCATCCGGGACCGCCCGCGCCAAGCTGCAGATCGAAGACGGCAGCCCGGTGACGGAAGTTCGGCGCGTGCGCTATTTGAACAGGGAGCCGGTCTCGATCGACTACTCCTGGGTAAGGCATGACGTGGGTTCGCGTCTCACGGAGAAAAACCTGCGCGAGAAAGACCTGTTTTCCCTGCTCGAAAACGAGTTGCACCAGCGGCTCCATTCCGCCGACGTGGAAATCGATGCGACGTCGGCGACGAACGACGTCGCCACCCGCCTGAAAGTCGCGCCGGGCTCGCCGATCCTGCGCATCGAGCGCCTGACCTATGCGCAGGGAGAAAAACCGCTCGTGTTCGAATACCTGCATTACCGCGCCGAGACTTTCAAATACAAGATGAAAGTCTTGCGCTAGTCACGCCAACATATCGCCCTGTTTTGGCCGTCCACTCCCCACAACGGCCACCCGCCGCACCGCCCGCGCACCGTTCCTGACCATTCTTCCGCTCCGAACCCGCCCATCACCGGGTAATTCGACTGGCACGCAATTTGCACAACTCGTTATTACGAGTTATGACGAGGTGCGCACGGGGCCGCACGGCGACTTTACTGAAAGGGTGACATGAAAACCATTGAACTGGAATACGACCTGGTGATCGTTGGCGGCGGTACGGGCGGGCCGATGGCCGCGGTAAAAGCCAAGGAAAAGAATCCGAAGTTGCGCGTGCTGGTGCTGGAAAAGGCGAACGTCAAGCGCAGCGGCGCCATCTCCATGGGCATGGACGGGCTGAACAATGCGGTCATTCCCGGCCATGCGACGCCGGAACAGTATACGAAAGAGATCACGGTCGCGAACGACGGCATCGTCGACCAGAAAGGGGTGTACGCCTACGCGAGCAACAGCTACGCGATGATCGAGGAGCTCGATCGCTGGGGCGTCAAGTTCGAGAAGGACGAAACCGGCGACTACGCCGTACGCAAGGTGCACCACCTCGGCAGCTATGTCTTGCCGATGCCGGAAGGGCACCACATGAAGAAGGTGCTGTACCGGCAGCTGAAGCGCCAGCGCGTCGACATCACCAACCGCGTGGTCGCCACGCGCCTGATCACGGGCGTGAACGGCGAGATCGCCGGCGTCATGGGCTTCGATTGCCGCACCGCCGACTTTTATGTGATCAGGGCGAAGGCGGTCGTGCTGTGCACGGGCGCGGCCGGGCGCCTCGGCCTGCCGGCATCCGGCTACATGTTCGGCACGTACGAAAACCCGACCAACAGCGGCGAAGGCCACGTCATGGCCTATCACGCCGGCGCGGAACTGACGAACCTGGAATGCTTCCAGGTCAATCCGCTGATCAAGGATTACAACGGTCCCGCCTGCGCCTACGTCACCGGCCCGTTCGGCGGCTTCACCGCGAACTCCACCGGCGCGCGCTTCATCGAATGCGACTACTGGAGCGGCCAGATGATGCTGGAGTTCTACAACGAACTGGAAGGCGGCCGCGGTCCCGTCTTCCTGAAGCTCGATCACCTGGCGGAAGAAACGATCGCGGAGATCGAGCACATCCTGCACACCAACGAACGCCCGAGCCGCGGCCGCTTCCACGAACGGCGCGGCAACGACTACCGGCAGAAGGCGATCGAGATGCATATCTCCGAGATCGGCTTTTGCAGCGGCCACAGCGCGTCCGGCATCTGGACCAACGAAAAAGGCGAGTGCTCCCTCCCCGGCCTGTACGCGGCAGGCGATTGCGCCAGCATCCCGCACAACTACATGCTCGGGGCATTCGTGTACGGCAAATTCTGCGGCGAGAACGCAGCGGACTACATCGCCGGCAAGTCTGCGACCGTCATCGACACCGACATGGTGGAAGCGGAGCGCCGACGCATCATGGCGCCGCTGTCGCGCAGCGAGGGCCTGACGCCGTTCCAGGTCGAGTACAAGACGCGCCGCATCGTGAACGACTACCTGCAGCCGCCGAAGATCACGCGCAAGATGGAAATCGCGCTCGAGCGCTTCGGCGAGATCAAGGACGACCTCGGGGAGCTCAGCGCCGTCAATCCCCACGAACTGATGCGGGCCATGGAGGCGCACACGATCCGCGACTGCGCGGAACTCGCGGCGCGTGCGTCCCTATTCCGCAAGGAGAGCCGCTGGGGCCTGTACCACCTGTGCGTCGACCATCCCGAGAAGGACGACGATAACTGGTTCTGCCACACCAACGTCGGCAAGGGCGCGGACGGCAGGATGGTCTTCCGCAAGCGCGAGATCGAGCCCTACATCGTCGAACTGAATGCCGAAGAAAAAGCCGCGTACCAGCGCCTGCGCGTGGCCGGCAGCAAATCCGCCATCGCCGTCTAACCGAACAGGAAAGGAAAGATCATGACCATCGCAACCACCCGCACGCAAGCCCCGGTCGTCGTCGACCAGTCGAAGTGCATCGCCGAGAAAGGCTGCACCGTATGCGTCGACGTCTGCCCCCTGGACGTGCTCGCGATCGACATCGTGAGCAACAAGGCGTTCATGAAGTTCGACGAATGCTGGTACTGCATGCCGTGCGAACAGGACTGCCCGACCGGCGCCGTGCACGTCAACATCCCTTACCTCGTGCGCTGAGGGGAACTCCGATGATGGCAACCACACTCCACGAACGGCTGAACAGCAGCGATCCCGGCGTGCGCCGCGTCGCGGTGCTGGATCTCCCCTACTCCGACGAGGAAGACGACATCGTGCCGCTGCTCGTCACCGCGCTGGCCGACCCCGACGCGAGCGTGCGGCTGGAAGCGGCCAAGGCGATCGAAGGCTACGAAGATCCCGAGGTGCTGGAAGCCCTCGTGCCGTTGTTGGAGGACACCGATCCGGAGGTGCGGCGCGCGGCGGGGATCACGTTGGCCGAACTGAAGGAACCGGCGTCGGCACCGTATCTGCTGCCTTACCTGATCGATGCCGAAGCCTCGGTCAGGATCGCCGCCCTGCACGCGATCCGTGCCCTGCGCGTGGACGCGGCATTCGAACCCGCGCTGCAGGCACTGGGCGACAGCGATGCCGGCGTGCGGCGCGAAGCGGTGGGCGTTCTCGGCTATCTGAAAAAGCCGGAAGCGATCGGCGCGCTGACGAATGCGGCGGCCACCGACCCGGACCAGGAAGTGCGCCGCGTCGCCGTGGGTGCGCTCGGCTACGCGTCGGAAGTCAGCATCCAGCCGACGCTCAGCCGCGTGCTCGCCGATCCGGCCTGGCAGGTGCGCGAGGAAGCTGCGACGACGATGGGCAAGCTCGGACTGGCGCTCGGCGTGCCGGACCTGGTGCGCGCCATGGACGACGAGTTCTGGCAGGTGCGCGTCAAGGCGGCGCGCAGCCTCGGCAAGCTGAAGGCGAAGGCCGCGGTGCAGACGCTGTGCGAGGCGTTGCGGCACCCGATGAGCAATCTACGCAAGGAAGCCGTCATCGCGCTGGGCGAGATCGGCGACACGCGCGCCATCGCGCACCTGGAGCTGGCGCTGAAGGATGTGGACTCGGACGTGCGCAAGCTGTCGAAGCTCGCGCTGACGACCATCCAGCTGAACGGAGGTGCGTCATGACACACGTCGTCGGCGAATCGTGCATCGGCTGCAAGTACACCGACTGCGTCTCGGTGTGCCCGGTCGAATGCTTTCATGAAGGACCGAATTTCCTCGTGATCGATCCGGAAGTCTGCATCGACTGCGGCGTGTGCGTGGCGGAATGCCCCGTCGAGGCGATCTACGACGAAAAGGATCTGCCCGACGGGCAGAAGGACTACGTCGCGCTGAACGCCAGGCTGGCGGCCCGCTGGCCGCTCATCACGCAATCGACGGAACCGCTGCCGGAGGCCGACGCATGGGCGTCCCGGCAGGACAAGCGCGACCAGTTGGTGGAGGTGGCCTAGCAACGCTGGCAATGCGTCGTTTTTCATGCTGTGACTCATTTTGGAAGGATTCAACATGACACTTCGGTTCCTCACCCGTATTGCCGTACTCGCCGCCGCAGCCCTGCTCACGCCACTGGCCCCGGCGAAAGAGGTCGTCACGATCGGCATCGGCACGCAGAACACCACCACCAACACCGTCACCGGCGGCATCGTCATCAAGGAGCTGGGCCTGCTCGACAAATACCTGCCGAAGACGGGCAAGTACGCGAACATCGACTTCAAGCTCGACTGGCAGAACTTTACTTCCGGCCCGCCCGTGACCAACGGCATGATGGCCAACAAGATCCAGATCGGCATGATGGGCGACTATCCGCTGCTGGTGAACGGCGCCAACGGCCAGCAAAGCAGGGGCAACGAAACGCAGCTGGTCGCCGTGATCGCCTATAACGCGTTCGGCGCCGGCAACGGCGTGGTGGTCAACAAGGACAGCCCGTATTACCAGCTGGCCGACCTGAAGGGCAAGAACGTGTCCGTGCCGTTCGGCTCGGCGGCGCACGGCATGCTGCTGCAGGCGATGCAGGCGCGCGGCTGGCCGGACGATTACTGGAACCTCGTCAGCCAGACGCCGGAGATCGGCACCAGCAACCTGCGCGAAAAGAAGATCGACGCCCACGCCGATTTCGTCCCCTTCGGCGAGCTGCTGCCGTACCGCGGCTTCGCCCGCAAGATCTTCGACGGCGCCCAGACCGGGGTCCCCACCTTCCACGGCATCGTCGTACGCAAGGATTTTGCGGGCAAGTATCCGGAAGTGGTCGTCGCCTACATCCGCGCCATGATGGATGCCGACGACTGGGTCCGCAAGAACCCGCGGCTGGCGGCCGAAAAGATCGCGGCCTGGACGAAGATCGAGAAAGAGGTCGTCTACATCTTCCTCGGCCCCGACGGCATCCACACGCTGGACCCGACGATCAAGCCCCTGCTCGTGAACGCCGTCAAGACCAGCTACGGCGTGCTGCAAAAGCTGGGCAAGGTGAAGGAATTCAACGTCGATGCGTGGGTCGACGAAAGCTATCTGCGCGCCGCCTTCAAACAGCGCGGCCTCGACTACGACGCGCAGAAGCGCACGCTGGCCAACTACGACATCCAGGGCAAGGATCCGGTCTGCGGCAAGGCGATCGCCCGCCCGAAGGACGCCGGCGAAATCTGGATCGAGGGCGGCGACATCGTGCCGCTCAGCTCCCCGGTCTGCACCTTCATGGGGATCAGGAAGTACCAGGAAGCTGGCAAGAAAATTGCTGTGGTCTATCTGTACGACCAGGAACTCGGCATCAAGGTATTTGCCGACAGAGCCTTCTATGCGGTCAACGGCAACGGCACGAAACTGGATGTCGTGCCGTTCCTGCTGAAGAAGGACGCGGAGACCAGCGCAGCAAAATCCGGAGGCACCGTCGCAACCTACGAGCAAGTGCTCGCCAAGATGGAGAAATGATCATGGCTCTGATGGACCGTCACCCAATCGCGCCACCGCCAGCGGCGGCGCCGCCCCACCCCATCCCCGCCGTGCCGATACGGCAGCCCAGGCTGGAAGCCATCGAAGGCGGCGCGCCCCCGGCGCCCGCACCGGACATCCCGTTCTCGCTGAAGCGCTGGCTGGAGTCGGGCATCGGCGGGGCGGTACTCGGCACCCTGTCGATCGGCACCGTGCTGCTGGCCTGGTACCTGGCGACACGCTACAAGCTCGATGTCTACATCCGCTTCGGGAACATCCCGACGCCGCTGGACGTGTGGCACAGCATCCTCGACGTCACGCGCACGGGCAAATTCGCGCTGAACATCGGGATCAGCGTGCGGCGCGTGCTGCTCGGCTTTGCCGGCGCGGCGATCGTCGGCACGATCCTCGGGATCATGGTCGGCCGCTACCGGATCTTCCGTTCGCTGGCGCTGCCGGCGATGGAACTGTTCCGTCCGATCCCGGCGATCGCCTGGGTGCCGATGGCCATCATGCTGTGGCCCAGCAACGAGGTCAGCATCGCATTCATCACGTTCCTGGGGGCGTTTTTCCCCATCCTGATCAACACCATCCATGGCGTCGAAAGCGTCGAGGGCGTGCTGCTGCGCGCCGCGCACAGTCTCGGTGCGAAAGAAAAGGATGTGATCCTGTATGTCGTGATCCCCGGCGCACTGCCGCATATCTTCACCGGCCTTGCGGTCGGCATGGGCGTCGCGTGGGTGTCGTTGATTGCGGCGGAAATGATTTCCGGCCAGTTCGGCATCGGCTACTTCACGTGGGAAGCGTATTCGCTGATTTCGTATCCCGACATCGCGCTCGGCATGATCACGATCGGCGTGCTCGGTCTCTTATGCAGCAAGGCGATCGACCTGTGTTCCAGGCTCGCCATGCCGTGGACGGGCGCGGCGGCGGGAGCGGGAAAATGAGTGCGCCATCCATGCACGGCCAATGCGGCCATATCGAGGTGCGCGACCTCGACATCAGTTTCAAGGCGCGCGGCACGACCGTACACGCCGTCAAGTCGGTATCGCTGGACGTGCGGCCGGGCGAATTCGTCTCGCTGATCGGCCCGTCCGGTTGCGGCAAATCCACGCTGATGAACGCCGTCGCCGGTTTCACCACGGCCGACCGTGGCGCACTGACCCTGGATGGCCGGCCGATCGCCGGGCCCGGTTCGGACCGCGGCGTCGTGTTCCAGCAGTATTCGCTGTTCCCCTGGATGACGGTGCGCAAGAACGTCGAGTTCGGACTGAAGATGAAGCACGTGCCGCCGGCGCAGCGCGAGACGCA
Source organism: uncultured Massilia sp. (assembly GCA_966212555.1). GTDB lineage: Bacteria > Pseudomonadota > Gammaproteobacteria > Burkholderiales > Burkholderiaceae_D > Telluria. The sequence goes on from CBIHRX010000017.1 coordinate 20,625, forward strand.
GGCGCGTACCCTGCTCGGCCTCGCCGGTTTGCTGGCTTTTGAAAACCATTATCCGGCGCAGTTGTCCGGCGGGATGAAGCAGCGCGTCGGCATCGTGCGTGCGCTGGCGACCAGTCCGCAGGTACTGCTGATGGACGAACCGTTCGGCGCGCTCGATGCGCAGACCCGCTCCGTCATGCAGGAAATCCTGACGAACATGTGGCAACGGTTAAGACTGTCCGTGCTGTTCATCACGCACGACATCGACGAAGCGATCTTCCTGTCCGACCGCATCTACGTGATGACGGCCAGGCCGGGGCGGATCAAGGCCGACATCAAGGTGCCCCTGCCGCGTCCCCGCACGCCGGACATGATGGACACGCCGGAATTCGCGGGGCTGGTCCGCGCGATCAAGAAACTGATTCGCGAAGAGAGCCTGGCTGCGATGGGCGGCGAGTTGCGCGACGGCGGTTATGCCGGACTCAGCACGGAAATCGGACCAGAGGGGGTGGCGAATGTCCTGTGACCCGGTCTGGCCCGAAGAAATCGTCCTGAACGGGCAGGCGCGCGCGCTGGAACTGGTGTGGGATGGCAGGCAGGCGCTGTTGTCGTACCGGGCATTGCGCCGTTCCTGCCGCTGCAGCGTGTGCGAAAACCTGCGCCGCTCGACGGACACCGTGCTGCCCGTGGCCGCCGACGTGACCCTGCTGCGGATCGAACCCCTGGGCGCGGCGGCCTTGCAGCTGGTGTTCTCGGACGGCCACGCGCGGGGGATCTATCCCTGGGCGTATCTGAAAGAGATGGCATTCGGCCCGGCGACGGACGGGCTTCCCCAATCTTTGACGACAGGATGGCGTGATGAGTAATTTTTACGAAGCGGAAGTGTTGGCCGTGCGTCATTGGACGGACCGCCTGTTTTCCTTTACCACGACGCGCGAATCGAGCTTCCGCTACCAGAGCGGGCAGTTCGCGATGATCGGGCTCGAAGTGGACGGCCGGCCGCTGATGCGCGCGTACAGCATGGTCAGCCCGCATTACGAAGAGCGGCTCGAATTCCTCAGCATCAAGGTCCCGGACGGCCCGCTGACGTCGCGCCTGCAGGAGATCAAGGTGGGCGATTCGATCCTCGTCGGCCGCAAGGCGTCCGGCACGCTGCTGAGCCAGAACCTGTTGCCGGGCAAGCACCTGTACCTGCTCGGCACGGGCACCGGCCTGGCGCCGTTCATGAGCATCGTACAGGACCCCGACATCTACGACCAGTTCGAAAAAGTGATCCTCGTGCACGGCTGCCGCCACGTCAACGAACTCGCGTACCAGGAACGCATCGCGGCCGACCTGCCGAACCACGAATTCCTGGGCGACCTGGTGGCCGATCGGCTGGTCTACTACCCGACCGTCACCCGCGAGCCGTTCGAGAACCAGGGCCGCATCCCCGACCTGCTGCGCAGCGCGCAGTTCTACGACAAGCTCGGCGTGCCGCCGCTCGACATGACCCACGACCGCTTCATGCTTTGCGGCAGTCCGGCCATGCTGAAGGACACCGTGGAGGTGCTCGTCGGCCACGGTCTCAAGGAAGGCAACATGAGCCATCCGGGCCATTACGTCATCGAGCGCGCGTTCGTCGACAAGTGAAAGGAGCAAGCATGAAGATCCTCGTCCCGGTCAAACGGGTGGTCGATGCGAACGTCAAGGTTCGCGTCAGGCCGGACAAGTCCGGCGTCGACCTGGCCAACGTGAAAATGGCGATCAATCCCTTCGACGAGATCGCGGTGGAAGAAGCTGTCCGCTTGAAGGAAGCGGGCCGCGCGGCGGAAGTCGTCGCGGTGTCCTGCGGCGTCGACGCCTGCCAGGATGTGCTGCGCACCGCGCTGGCCGCCGGTGCCGACCGCGGCATCCTGGTGCGGACGGACGCGGAGCTGCAGCCGCTCGCCGTCGCCAGGTTGCTGGCCGCGATCGTCAGGCGCGAAATCCCGCAACTCGTCATCCTGGGCAAGCAGGCCATCGACGACGATTGCAACCAGACCGGCCAGATGCTGGCGGCCTTGCTGGGCTGGCCGCAGGCCACGTTCGCGTCAATGGTGCGGGTCGAAGGCGACCGGCTGACGGTCGCGCGCGACGTCGACGGCGGCATCGAAACCGTGCAACTGGCGCTGCCGGCCGTCGTGACGGCGGACCTGCGCCTGAACGAACCGCGCTTCGTCAGCCTGCCCAACCTGATGAAATCGAAAAAGAAGCGGCTGGACGTGGTGCCCGCCGAAACCCTCGGCGCCGATCTTTCCCCGCGCTGGAAGACGCTGGCCGTCGACTCGCCCCCGCAACGCCAGCCCGGCGTGCGCGTGAAGGATGCGGTCGAGCTGCTCCACCGTTTGCGGCACGAAGCGAACGTCATTTAACTTATCGAGGAACATCATGACGGTACTGGTCATCGCCGAACACGACAACGTTTCACTCCATACCGCCACGCGCCATGCGGTCGGCGCGGCCCGCCTGTGCGGCGGCGAGGTGCACCTGCTCGTCGCGGGACACGATTGCGCCGCCACGGCGCGCACCGCCAGCCAGGTCGCCGGCGTGGCGAAGGTGTGGCTCGCCTCGGCCCCGCAACTCGCGCATGGTCTCGCGGAAAACGTCGCCGCCCAGGCACTGGAACTGTTGGCGCAGGAGGCTTGCACTCACGTGCTTGCCGCGGCCAGCACGTTCGGCAAGAGCGTCATGCCGCGCATCGCGGCCGGGCTGGGTGCCGGACAGATCTCGGAAGTCACGCGCATCGTCGCGCCCGACATCTTCGAGCGCCCCATCTACGCGGGGAATGCATTCGCGACCGTGCAGGCGCTGGACGCCATCAAGGTGCTGACCGTGCGCGCCACCAGTTTCGACGCCGCGCCCCTGGGCGATGCCGAGGCGATCGTCCAGGACGTGACGCCGGTGGACGGTGCCGGCGCCTCGTGCATCGTGTCGATCGAGCGGACCGCATCCACGCGGCCGGAGTTGACCTCGGCGCGCGCCGTGGTGGCGGGCGGGCGCGGCCTCGGTTCCGCAGCCGGTTTCGACATGCTGGAACCGCTGGCGGACGCGCTGGGCGCCGCGATCGGCGCGTCGCGCGCGGCGGTCGACGCCGGCTTTGCGGGCAACGATCTGCAGATCGGCCAGACCGGCAAGATCGTCGCGCCCGCGCTGTATGTCGCGGTCGGCATTTCCGGCGCCATCCAGCACCTGGCCGGCATCGGCGATGCGAAGGTCATCGTCGCCATCAACAAGGATGCGGAAGCGCCGATCTTCGGCGTGGCGGATTATGGCATCGTCGGCGACCTGTTCGACGTCGTGCCTGCGCTCGTCACCGCATTGCAGCAGGACGAACAGAAACAGCTGGCCGCCTAGTGGATCGGGCGCCATGCTGACGCATACCGGCCTTGTATTGATCTCCATTGCCATCGGCGTCCTGATCGGCGCGGCCGGCGTCGGCGGGTTTTTCATGCCGCCCGCCCTGATGCTGCTGGTGGACATGGACATTCACCAGGGCATGGCGCTGTCCCTGTTCACCTTCATCTTTACCGGCGCAGCGGGCGCGCTCTACTTTCACAGGAAAGGCAACATGGACTGGACGCTGGTGCGGCCGGTATCCCTCGGCGCGGCGGCAACAGGCTTCGCCGGCGCATGGATCGGCCATCATCTCGCCACCGCGTCGCTGTCGACGGCGCTGGCCGCGGTCATCCTCGTCGTCGGCATGTATATGTCGGGCGCCGGCGGCCAGGCGGTGCTTGCCTTGCCCGCGAGTTCGCGTCGACGCTGGCTGATCCTTGCAGCGATCGGCGCCTTCACCGGGTTCTTTTCCGGCCTCACCGGCATCGGCGGCCAGGTGCTGTCCGTGCCGCTGATGGTCTTGTGCGGCTATTCCGTGCTGGCCGCGATCGGTGTCGGACAGCTGGTGCAAACCGTCGGTGCCCTGTCCGGTTCGCTCGCCAACCTGCAGTACGCCAGCATCGACTATGGGCTGGCCGCCTTCATCGTCGTGTTCGAGATTGCCGGCGTACTGGCCGGCGCCATCCTCATCCACCGTCTCGACGGCGCGTTCGTCAAGCGCCTGGTAGGCGGACTGTGCATGGTGGCCGGTTGCGGGTTCATCCTGCGCAGCCTGTAGGCGCGCAAGCGCCCTGAATCGGTGTACAGTTGCGCATCATTGTTTTGAGAAAGATAACGATGCGCAAGATGACCGGGGCGCTGCTGGCGCTGACAGCACTGGCGTGCGTACAGACGGCGCGGGCCGACGGGCTCGACCCGACCGAGCAGAGGATCGTCGCGGAGATCAAGGCCCATGCGCCGCAAGCCCTCGCCCTGCTCGAGCAGAGCGTCCTCATCAACAGCGGCACGATGAATACGCGCGGCGTGCGCGACGTGGGCGCGTTGTTCCGCAAGCAGTTCGACGAGCTCGGCTTTACGACGCGCTGGATCGAGCTGCCGCCCGAGATGCGCCGCGCCGGCCACCTCGTCGCGACGCGCGACGGCAACCGCGGCAAGCGCCTGCTGCTGCTCGGCCACCTCGACACCGTGTTCGAACCCGGTTCCGACGTGCCCATGTGGCAACGCGACGGCGATAAAGTCCGCGGCCAGGGCGTGTCGGACATGAAGGGCGGCGACGTGATCGTCATCGAAGCGCTGCGCGCGCTGCACCGCGCGGGCGCCCTCGACGGCACGCGCATTGCCGTCATGTTCACGGGCGACGAAGAGGAAGCGGGCAATCCGAAGAGCGTGTCGCGCGGCGACATGGTGGCGTTGGCGAAGCGGAGCGACGTCGCCCTCAGCTTCGAGGGCGCCATTCTCGACAAGAATGGCCAGGCGACGGCCACAGTGGGCCGGCGCGCGACCGCGACGTGGGAGCTGGAAGTCAAGGCGCGCCAGGGCCATTCGATGGCCGTGTTCGGCAACAACGGCTACGGCGCCGTGTACGAGACGGCGCGCATCCTGGACGCCTTCCGCCAGCAGGTGATCGAACCGGGCCTCACGTTCAATCCGGGCGTGATCCTGGGCGGCACCGAGGTCGCGTTCGACGATGCGAAGTCGCGCGGCACCGCGTTCGGCAAGACGAACGTGATCGCCAACACGGCCACCGTGAAGGCCGACCTGCGCTACCTGGACTACCCGCAGCGCGACCGCGCCCAGGCGCGCATGCGCGCCATCGTCGCGCAGAACCTGCCCGGCACCAGCGCCACCATCGCGTTCCACGATTCCTACCCGCCGATGGCCGTCACACCCGGCAACCTGAAACTGCTGGACCTGTATTCGCGCGCCAGCCAGGATGCCGGCCTCGGCCCGATCGGCGCCGTGCCGGCGGAAGCGCGTGGCGCGGGCGACATCCAGTTCGTGGCGCCGCTCGTCGACAGCCTCGACGGCCTCGGTGCCAGCGGCAACGGCGCCCATTCGCCGAACGAAGACCTGGACGTGGGCTCGATCGAACGGGGTGCCGTGCGCGCGGCATTGCTGATCTACCGCTTGACGCGTTGACGCCCGTCGAATTTCTTCAACCGGACACGCTACCCGCACGGGGTAGAATTCACTCATGGCACGACTGATACTCACCTTCCCCGAAGACCAGTACTACTACACGACCTTGCTGACGGTGCGCGTCACCGACATCAACGCCGCCAACCACCTCGGCAACGATTCGATGATCTCGATGATTTCCGAGGCGCGGGCGCGCTTCCTGTTCGAATACGGCGTGCCCGAGACGGAACGCGACGGCACGGGCATCATCGTGACGGACCTCGCGACGACGTACCGCGCCGAGGCGCACGCGCGCGACCAGTTGCTGTTCGAAGTGGGCGTCATGGACTTCAATAAATATGGCGGCGACATCATCTTCCGCGTCACCCGTCCCAAGGACAAGACCCTCGTCGCGATGGCCAAGCAGGGCTTCGTCTTCTTCAATTACAAGACGAGCCAGGTCGTCGCCATGCCGGAAGACTTCCGCGGCAAATTCGAACGGGTGAACTGGGTCGACTGAGTCCCGCCGCAAAAAATCGGGAACTTTCCCCGCCTCCCGCTGGAATATGGGTAAACATAACTACCCATGACCACGACAACCACCGACACCGACCTGCTGCGCCAGATGCGCAGCGGCGCCGCCGACGCCTTCGCGGCCTTGTACCGGCGCCACCAGGGGCCGCTGTACCGCTTCGCGCTGCTGCGCTGCGGCTCGGCGGACACGGCCGCGGACGTGGTCCAGGAAACGTTCATGGGCCTGCTGACGGATCGGTTCAAGTTCGATCCGCTGCGCGGACAGTTGCAGCATTTCCTGTTCGGCGTGGCGCGCAACCTGATCCTGAAAAACGAGACGGCACACCAGCGCCACGTGGTCCTGGGCGGCGACGACGACGGCGAGGACGACCTGCCGGACGACGCGGCCTGCCCGCTGGCGCGCCTGCTGGACAACGAGGCCGCCGAGGAAGTGCGGCGCGCGCTGGCGCTGCTGGCGCCGCACTACCGCGACGCCGTCATCCTGTACGAGATGCACGACATGTCGTACGCCGAGATCGCCGACATCTGCCAGGTCGACATCGGCACCGTGCGTTCGCGCCTGTCGCGCGGGCGGGCGGCGCTCGCGAAACGCCTGGCCTGCATGAAAGGATAGCCATCATGGACTCACGTAACACGACAGAGACGGACCGCGATCCCCTGTTCGGCGCCCTGCGCGCGGAGGTGGGTCGGCTGGACGCCCCGCGCGGCGTCGAAAAGGAATTGCTGCAGGCGTTCGCGAAGCTGCATCCGCCGAAGCGCCGCTGGTATCACGGGCTGGCGATACGTCCCTTCGCGCTGGCCGGCAGCCTCGTGGCCGGCGCACTCGTGCTGGCGTTCGCCGTGCGGGCACCGCATCCGGTCGAGGATGGCCGCGCCGGTACGCTCGTCTCGGTCGACGGCAACGGCGTGTTCATTGCGCTGGATTCGGCCGAGCGCATCGCCGCGGAACCGGCACCGCGCATGGTCGCGGCCGACGTGCCGCGCACGAGCCTGGCCGCGCTGGGCGTGCCGCTGACGCCGGAAAACGCGGGCGATTCCGTTCGTGCCGAAATGCTCGTCGCGGCGGACGGGCAGCCGCTTGCCCTGCGCCTGAGTGCGATTCAATAACGAAAGAGGATGCCATGACTACCAGACACATCGTGATCGCCGCCCTGCTGGCCGGCCTGTTCTCCCCCGTCCACGCCGAAGATGCCCCCGACCATGCGGCGCGCGTCATGATGCGTTCGGCCACCGTCAAGAATGCGCCCTATACCGCGCAGATGGTGACGGAGCGCACGCAGGCGCTGGCCGACGGCAACCAGATCGCCACGCGCCGCACCACCATGACGTACCGCGACAGCGCCGGCCGCACCCGCCAGGAAATCCGCGACGACAAGGGCGACGTCATCACCGTCACGATCAACGATCCGGTGAGCGGCACGAACCTGATCCTGCACCCGCGGGACCGCACGGTCGTCAGGATCAACCCGGCGGCGACGGCACGCGCGGCGGCGGACGCGGCCCGGGCCAGGATCGACCAGATGCGCAAGGACGGCACGCTGCCGGCCGGCAGCGAGGACATCATCGTCAAGCGCGTGCAAGGAATCGACGACGCCGAGCGCCAGCGCATCCAGCGCGACGTGCGCATCCAGGTGTCGAGGGCGCTGGCGGACAACGGCACGGCGCTGCGCGACGTGCAGATGCAGGTGGCGCCGCTGGTGAACGGCCCGTTCGCCGACGTCAAATGGTCCACGAAGGCGACGACGAAGGACCTGGGCACGCGCGACGTCGGCGGCATCAAGGCCGAGGGCAAGCTGCGCAGCTACGAGATTCCAGCCGGGGCGATCGGCAACCGCAACGCCATCGTCGTGTCCGACGAAACATGGACGGCGCCCGACCTGCAGGTGACGGTCTACACGAAGCACAGCGACCCGCGCAGCGGCGACGTCGTGTTCCGTCTCGAAAACGTCAAGCGCGAGGAACCGGCGGCCGCCCTGTTCACCATGCCGGCCGATTACACGGTGCGCGAAGCGGGCGGCCGCTGGCGCGACAAGGCAGGCCGCGCGGACAGATAACCCGGATCACGCGTGGGCGGAGGCCGCCCACCATCACCGCCGCTTCTGCTTGATCGGCGCGATGGTCTTGTCGAACCACGTGTCGATCATCTGCTTCTCGTAGCGCAACGGCTCCGAATCGAAGTAGTGACTGAACGTCTGCTGGTAATTCATGTCCTGCAGCTGCGACTGGCCGCTCTTGATCACCTGCCCGTTCTGCTCGATCGCATAGTTCAGCTCCATGCGCGGCCAGTCCGCGCGGCCGGTCAGCACGCGCAGGTCGCGGCCCAGCCGGGCGCTCGGGATCAGGCGGCCGGCCGGGTCGAAATCCGTGATCTCGACGCGCAGGTCCTCGCCCGGCGGCAGGTTCGCGCCCAGCTTCACGAAGTGGTCGGTGATCTGGTCCAGCATTTCCTTGCGCTCCCAGCCCGGGAACGGCAGGTCGTGGAAATTCTCGGGGTGGACCCAGGTGACGTTGACCGCGGCCGACGCACTGCCCGCGGCCAGCGCCAGCAGGCCCGCCAGGGCCATCGTTTTCATGAACGATTTCATGATGTTCTTCCTTTCGTCGTCATTCGGTACAACCGTTTATACCTCATTCTTATACGCCGGTTTCCGCGCCGGGTCCGTTATGGAATCGTCTTAGTTTGTATCGAAATGTTAGTCCGCGCACAGGTCTCCCGAACTCTTGCACAGCACAATCCCGAACGGGACAACGCAAGCGAGGATGCATCATGCCGGAAGGCCCGTCGCTGGTCATCTTGAAAGAGCAGACGGCCCCCTTCGTGGGCCAGGACATCGTGCGCGCCGAGGGCAATACCTGGGCCATCGATACGACCCGCCTCGTCGGCCAGCCCGTCGTCGCGCTGCGCACCTGGGGCAAGCATTTCCTCATCCAGATGCCGGCGATGGTCGTGCGGATTCACTTCCTGCTGTTCGGCACCTACCGCGTGAACGAGCGCCGCGACAAGCCGCCGCGCCTGTCGCTCGGCTTCGCGGACGGCGGCGAGCTGAATTTCTACGCCTGCTCCGTGAAGGAGATCGACTGCGACATCGACGCGTACTACGACTGGGCCGCCGACGTCATGTCGGATGCATGGGACCCGGCGAAGGCGCGCAAGAAGCTGCGGTCGATGCCCGACACCCTCGCCTGCGACGCCCTGCTCGACCAGGACATCTTCGCCGGCGTCGGCAACATCATCAAGAACGAGGTGCTGTTCCGGATCCGGGTCGATCCCCGGTCCAGGATCGGCGCACTGCCGCCGGCCAAGCTGCGCGCCCTGGTGCAGGAGGCGCGCCAGTACAGCTTCGACTTCCTCGAGTGGAAAAAAGAGTTCACGCTCAAGAAGCACTGGTTGGCGCACAACCAGAAAATCTGCCCCCGCTGTCATATCCCCTTCCACAAAGCGAACCTGGGCAAGACGAACCGGCGCAGCTTCTGGTGCGAGCGCTGCCAGAAACGGTACGAATAAGGCATAAATAGCAGGGAAGCAATACGTTGCGACATTGTGACTTATTGCAGTGCGTCATTAATATTTCTTGTTGTTAATGGTCACTGCTCATACTACAATCATTTCGGACTGTGCTGCCTTACCTCAAAAACTCGAGAGATCGTCAAATGTCCTTCCTGTCCTCAGCCGCGCCGAAGCTTTCACCATGGAAAGTCCTGCTCGTCGACGACGAACCGGACATCCATGACATCACCAAGTTGACGCTGTCCCGGTTCCGCCTGGACGGCCGCAGCCTTTCCTTCCTGCACGCCTACAGCGGCGCCGAGGCGAAGGCCATCCTGGCGCGCGAAAAAGACGTCGCACTGGTGTTCCTCGACGTGGTCATGGAGCGCGAAGACAGCGGCCTGGAAGTGGCGCGCTGGATGCGCCAGGAACTGGACAACCAGTTCACCCGCATCGTGCTGCGCACGGGCCAGCCGGGCCAGGCCCCCGAGGAACGCGTGATCGTCGACTACGACATCAACGACTACAAGGAAAAGACCGAACTCGACCGCACCAAGCTGTTCACGACGACGTTCGCCGCCCTGCGCGCCTACCGCGACATCATGAAGGTCGAGGACGCCCGCCGCGTCCAGCAGAACTACCGCGAAGGCCTGGAGCGCGTGATCTCCGCGTCCACGCATTTGTTCAGGCAACGCAATTTGAAGGATTTCGCCAGCGGCCTGCTGCAGCAGGTCGTCGCCCTGCTGCGCCTGGAACAGAGCATGCTGCTGCGCGTGGCCGGCGCCAGCGTGATCACGGGCGAGAGCCAGTACGAGATCCTCGCGCGCATCGGCGACGTGGGCGACCACGACATCGGCCCGGAACTGATCGCCCAGCTGGACGAAGCGCGCCACAACCGCATCTCCAAGCTGCATGGCGACACCTATGTCGGCTATTTCCCGAACAGCAGCGGCAAGGCGTCGCTGCTCGTGCTGAAGGGCGTGGAAGAGATTTCCGAAATCGACGTTCAATTGCTCGACGTCTTTTGCTCGGGCGTGGCCATCGCGTTCGACAACATCCTGCTGAACCAGGAAATCACCGATACCCAGGCCGAGCTGATCCTGCGTCTCGGCGACGTCGTCGAATCGCGCTCGAACGAAGCCGGCAACCACGTGCGCCGCATGGCCCAGGTGTGCCACCTGCTGGCCCAGGAATCCGGCATGTCCGACGACGAGACGGCCGTGCTGATGCATGCGGCGCCGATGCACGACGTGGGCAAGATCGCCACGCCGGACGCCGTGCTGCTCAAGCCGGGCCGCCTCACGCCCGAGGAATGGGACATCATGAAGCAGCACCCGACCATCGGCCTGCAGATCCTGGACGGCTCGCAGCGCCCGATCCTGAAGGCGGCCGCCGTGATCGCCCACCAGCACCACGAAAAATGGGACGGCAGCGGCTACCCGCAGGGCCTGAAGGGCGAGGACATCCACCCGTATGCGCGCATCGTGGCCGTGGCCGACGTGTTCGACGCGCTCACGCACGAGCGCGTGTACAAGGATGCGTGGCCGATCGAACAGGTGCGCGACTACCTGCGCGACGTGGCGGGCCAGCACCTCGATCCGCACTACGTCGACATCCTCATCAGGAACCTCGACAAGGCGGCCGAGATCAACGAGCGCTGGCCGGACTGAACGCCGCTATCATCGCCGGGACAAGCCCGGCATAGTCCGGTAGTATGCTGAGCTTCGAGGCAACACTGTCCCGACTGCCATCCAGCCCATGCGTATCCGAACCCGACTGCTGATCCTGATCCTGGCGATCCTGGTGCCCGCGCTCCTCGCGGCGGTGCTGGCCGTCGGGTATGTCTACCAGGAAGAGCGGCGCGCCCAGGAAACGAGCGTCAAGGAAGCCGTGCGCGCCTTCACGCTCCTCGTCGACAACGAACTGGAGATCAGGGAAGGCATCCTGCGCACGCTGGCGAATTCCCCCGCGCTGGCCCGCGGCGATCTCGCTACCTTTTACCGCCACGCCCATTCGGTGGCGCCGCGCGGCGAGACGGCGATCCTGCTGCTCGACCGGGACGGCCGCCAGTTGCTCAACACGCGGGTCGCGCCGGGCGCGCCGCTGCCGCCGGGCCGCTCGTCGAACCTCGACGCGCTGATGAAACGGGATGGCGCCGACCGCACCCTCGTCTCCGACCTGTTCGTCTCCTCGCTCAGCCAGCGCCACGCGGTCGCGATCCAGGTGCCGGTGCACGTGGACGGCAGCCTACGCTACTTCCTCGCCATGAGCATGAACGCCGCCCAGCTGCAGGCGCTGCTGGGCGAACAGCGCTTCCCGGCCGACTGGCAGGCCGCCATCATCGACCGCACCGGCCGGCTGATCGCCCGCTCGATCGACCCCGACCAGTACCGGGGACGCTCGGTCAGCGACGTGGCGCTGGCCCAGTTCGCCGCCAATCGCGAAGGCGTGTTCTCGAACCGGAACCTGGCCGGCATCCCCGTGCAGGCGTTCTTCAGCACCGTCCCCTCGTCGAACTGGAAAGTCCTCGTCAGCATTCCGACCGAAGACCTGCGCCGCGTGCCGTTGCATGCGGCGGCCTTCCTGGCCGCCATCATGGCCGTCATGCTCGTGCTGGCATCGGTGGCCGCGCGCTGGTTCGCGCGCCGCGCCGCCATCCCGATCGAATACCTGGGCCGCAGCGCCGCGGACCTGGGCGCCGGCCGCGAAGTGCATTACCGGCCGCAAGGCATCGTCGAGATCGACGCCGTGGCGCAGCGCATGGCCGAAGCGAGCCGCCAGATCCTGACATCCCAGGCCGAGCTGGAGCAGCGCGTGGCCGAAGCCGTGGCGGCCAGCGAGCGCGCCCAGAGCGCCCTCGTGCGCGGCCAGAAGCTGGAAGCCCTCGGCCGCCTCACGGGCGGCATCGCGCACGAGTTCAACAACCTGCTGCAGACGCTCACCACCGCGCTGCAACTCGCTTCGCTGACGGCGAACCAGCCGAAGGTGCTGAGCCTGGTCGACACGTGCAAGCGCACCGTCAGCCGCGCCACCGCGCTGACGACCCGCCTGGGATCGTTCGGCCGCGTGCAGGATGCGCGCCTGCTGACGGTCGACCCGGGCGAGCAGGTGCGCGGCTCCGTCCAGCTGCTGCGCGGCGTGCTGCGCCAGGGCACGCGCATGGAAGTGCATTGCGCGGACGACCTGTGGCCCGTCACCGTCGACCCCGTGCAATTCGACCTGGCGCTGCTGAACCTGGCGATCAATGCACGTGACGCCATGCCGGACGGCGGGCGTCTCGCCGTCGACGTGCGCAATTGCACCCTCGAACCGACGCTGGAACGCACGGGCGGCGACTACGTATGCGTGCGCGTGACGGACACGGGCACCGGCATGCCGCCCGACGTGCTGGCGCGCGCGCTGGACCCGTTCTTCACGACGAAACCGCCGGGCCAGGGTTCCGGCCTCGGACTGCCCCAGGCCTACGCGTTCGCGACGCAGTCGCGCGGCTGGCTGACCTTGGCGAGCACGGTGGGCGCCGGCACCACCATCGAGATCTACCTGCCGCGCTCCCTACAACCGCTGTCGGCCGTGGCGGCGCGCGCCGACGGGCAGGCGCCGGGGCGCGGCAGCGGCCGGGTGCTGTTCGTCGAAGACGATCCGCTCGTGCGCGAAGCGGTCGTGCGCGGCCTGGAGGATTGCGGCTTCGACGTGATGGTGGCGGCGGACGGCGACAAGGCGCTCGCCATGCTCGACGCCGGCCTCGACGCCGACGTCGTGTTTTCCGATATCGTCATGCCCGGCAAGGTCAGCGGCGTCGACCTGGCCGGCATCCTGCACGAGCGCCGCCCCGGCCTGCCGGTCGTCCTCGCCACCGGCTATACCGACCAGCGCGCCGTCATCCCGGGCGTGCAGGTCCTCGCCAAACCTTATGAGATCGACCAGCTGGTCGAACTGCTGGCCAATCTCTCCGGCAGCCGCTGAACCGTTACAGCGTCAGCGTGACCTGCTCGCCGGCCACGGCCACCGTGCACCTGGTCGCGCCCGTCGTCTGGCCCGCCGCCGTGCTGCAGTCGGCGCTGACCCGCTTGCCCTGCCAGGTGCCGTCGAACTTGCCGTCGCCGTACAGCAGCGACACGTGGTCGTCGATGACCTTGTCGCCGTTGACGAAGATGCGCACGTCGGAGTTGTCGATCAGCTCGCCCACGATATCCAGCTTGCCGTCGCGGCTCGTATAGTGACTCCCGGTCACCGGCGCGAACGCCGTGCAGCCGGACAATGTGACGGCCAGCGCGGCCGCGATCATGAACTTTGTTGACATCTTTGTGTAATCTCCGCTTATCTTCGCGGTTCTCTTCAGGAAATACGGAAATCATAACCGTATTTACTGGGAAATGAATATTCAAAAATGGCAACGGCTGTGCATTTTTCGCAATGTCACCCTCGCTTGGGGGGGACATTGCAATTGCCACTTGGAAACTTCTGGTTGCATTACGGCTGGCGTAGAATGGGCGGCATCAAGGAGACCACCATGCAGACTCTGCCCTTAAGGATCGGCGCCGGCCAGGATCTGCGCGCCGTGCTCGACGCCCTCGTCGCGCAGCACCATGTGGAAGCCGCGTTCGTCCTGCAAGGCATCGGCAGCCTCTCGGTTGTCCGCTTGCGCTTCGCGGGCCGGCCGGAATTCACGGAACTGCGCGGCGACCTGGAAATCCTCACGCTGGGCGGCTCGTTGTCGCCGGACGGCCCGCACCTGCACGCGAGCGTGGCCGACGACGGCGGCCGCGTCATCGGCGGCCACCTCGGCCCCGGCTGCATCGTGCGCACGACGGCCGAGGTGCTCGTGGCGCTGCTGCCCCGTCACCGCTTCCGTCGCGAGTTCGATCCGGACACGGGGTTCGACGAATTGTTCGTGAAGGCGTAATGTCCGTTTCCGCACTGAACGGTCCGGTGCGTGGTCGTAGGCTGACGGTACCTATCACCGCAGAGACCGACCATGACCACGCACATTCCCGACGAAGACCCCACCCAGCCCCGGCCCGCGCCCCTGTCGCTCGCTGCGTGGAAACACTTCGTCAACGTCGCCAAGCCCTACTGGCTGGGCAATGAAAAAGGCAGGGCCTGGACCCTGCTGCTGCTCCTGATCGTGCTGATGCTGGTCGACACCAAGCTCGCGGTCATGCTGAACAACCAGACCGGAGAACTGACGTCGGCGCTGGCCGGCAAGGACGCCGACCGCTTCTGGACATCGGTGCGCGCCTGCCTGTTCATCCTCGCGTTCGCCGTGCCGACCTACGCCTTTTATTACTACATGCGCGACGTCTTCGCGAACCAGTGGCGGCGCTGGCTCACCGGCCGCTTCCTCGACGGCTATCTGCAGGACCGCAAATACTACGCGCTGGGCACCAGCAACGAGATCGACAATCCCGACCAGCGCATCAGCGAGGACATCAACACGTTCACGGGCCGGTCCATCAACTTCCTGCTGATCTTCCTCGGTTCGCTCATGCAACTGGTCGCCTTCAGCACCGTGCTGTGGTCGATCTCGCACCTGCTCGTGGCCGTGCTCGTGGCGTACGCGGTGACGGGCAACATCGTCGCCCTGTACTTCTTCGGCAGCCCGCTGATCCAGCTGAATTTCTGGCAGTTGCGGCGCGAGGCCGACTTCCGCTTCAGCCTGATGCGCCTGCGCGAGAACGCCGAATCGATCGCGTTCTACCGGGGCGAAGCGCAGGAGCGCACGCACATCGACCATACGTTCAGCAAGGTCATCCGCAACTTTGCCCGGCTGATCAGGAAGCAGCGCGCGCTGAATCTCTTCCAGCGCACGTTCAGCCAGCTCACCGTGGTGCTGCCCTACGTGCTGCTGGCCGGCGGCGTGCTGTCGGGGAAGCTGGAAGTGGGCGCCGCGACGCGCGCCGCCGGCGCGTTCACGGCCGTGCTCGGCGCGGTGGGCGTCATCGTCGACAACTTCGAGAGCCTCAGCCGGTTCGTCGCGGGCATCGGCCGTTTGCAGGCCCTGTCCAACCTCCTCCTGCCCGGTGCGCGGCCGGCCGCCGTCGAGGAGACGCATCCCCGCATCACGATGCGTCCCGGCACGCACTTCGCGCTGGAAGCGCTGACCCTGCACCCGCCGCAATCGGACCGCGTCCTCATCAAGGAACTGAGCCTGGTGTTGAAACCCGGCGATGCGCTGCTCATCACCGGTGCCAGCGGTTGCGGCAAGAGCTCGCTGCTGCGTGCGATCGCGGGACTGTGGAACACGGGCAGCGGCACGATCCAGCACCCGCCGCTGGAAGACGTGTTCTTCCTGCCGCAGCAACCCTATCTGCAGCAGGGAACGCTGCGCAGCCAGCTCATCTATCCCAGCGTGCATGCCGACCTCGGTGACGAGCAATTGCTCGATATCCTGGAGCAGGCGCATCTGCCGGCCCTGGCCGAACGCATGGGCGGCCTGGATGCCGTGCACGACTGGAGCAAGGTGCTGTCGGTCGGCGAGCAGCAACGCCTGGCCTTCGGCCGCGTGCTGGTGCACGCGCCGCGGATCGTCATCCTGGACGAGGCGACGAGCGCGCTCGACAGCGCCAACGAAGCATCCCTGTACGCGCGCCTGCGCGCCGGCGGCGCGACGCTCGTCAGCATCGCGCACCGCGAAGCCGTGCTGCGCCACCATACGCACGTGTTGCGGCTGGTGGGCGACGGAACGTGGAAAGTGCATGACGCCGGCACGTTCGCGTTCGACGAACCGGTTACCGACACCGCACCGGCACCGGTGCAGAAACCGGCTATCGCGACCTTTGTCGGATGATTTCTACGCAATGTATTTACGAGATTACCAAATTGTAATATAAAAGTTAATTCCATGTGACAATTCGTTATGAATGGCCTGCTTTATCCAGAGTAAATTGAAAGAGCTGAGAGAACTCAGCATTTCACTTATCGCGGTTGGATAGAGAGCCATGAAAAGATCACGATTATTAGGAATTTTCCTCGTTTCGACTGTCGTATGCGCCGCTACGCCAGCGCAGACTATTCAGGAAAATAACCCACAGACCAGCTTCATCGGACCCAGGATTCTTGCAGGGGGAAAGCTCCTTTCCTGCGGAAAAACATCGCATTCTTCGACATGCCTTACCGCGTCGGTTCCCCAAGAACTGGGCGAGATTATCAGGATAGTGCCACTCAACCGTCAGAGCGGCTCGACAGTGTATTGGGAACTGGTCACCAAAAAAACCGTTGCAGTTTGCGGCCTGAACTTCAAAGAAAAGAAAGCTGCCTGTTCACCGATATCCGATCTGCATGCCGCGTTGAGCGACGCGCCCAGATTTCAAAACGATTCGGCTGCAGAAATAATCAAGCGGTATAAACCTCAACTCGACGCAGCAATAAAGTACAAGTTTAAACATCAGTAGCCAAGACAGCTTGGCTACTATATCCAAACGCCGGAGTCGATCATGCAGAAGCGCTTGAAAGTCATTATCGAAGATGATGAGACAATTGTCATCAACAATGAACGATTAAAAGAGGTTCCCGAGATATCCATCATTATTAGCGAAGCCTTTGAGAAAAACTCCGACTTGATTGTGGATATAGAACCAAAAGACAATGCATTTTACCGGGGGACAAGAAAAGCAATATCTGCCATTGTGTCGGCGGGGGTACCGGTCGAACAACTACGTTACAACATCGACGGTAATCTCATCACAATTGATGAATTGAGACAAAGACCACCGACCTGGAGCGGCAGCTGAGGTAAAGAAGGTGTAGTCTCGACACATCCTCCTCGGGCTCGTATGCGGACTAAAATATCTGTCCGACAACGCTTTGAAGGACGACCGTGGCCCTGCTCAACTTCTCCCAACCGGCGCTCGACGCCAGCACCCTCGCCGCCGCGACCGACACGATGAAGACCGGCTGGATCGCCAGCGGTCCCCGCGTGCTCGAATTCGAACGCGCGCTGTCCGCCACGTTCGGCGGCCGCCCCACGCGCACCCTGACGTCGGCCACGGGCGCGATGGAACTGGCGCTGCTGGCGTGCGGCGTCAAGCCGGACGACGAGGTGATCACGTCCACGCAGAGCTTCTTCTCGACGATGAACATGATCGTCAAGGTGGGCGCCCGCCCCGTGTTCGTCGACTGCGACCTCGTCACGCGCGCCATCGACCTGGACCAGGCCGCGGCGGCCATCACGCCGCGCACGAAGGCGATCGTGCCCACGCACTTCCCGGGCGCCCTGGGCGACATGGACGCGCTGTACGCGCTCGCGCGCCGTCACGGCCTGCGCGTGATCGAGGATGCGGCCCTCGTCCAGGGGTCGACGTGGAAGGGGCAGCCCGTCGGCAGCTTCGGCGACATCGCCACGTTCTCGTTCCACGCGAATAAAAACATGACGACGATCGAGGGCGGCGCGATCGTCGTGCCGGACGACGCCATGGCGCGGCGTATCGAGGTGCTGCGCTTCCACGGCATCGAGAAATTGGCGGACGACACGCGCGACGTGGCCGTCGCCAGCGGCAAGTACAACATGTCGGACGTGTCGGCCGCGATCGGCCTCGCGCAACTGGCGCAACTGCCCGCCTTCCTCGCGCAGCGCGAGCGGCTGGCCAAGCGTTATTTCGAGGTCTTCCCCGCGATCGACGGCGCCGTCCTGCCGCCGCGCGGCGTGCCGGGCCAAAGCTGGAACATGTTCTGCGTCCTGCTGCCGTACGAAGCCCTGGGTACGACGCGGCAAGCATTCCGCGCAGCGCTGCGCGAACGGGAGATCGCGACGGGCCTGTCGTACGAACCGTCGCACCTGACGACGCTGGGCCGCAGCCTCGGCTGGCGCGAGGGCCAGTTCCCGAACGCGGAGCGGATCGGCCGCGAGACCGTCACGATTCCCCTGCACTGCGGGATGACGGAAGCCGACGTGGACCGCGTGTGCGCGGCCATCGCCGCTATCCTGACCTGATCCGGTGACCTTCAGCTCGCTGGCATATGTACACGTTTTTTGTGTACGGTTTGTGTAGTTCCAATTAACATTGTCCGGAAGTCAACCCCGGGGTTGACCGACAGTTTTGTTCAACTACTCAACGGACAACATGAATCTCAAGCCGATCATCGCGACGGGCGCGGCCCTAAGCCTTTTCACAACGCTTGCACATGCCGACGGCGGATACGCCGGACTGAGTGTCGGCAGTGCCGAGCAAAAAAACAGTTTCGAATTCTCCAGCACAAATATCGACCGCACGAAGGACACCACCACGGCGTTCAAGCTGCTGGCCGGATACCAGTTCAACCCGACGTTCGGCGTGGAAGCCGGCTGGGTCCGCCATGGCGCCTCGGACGTGAAACTGTCCGGCCTGGTCGCGACCGTGAAGCCGGAATCGTTCTATGCGGCGGGCACGGTGGCCTTGCCGCTGGGGAACCAGTTCGCGCTGTTCGGCAAGCTGGGGCTGGCAAATCACCGCACGAAGTTCAGCGGATCGACCAGGACCAACACCCGGGCGTTTGCGGGCGCCGGGCTGTCGTACGCGTTCACGCAAACGGTCGCCGGCGTCGTCGAATACGAGGGTTTCGGCGAGGTCCTGGATGGGCCGGTCACCGCGAAGTCGCGCATCGTGTCGGTGGGGCTGCGCGTGGCGTTCTGAGCGGGTCAGGCCGCCTTCACCTCCAGGCGCGCCGCCTTGCGCGGAAAGCGCAGGTGGTAGCGCAGGCCCTGCCCCGGACTGCTCTCCACGCGCAGCGAGCCTTGCAGCACGTTCGTCGCGAGGTTGTACAGGATGTGCCCACCGAGGCCGCTGCCGCCGCTGCCGCGCTTCGTCGTGAAGAACGGGTCGAACAGCTTGGCGAGCGTCTCCGCATCCATGCCGGCGCCGTCGTCGCCGTAGTCGAACACGACGTGGTCGCCGTCGAGTGCCGCGTGGATCGTGATGTGGCCGGGCTGGTCGCGCTCGAAGCCGTGCATCAGCGAGTTGACGACCATGTTGGTGACGATCTGCGACACGGCGCCCGGAAAACTCTCCAGCAGCAAGTCCTTCGGACAGTCGATGCCGACTTCCAGCGGCCGTCCCTTCAGCTTCGGCTGCAGCGACAACAGCACCTCGTTCAGGTAGGTGCCGAGATTGAAGGTGCGGATGTCGTCGGAAGACTGGTCCACCGCCACCTGCTTGAAACTGCGCACGAGGGCCGCGGCACGCTGCGTGTTGGTCGTCATGATGCGCAGGGACTGGTCGACGATGTCGAAGAACGCCTCCAGGCTGTCCTGGGTCATCGCCCCCGCCGCCAGTTCCTCGCGCGTGAGCTTGAGTTCCTGCACGAGGTGGCTCGTGGCCGTCACGCAGA